>NZIO01000031.1 GCA_002689925.1 Candidatus Pelagibacter sp.
AAACTCACCTCAAAACTAGTTCTTCCTATAGAGCCGTGGTAGACCACCACGTTGATAGGCTGGGTGTGGAAGCGCAGTAATGCGTGTAGCTTACCAGTACTAATAGCTCAATTGGCTTGATTTATGCACTGAAAAAAATTTTAAATATAGATTTTAAGTTCTCATAATAATGAAAAAATTTATAAACATTGGTAATAAAAAAGTAGGATTAGATTATCCCACATATTTTATCGCAGACATTGCTGCAAATCATGATGGATCATTGTCAAAAGCAAAAGAATTGATACATTATTGCGCTGAGGCAGGAGCAGATGCAGCTAAATTTCAAAATTTTACAGGCGAAACTTTAATTTGCGATAGCGCTTTTAAAAAAATTGGAAATATTTCTCATCAATCCGAATGGAAGATATCTGTTTTGGAAGCTTATAACAAAGTTAGCATTCCATTGGATTGGAGCTCCCAACTTAAAGAAGAATGTGAAAAAGCAAAAATTGACTATTTTACATCTCCTTACAAACTAGATTTTATCGACAAGTTAGAAAAATATGTTTGTGCATGGAAAGTTGGGTCTGGAGATATAACATATCATGATGCAATAAAAAAAATGGCTCAACAGAAAAAACCAATAATAATAGCAACAGGTGCCTCAAATATAGAAGAAACTAAAGAAGCTGTAGATTTAGCTATTAAATTTAACGAAGATGTAGTGCTTATGCAGTGTAATACAAATTATACTGCTTCAAAAGACAATTTTAAATTTATAAATTTAAATGTTTTGCAAACATATAAAAAACTTTTTCCTAAAGTTTTACTTGGGTTATCAGATCATACGGCAGGTAATTCTACAGTTCTAGGAGCTGTCACGCTAGGAGCAAGAGTAATAGAAAAACATTTTACAGACAATAATGAACTTAAGGGACCAGATCATAAATTTTCAATGTCACCAAAAGATTGGAAAATTATGGTAGAAACTACTAGAGAGCTAGAACAATCGTTAGGTATTTTTGAAAAAAAAATTGAAGATAATGAAAAAGAAACTGTTATAATTCAGAGAAGGGGCATGAGAGCAAAAAAAAATATTTTAAAGGGGGAGCTAATTACAGAAAATCATATTAGTTATTTAAGACCTTGCACAAGTGAGTGTTTGCCTCCAAGTAAAAATAAACTAGTAATTGGAAAAAAAGCGAGAAATAATATAGCAAAAGATGATCCAATTAATTTTCAAAATATTGAATAAAATTATATTAATATTAAAAATAATGTTTTTAACATATTAATATTAGTGGTAAAGCTATTGTGTCTAGATTTATCAGTTCTTACTGGAGAGTTTATTTTAATATTTAGAACACTAATATTAGAAGAAATTTTTTTTAAAAAATCTATCAAAAAATACCTATTATTTAAATGTTTATAATTATCTTTGATAATTTTTGTTTTAATCATCTTAAAGCCAGTCATTGGGTCATTTATTTTAAATCTATAATTAAAAATAATAGATATAATATTTTCGAGAACTCTATTTTTTCGATTTCTTGAACCCATAACCAAATCAGGATTTAGCTTAATCTTATTAAAAAATTTTTTTAAATCAGAAACTTTATGTTCACCATCTGCATCAAACGTAATTATATATTTAATTTTTTTATGTTTTTTTATTATATGTTTAAAACCTAAAATTATTGAATTTATTTGTCCAGATCGTTTTTTCGTATCTAAATGATTAATTTTATTTTTTTTTAAAAAATCTTTTGTCCCATCGGAAGACGAGTCATTTATTACTAAAATATTATATTTTCTTAATTTTGTAATTATTTTAGGTAAACTCTTTATTTCATTATAGGCTGGAATTAGAATTATAGCTTTTTTATTTTTCATTTTAATTATCATTTATCATATTTTGAATAGCTTGGTTAGATGAAGGCATTTTGATTTTAAAATGTTTTGTAACTTTTTTTGTATCTAGACCTAAATTTTTATTTCTCTTAGGATAAATTAAATCTATGCTATCGCTAATATAGTTGATGGTTTTATTTTTTTTGTTTAATTTATTAGCAAGCTTTAAAATAAAATCCTTTTTACTTATAGCGTTAGATGCCCCAATATTAAAAAGACCTTTTGCATCGCATCTAACTAAATTAACAATGATATTAGATAAACTTTGAACATCAATTGTTGAACAGTACATATCTTCAAACAACAAAAGTTTTTTCTTTTTTTTAATTGATTCCTGCGCCCACTCAAAAAAAGTTTTGACTTTTCTGTTTGAAATTCCTGAAAAATTTGTTCTAATAATTAGTATTTCTTTATCTTTTAGGCATAATTTTTCAGCAATATATTTTGATTTTGCATAATTATTAACAATTTTTATCTTTGAATTTTCTTTATTTAAAATATTTCTATTTGGACCATAAACTTGGTCAGTAGAAATTTGTATAAATTTGAAATTTTGTTGAGATTTTATCTTTAAAATATTTTTTACAATTCCTGTATTAATTTGATAGCATTTTTTTGGATTTTTTTCACATTCTTCAAGAGAAGTTAAGCCCGCTGCATTTATTACTATTTCAGGATTAATTTTATTGAAAGCTATTTTTGCATCTTGGTATTTTGTTAAATCAGTTTTAAATTTACTATTGTTTTTAGACACTGAAAAAATATTATTTATTCCTTCATTTTTAAATCTTTTAATTAAATTTTGACCTAAAAGACCGGACCCACCCAAAATTAATATTTTATTTTTTAAAATATTCAATTTTTTATCTTTATTTAACTTTTTGTATTTATCAAAATAATTTTTAATTTTATTTAAAACCATATTTTGTTCCTTATTAGTGTAATCAGAAAAAATAGGAAGACTAAGTCCATTTTTATAATATTGTTCTGAACCATAAAAATCTTTTTTTAAACCTTTACATATTTTGAATTTATAAATTGGAGTATAATGAAATTGTGATAGAATTTTATTTTTTTTAAGATAGTTTAAAAAATGATCTTTATTTGTTTTTAATTTATGAAAATTAATATTAATAATAAAAAGATGAAAAGAAGGTTTATTATCACATTTAGGTATTGAGGTTATATCTTTATAGTTTTTAAAAAATTTTATATAATTATTATAAATTTTATTTCTGTTAAAAATTAATCTATTAATTTTTTTTAACTGTGAAATTGCCAGAGCACAATTTATATCACTTATTCTATAATTTAATCCAACGTTGCTTACATTATACTTCCAATGAAACTTATGATTTTTTTCTATTCCATGAGCTCTAAATAACATCATTTTTTTAAACAGTTTTTTATTATTGGTGCTTGCTATACCACCTTCTCCAGAAGTAATAGTTTTAACAGGATGTAAAGAAAAGGTAGAAATATCAGAATGTTTACATGAACCTATTGAGATATACTTATTATTATATTTATATCTAGCTCCTAACGAATGACAAGAGTCTTCAATTAAATAACATCTATATCTTTTTTTTATATCATAAAAGTCAGTAATATTTATTGGGTAACCACCTAAAGACATTGTAACTATAGCTTTAATTTTTTTTATTTTATTTTTTTTTATACATTCGATTAATGTTTTTGGTGTCATTTGTCCTGAATGGGCATCAATATCTGCTAAAAAAATTTTAGCATTCATTAATTTGCTTAAATTATAAACTGCAATAAAATTTACTGCTGGCATTATTATCACATCATTTTTTTTTATATCTATAGAGCTTAGAGCGAGATGTAATGCTGATGTTCCACTACTGCATGCAATAGTATATTTTGATTTAAAATATTTCTTAAAATTTTTTTCTAAGTTGGTGACGTACTTACCTCCAGATATAAAATCACTCTTTAAAGCCTTATATACAGCTTTCATATCTGAGGTATTTATTGATTGTTTACCGTAAGGTATTAATTTCATAATGTATTTATTTCAGTTCTATTAAGTAATTACCCATTATTAAAATATCTATTGCTTTGTTTTGTAGTGTTTTTAAAGCTTCTTTTGGTTTACAAACTATCGGTTCTTCGTGAGCGTTAAAACTAGTATTAACTAACGCCATGTCACCAGTCAGCTCACAATATTTTTTTACAATATTATAATAATTAAGATTATCATTTTTGAATATTACTTGAGGTCTTGCAGTGCCATCTATATGTACAACAGCTGGATGCTTTTTTATAAAATTGTTTGTACAGCGATATGTTCTTGTCATAAATTTACTTGCAACGTGGCTTTTATTCCAATTTATAAAACATTTTTTTGCATACTCCACAGGAGTTACTGGTGCAAAAGGCATAAACTCTGTTCTATGCAATCTTTTGTTTAGCCAAGTGTTAATAGTAGAGTCTTTTGGGTTTGCTAGTATTGATCTATTTCCTAAGGCTCTTGGGCCATATTCCATCTTTCCATCAAATAAACCTATAATTTTTCCTTCTATTAATTTATTTGCTATAACGAGAGGTTTATTTTTTAAAAGTTTATAATTTAAAATTTTGTAATTCTTTTTTAATTCTTTTAAAATTTCTTTATCTTTAAATATTGGACCTGAATACATATTATCAAATTTTACTTTCCCTTTTTTTGATAAATAGTATTTTGCTAAAGCAGCTGAACCAAAAGGTATGCCACCATCTGCCATATGAGGAAATACATATACATTTTTAATTCCTTTAATTTCTGAAACTATTTGATTAATTTTTACGTTTCCAAAAACACCCCCAGCTAAACAGATATTTTTAATATTTTTATTTTTTTTAATCCAATATTTAATCCAATTATATATTATATCTTCACAATGTTTTTGTACTCCGGCTGCTATATCTTCTTTTGAATGTTTTTTTAATTTTATTAAAAGTTTTTTAGACAGTTTAGTATAAAAAGGTCTATATTCATTTAAATTACATTTAATTTCTCCATTCTTACAAGAAACAATTTTTTTAAAAATATTTATAGTTTTTTTTGGGTTTCCAAATGCAGCTAAGCCTGTAACTTTCCCTTCATGTTTATGAGGTGTAAATCCTAAATAATAAGTAATCTGTCCATACAAAAAACCAAGACCGTCAAACGCAGAAACAAGATAACTTAATTCTTTAATACCTTTTTTAGAATCTCCATAACTAACTAAACCAGACCTCAAGTCTCCCCTTCCATCTAGTGTAAATATTAAGCTTTGTTTGAAAGGAGAAGAGCTAAAAGCTGACCACGCATGTGATTGATGATGATCTAAATATAAAATTTTTTTAATATCAATTTTAAGTTTTATGCATTCCTTTTCAAAATCAACTCTTCTTTTATTATCTCTTTTATTTTCTACAATAACTCTTTCGTGAATTAATTTATATAAGTTATTATTTTTTTTACATTCTTCGTAAGCTCTATTAGAAAATTTGATATTATAATCACATATGTCATTTTTTTTCCCACACCATCCATAAGCAAAGTAATCTATATCTTTAATGTTTAAATTATGATTTGATAAGATAAATTCTAAACTTTTAAATGGAAAACCTGCATACATTTTTTTCCGATTAAATCTTTCTTCATTGACAGCTGATATAACTTTTTGATCTTTGATTAAACAAACTCCAGCGTCGCTAGCATTATGAATTCCTAAAATATACATTATTTGATTTTTAATAAAATTTTACAGATTATAGTAGTATTAAATTATCATTTAATTGCTAATTAATTAATTAAAAACACCATACAACATATAGTTGTATTTTATAAAAAATTATAATTTTTACACAAGATGTAGTTTTAAAAAAAAAACTTTACTGTTCAAACTTTGAACGATAAGATTGTTCAAGAATTGAACACAAATGAAAAAAAATACAGATCACTTTAACGTATTAAGAAAAATTCAAAATAGCCCTGGCTCTTCTCAAAGAGAATTAGCAGAAGACCTAGGTTTTAGCCTTGGTAAACTTAATTATTGTCTAAAAGCTTTAAAAAACAAAGGTTTGGTTAAAATAGATAATTTTACAAAAAGTGATAAAAAAATTAATTATATTTACAACTTAACACCAAAAGGGATTGCTCAAAAAACTAAGCTAACTATCGAATTTATGAAAATAAAAATGAACGAATATGATGAGCTGCAATCAGAATTAAAGGGAAAAAAGTAAAATGTGGATAGTAGCTAAAATAAAATTAAAAGAAATCTACAATTTTAAAAAAGAAATGAAAAAAAAACTAGGAAACGACATAGAGTTTTATTATCCAACCATGTTATTTAATAGTCAAAATAAAAATAAATCAAGAATTTTAAAAAAAATGGTTTTAGGTTCTTATATATTTTGCAAACACCAAAGTCTTGAAAAAAATGAATTATTAAATCAGTTAAAATTCACAGTCGGGTTAAATTATTTTTTATTAGGATATAAATATCATCAAAAACAAATATTAAATTTTATAAAATATTGTAAAGAAAATGAAGATCTTAATGGAAATTTGAATCAGAGTTTTTTTTCAAATTTATTAAAAACTTCTGCAAAGTTTATGTCAGGACCATTATCTGGTTTAATTTTTGAAGTTGTTAATAAACAAAAAAATAGATTATCAGTTTTAGTTAATAGTAAAAAAATAGTTGTAAATAAAAAATCAGGCTACTTATATTTACCTGTTTAATGAAAAAAAGAAAAAAGCTTTTATACATTGACAATTTCTTAAAATGTCAAAGTGCGGAGCATTGATTAAATAATAAATTTACGTGGGTACAAACACTAAAATTATAATAGGAACAGCAAATTTTGCAACTGAATATGGTATTTTGAAAAAAAAACCAATCAGTTTGAAAAATATTTCAAAAATATTTACTTTTTGTAAAAATTCAAAAATTAAATTTATTGATACAGCAAAAGCATATGGTAATTGTGAAGAAAAAATAGGAAAACTAAACTTAAAAAATTTTAAAGTCATTACTAAATTACAAAACTGTGAAAAAAAAAAAATTGATCACAAACAATGGGTAAGAAATCAAATTTTTAATTCTTTAAAATTATTAAACATAAATTCACTTTATGGAGTTTTGCTTCATAAACCTTTAGAGCTACTAAAACCAGGTGGAAAAGAAATTTATTCTGCTTTAAAGAAACTTAAATTAAATGGTTATATTAAAAAAATTGGATTTTCAATTAATTCACCAAATGATCTAGATTTATTATTTAAAAAATTCAAACCAGATATAGTTCAATCTCCTTTGAATATATTTGATAGAAGAATTGTAGAATCTGGTTGGTTAAGTCGTTTATCAAGCAAAAATATAGAAGTGCATGCAAGATCTATCTTTTTACAAGGCCTTCTTTTAAAAGAAAGAAAAAAAATTCCATCAAAATTTGCAGTTTATAATAAATTTTTTATTAATTGGCACAATTGGCTATATAAAAATAATCAAAAACCACTTGAGGCTTGTTTAAACTTTATCTTTTCTCAAAAAAAAATAAATCAAATTGTAATTGGAATTGATAACTTGGAACAATTAAAAATTATTTTAAAACATTCATATTCTAAAAAAGATTTACCACCTAAAAATTTATCTTCTAAATCATCTAAATTAATCAGCCCATCTGAATGGAAAAATCTTTAAACATAACAGCATTAGTTCAAGCAAGAATGGGTTCTTCAAGACTTTATGGCAAAGTAATGAAGAAAGTTTGTGGAAAAAGTTTAATTGAATTATTATTAAAACGATTATCCAAATCAAAATTAATAAAAAAAATAATTGTTATAACCCCAAAAAGTAATGAAAATGATATCCTTGCAAAAAAAGTTAAGTCTTTAGGTTATGACATTTTCAGAGGCAAAGAGAAAGATGTTTTAGATAGATTCTATCAAGCAATAAAGAAAGACAAACCAGAAATAGTTATAAGAATAACAGGAGATTGTCCTTTAATAGATTATAGGATAGTAGATAAGATGATTAAACTTTTTAAATCTAAAAATTATGATTATTTATCAAATAATGACCCACCCACATATCCAGACGGACTAGACGTGGAAATGTTTAATTTTAAATCATTAGATTACGCCTGGAAATATGCTACTAAAAAATATGACAGAGAGCATGTGACTCCGTTCATTAAAAAAACTAAAAAATTTAAGTGTAAAAATATAAAGCACTCTAAAGATTATAGCGACGAAAGAATTACTCTTGATGAACAAGAAGATTTTAAATTGATAAAAAATATTTTTCAATATTTCTATCCAAAAATTTATTTTAATTGGTTAGAAATTATTAATCTTAAAAAAAAACGACCTTTATGGTTTAAAGTCAATCAAAACATTGAAAGAAACGAAGGATCAAAAAAATTAAATTAAATTTTACAAAATGAAAAAAAAGAATTTACTAAAAAAAGGACTAAAATTATATAAAAGAGCAAAAGAAATAATTCCTGGTGGAAACATGTTACTTTCTAAAAGACCAGAGCTTTTTTTGCCAGGTGGTTGGCCTCCATATTTTAAAAAAGCACAGGGATGTTTCGTTTGGGATATAGATAACAATAAATATATTGACATGAGTTTAATGGGAGTTGGAACTAACATATTAGGTTATTCTAATAAAATTGTAGACAAATCTGTGCAAAATGTAATTAAAACAGGTAACTTAAGCTCCCTTAATTGTGTAGAAGAAGTTCAGCTAGCTGAGCAGCTAATTAAAATACATCCTTGGGCAAAAATGGTGAAGTTTGCAAGATCTGGAGGAGAAGCTAATTCAATTGCAATAAGAATAGCAAGGGCTGCAAGCGGCAGAGATAAAGTTGCTTTTTGTGGATATCATGGTTGGCATGATTGGTATTTGGCAACTAATTTAGAAAAAAAAGGTAATCTGAATAGTCATCTTTTGCCTAGTTTAAAAATTAGGGGTGTTCCTCAAAATTTAAGAAATACAATATTCCCGTTTATGTACAATGATTTTAAACAATTGAAAAATATAGTGGACAGAGAAAAAATTGGAGTAATTTGCATGGAAGTTACTAGAAATGAATTACCAAAAAATAATTTTTTACAAAAAGTTAGAGATCTAGCTTCTAAAAAAGGTATTGTTCTTATTTTTGATGAATGCACCTCTGGATTTAGAAAAAATTTTGGAGGTATTCATAAGTATTTTAAAGTAAACCCAGACCTTGCTTTGTTTGGAAAGGCTTTAGGAAATGGATATGCAATTACATCAATTATTGGAAAAAAAGAAGTAATGGAGTCTGCTCAAGATAGTTTTATTAGTAGTACTTTTTGGACTGAAAGAGTGGGGCCAACAGCTGCATTGGCTACTCTAAGAACAATGAAACAAACTAAATCATGGGAAAAAATAGATTCTAATGGAAAGTTTATTATTAAAGAATGGTCAAGACTTGCAAAAAAATATAATTTAGATATACAAATCCAAGGTCTTCCTGCTTTGTGTAGTTTTTCAATTAAAAGCAAATATTCTAGGCAATATAAAACATTGATTTCACAAGAAATGTTAAAAAAGGGCTTTTTAGCTGGAACAGCAATTTATTCAACAGTTTCTCATACTAAAGAAATTTTAAATAAGTATTTTTATGAATTAGAAAGAATATTTAAGCTAATTCAAAGCTGTGAAGATGGAAGAAATATTTTTGATATATTAAATTACCCCACAGCACACTCAACATTTGAAAGATTAAATTAAAAATTATGAAAAAAAATAAGTTCAAATTACCTTTTTTTATTGCAGAAATTTCAGCAAATCATTGTGGAAATTTTAATTTAGCAAAAAAATTAATTAAATGTGCAAAAGATAATGGTGCTGATGCTGTAAAATTGCAAACTTATACTGCAGATACAATGACTATTAAATCTGATAAAAAATATTTTAAGATTAAAGATGGTTTATGGAAAGGTTATCAGCTTTGGGATTTATACAACAAAGCCCATACTCCACTGGTATGGCACTCAAAACTTTTTAAATATGCAAAATCTATTGGAATCAAAATCTTTAGCACTCCATTTGATGAAACAGCTGTAGATTTTTTAGAGAAGTTAAATTGTCCAATTTATAAGATTGCTTCATTTGAAATGACAGACATACCTTTAATAGCAAAAATTGCTTCAACAAAAAAACCTTTAATTATTTCTACTGGGATGGCAACTTTAGATGAAATTGAATTAACATTTAACACTGCAAAAAAATATGGCTCTAAGGATATTACTCTTTTATATTGTGTTAGTAATTATCCATCAAAAAATTCAGATTTTAATTTAAATAATATAAAAATTTTAAAAGATAAATTTAAATGTAGAGTTGGTTTTTCAGATCATTCAAAAAATAATAAAATTGCATTAGCTGCAATTGCATCTGGAGCAGAAGTAATTGAAAAGCATATAGCTTTAGGAAATCAAAAAAAAGGACTTGATATTAACTTTTCTTTAAAAGGAAAAGAAATAGGAGTTTTTAGACAAATTATTGATGAAGCTTATAACCTATTAGGTAAAAAAAGATTCTACAGAAACAAATCTGAGGATAAAAGCAAAGTTTTTAGGAGATCTATATTTGCAATTAAAGATATAAGAAAGGGTGAAAAATTTACCAAAAACAATATAAAACGAATTAGACCAGGTTATGGACTGCCTCCACTTTATTATAAAAGATTGTTAAATAAAAAATCTTTAATTAATATAAAGAAAGGAACACCCTTAAAATTTAATAATTTCAAATAGGATAAAAAATGTTTAATAAAAAAAATATATTAGTAACTGGAGGAACAGGATCGTTTGGGTCTTTTTTAGTTCAATATTTAGCTGAAAACTATCAACCTAATAAAATTATTATATATAGCAGGGATGAACTAAAACAGTACGAATTACAAAATAAGGAATTTGTTAAAAAAAATAAAAAGATATTTCGTTTTTTTATAGGTGATATAAGAGATAAAGACAGATTAAATTTTGCATTTAAAAATAATATTGATTATGTTTTTCATGCTGCGGCCTTGAAACAAGTTCCTGCAGCTGAATATAATCCTTTTGAAGCTATTAAAACTAATATCATAGGGTCACAAAATATTATAGACGCTGCTATAGCTAATAATGTTAAAAAAACTATTGCCCTGAGCACAGATAAAGCTTCATCCCCAATTAATTTGTATGGTGCTACAAAACTTGTTTCTGATAAACTCTTTGTTGCAGCTAATAATTTTAAAAATAATGATTCTATTTTTTCTGTAGTTAGATATGGAAATGTTATGGGAAGCAGAGGTTCAGTTATTCCACATTTTTTATCTAAGAAAGATTCAAATCAACTAGAAATTACTGATACTAGAATGACTCGTTTTAATATTACTCTTAAAGAAGGAGTGGAATTTGTAATTAAATGTTTAAGTAAAAGTTTAGGGGGGGAAGTTTTTGTTCCTAAAATACCATCTTATAAAATAACTGATATTGCAAAAGCAATTGCTCCCAAAGCTAAATTAAAAATTATTGGAATTAGACCAGGTGAGAAAATTCATGAAGAAATGATATCATCTTCAGAAGGAATGAATACTTTTGAATTTAAAGATTATTTTATTATTTTTCCACAATCACAAGATATATCTTGGGGAATGAAAGAATTTAATAAAATCCATAATGGAGAAAAATTTCAAAAAAAAGAATATGGTTTTAGCTATCAAAGCCAAAATAATAAAGATTTTTTAAGCTTAGATCAGATTAAAAATCTCATTAAAAAAGAAAGTTACAAATAATAAATTAACATTTATATGAAAAAAATAGTTTATGTTGCTTTATCAGCAGACATTTTACATGAAGGACATATAAATGTTCTTAAAAAAGCATCAAAATTTGGAGATGTAGTAGTAGGACTTCTTACCGACGAAGCTATAGCAACATATAAAAAGTTTCCTCATCTAAACTACAAACAAAGAGAAATTGTTTTAAAGAATATTAAATTTGTTAAAAGAGTAATACCTCAAAGAACACATGATTATTCAGAAAATTTAAATATACTTAAGCCTCACTTTGTAGTACATGGAGATGATTGGAAAAAAGGTGTTCAATCTTTAGTAAGAAAAAGAGTCTTAAGTACTTTAAAAAAATGGAAAGGTAAGTTAATTGAAATAAAGTATACAAAAAATATTTCTTCGACACTAATAAGAGATAAAATTAAATCATTAGGCACAACACCTGAAGTAAGAAAGTCGAAATTAAAAAGATTAATAGCAGCAAAAAAAATTGTTAGATTTCTTGAGTCACACAATTCGCTTACAGGATTAATTATTGAGAAACTTAATATAGTCAGTAAAAATCAAATATTAGAATTTGATGGTATGTGGTCATCAAGCCTAACCGACTCAATATCAAGAGGTAAGCCTGATAATCAATCAGTTGATTATTCTACAAGAATATTGGGGCTTAATGAGACATTAGACGCAACAACTAAACCTATAATTTTTGATGCAGATAATGGCGGAAGAAACGAACATATACGTCACCTTGTTAAATCCTTAGAGAGAGCGGGAGTTTCAGCAATGGTTATAGAGGACAAGGTTGGTTTAAAGCAAAATTCATTATTTAAGAATCAAAAAAACATTAAACAAGATAGTATAAAAGAATTTTGTAAAAAAATTCAGATTGCTAAAGACTCAAGAATTTCTAATGATTTTATGATTGTAGCTAGAATAGAAAGTTTTATTTTAGGAAAGTCTCTTAAAGATGCCCTTAATAGGGCAGAAGCTTACTCAAAGGCAGGAGCTGATGCAATTTTAATTCACAGCAAAGAAAAGACTCCAAAACAGATTTTTAGTTTTTCAAAAAAATTTATAAAAAGCAAATACTATAAACCTATGATTGCAGTACCTTCCAAATATTCAAAAACTAATGAAATTTCATTGATTAAGAATAATTTTAAAGTTGTAATTTATGCAAATCATTTAATGAGAGCATCACATTTTGCAATGTACAAAACAGCTAGCCAAATTTTAAAAAACGGCAGAAGTTTTGAATCTGAAAAAAATATTACAAACCTCGAATCAATCCTGCGTCTTATAAAATAATAAACATTTTATGATTAGTAAAAAAGATATTTTAAAATATAATAATGATGGGTATTTAACAATTAAAAATTTTTTTAATAAAAAAGAAATATTAAACGCTAAAAATGAAATATTAAAAAAAGTAAATTCTAAAAATAAATTAATATCTACTTATTATGAGGATATTAAAAAAAAAAAAGAAATTCGAAGAATTGAAAAAATATCAGATTATTCAAAATATTCAAAAAAACTTGTAATTTCAGAAAAATTAAAAAAAATATTAAAAATTCTTTTAAAGAAAAAATTTTTTTTGTTCAAAGATAAGGTCAACTTTAAACAACCTGGTGGAGCAGGTTTTCTTCCTCATATTGATGGACATTTTTATTGGAAAAATAAAAAAGATGGTAAACAGCAAGAAGGGTGGAGTAAATATGGAGACAGCTTTATTAATATTGTGATCCCAATGGATTCAACTACAAAAAAGAATGGTTATCTTTTTTTATCTAAAAAAAAATATACTTTTAAAAAGTATGGAAAAAGATGGAAAAATATTGCTGATAATTTAGTTTCAGGCACACCTAACTTAAAAGATGATGATATTAAAGATTTCAAGTTTAATGGAATGGTTTTAAATATAGGAGATATACTTATTTTTGATTGGAAATGTTGTCATTTTTCAAAAAAAAATTTAAGTAAAAAATCCAGAATGATTTTTTATCTTACATATGTAAATGCTTGTAAAAAAAATTCTAATTATTTAGTTCGTAAAAAATATTATAGTGAAAAAAAAAACAGTCTTAATCCTTTAAAAAGAAAATCATTACAATAGAAATGATAGCTGCTAAAAATTTTTCAAATACTCTGTTAAAAGAAAATATTAACTTTATAACTGGTGTACCTGATAGTGTTTTAAAAAATATGATTTTTTCATTTGATAAAAATAAGAAATTTAAGCATATGCCTGCAAATAATGAAGGAACTGCAGTTGCTTTAGCAATAGGCCATAACTTATCTACAAAGAAAATGGCAGCTGTTTACTTTCAAAACTCTGGACTAGGAAATGCCATAAATCCACTTATTTCTATTGCTCATCAAAAAGTATACTCAATTCCAATGGTTTTGATAATAGGTTGGAGAGGATCACCAAATAAACCTGTTGATGAACCTCAACATTCAGTAAAAGGAAAAATTACAAAGCAAATTCTTAAACTTTTAAATATTAAGTATTGTATTATAAGAAAAAAGAAGGATTTGAATAAACTTAAA
Organism: Candidatus Pelagibacter sp.; assembly: GCA_002689925.1. GTDB lineage: Bacteria > Pseudomonadota > Alphaproteobacteria > Pelagibacterales > Pelagibacteraceae. Next base: position 14,257 of record NZIO01000031.1, read on the forward strand.
GATTTAATCAAGTTATCTAAAAAAAATAAAAAACCAGTAGCATGTTTAGTCGAAAAAGGAACACTTGAAAATCAAAGCAACAAAAACAAAAAAAAATCTAAAAAAAAATATTTACTTAGACATGAAATAATTTTAGATTTATTAAACAAAATTAAACCTAGCACAAAAATAATCTCAACTACTGGTTATACCTCAAGAGAATTGTATCAATTAAGAAATACTTATAATATTTCGAAAGGATCAGATTTTTATATGGTTGGTGGCATGGGTCATTCAGCGATGGTATCTGTTGGTGTAGCACTTAGTACAAGAAATGAAATAATATGTTTAGATGGAGATGGATCAATTTTAATGCACCTAGGTTCTTTGAGTTTAATAAGAGGGTCAAATAATAAAAATTTTAAACATATTTTATTAAATAATAGTTCTCACGAATCAGTTGGGGGACAAAAAACACCAGCTAACAAAATTAATTTTAAATTATTAACTTCTAGCCTAGGGTATAAAAATTATTTTTTTGCCTCTAATAAGAAAAATTATAATACAAATATTAATAAGTTTTTAAAATCAAAAGGGCCAAGCTTCTTTGAAATTAGAATAGAAGAAGGAAGTATAAAAAATTTATTAAGGCCAAATAATTTAAAGAAAATTAAGAATAAATTTTAACTATTTTTAATGATTAGCTATTTAAAATCTACCAATTTAAGTTCTTTAAAAGAATTGTTAAAAAAAAATAACAATAAAAGAATATTAGTTATTTCAGGAAAAAAATCTTATTATAAGTCTGGAGCAAATAAAATATTTTTTAATTTGTTTAAAAAATTTAAACATCTAAACTTTTATTTTAAACAATCTTATTTTCCAGAAATTAGTGAATTAATTAAAATAATAAGAAGAATTAAAATATTTCAACCAGATATAATTATATCAATTGGAGGAGGTTCAGTTATAGATTATGCAAAAATTGCAAATACCCTATATGATTGTAGAAATATAAAGAATCTAATTATCAAATCAAAGTACAATATTAAAAATAAGTATTGTTCATTAATAGCAATACCTACAACCGCAGGCTCAGGAGCAGAAGTAACATCTAATGCAGTAATCTATATTGATAAAAAAAAATATTCCATTGAGAATGAAGCATTGATTCCAAATTATTTTTATTTTATCCCTGAATTAATTAAGAATTCTTCAAAAAAAATTAAAGCTTCTTCTGGATTTGATGCGATGGCTCAATCACTTGAATCTATTATTTCATTAAAATCAAATTCTACAAGTATAAAATATGCATCAAAATCACTTGAATATTCTTTAAATAATTATTTAAATTTTATAAAAAAACCAAATATAAAAAATACTTATAATATGTGTATTTCTGCAAATTTATCTGGCAAAGCTATAAGCATTTCTAAAACAACAGCACCTCATGCTGTATCTTATCCTTTTACAGCACATTTTGGAGTAAGTCATGGACATGCTGTATCTCTTACTCTTAATGAGTTTTTAAAATTTAACTTTTTTAATATGGGTAATATTAACGTGAATTTTAATTTAAAAAAAAGGTATGAATTAATTTTTAAAATTTTCAAAGTAAAAAATATTTTTGAATTTGATAAAAAATTAGAAAATTTAAAAAAAGAAGCTAAACTAGAGCAAAATTTTACTAAATTGGGCATTAACATAGCCGAAAACTATAGTAAAATTTTATCTGGAGTTAATACACTTAGACTTAAAAACAATCCTATTAATCTAGACAGATCAATAATTAAGAAAATTCTTTTAGAAAAATAAAACAGATGCCTAAAGATACTATAATATATATTCCAATTGAGGCTCCAAAAAGAGAACTTACTTCAAAAACAATGCTTGCTACAAGATTAGCTAAAGCTGGCTATACTACTATATTATTTGAGCACAGTTTTTTTGATAGACATAAATGGAAAATGCCGGGATTATATTTAGGTAAAAATTTTTTTAGATACGAGAAAAGCAAAACAAATAAATCCTGGTATAATGAAATGAAAAAAAGCAAAATTGATATTTGGTATTTAGATGAAGAGGCAGGAATTTTCCCTGGAAAAGACCCTAAATCATGGAAAATTTTTTTAGATGAAAGAATTGATATAAATAATTTATCATCAAAAGATAAGATTCTTGTTTGGGGAAGGTGGCAGAAAGAACATTGGATAGAAAAAACAAATAAACATGAAGAAAAAAACATTATTATAACTGGAACACCACATTATGATATGCTTCAAACAAAATATCATAAATATTTTAGAGAATTTGATTTAAATACTACAGGTAATCTTGAAAATTATATTTTAATAAATACTAGATTTTCTCTCGTAAATAGTCATCCAAGACTAGGAAGAAAGGCTGTAGAGAAATTTTATTTAGATGCTGAAGAATCTTTTAAAAAGTTTAATAAAGAAAAATTTTCTTCTCTCATATTTAAAGAAGAAACTTTTTTAATAAAAAATTTTATTGAATTAGCTAAATACTTATCTGAAAATTTTACTGATAAAAATATTGTGCTTAGAGCTCACCCAGATGAAGGTTCAGAAAGATATAAAAATGAATTAAGTGCGCATAAAAATATAAAAGTAATTTCTGAGGGAGGGATTGATAGCTGGATAAGACTTTCTGATTGTGTAATTCACAATGGTTGTTCAACAGCAATTCAGGCTGATTTTGCAAAAAAAAAAGTAATTAGTTATTTACCTTCAGATGGAGGACTAAATTTTTATGTAACTACACCAGGTTTACCCAACATGATTGGATTTTTAGCTAAAACCAATGAAGATGTTAAGGAAGCAATAAAAAATCCAGTTTACAAACAATCAAAACAAAAATGGGAAAGCACTTTTTCTGAAGAAAATACTATTGAAAAAATTGCTTCAATGGTTGAAGAATTTTATCCAGAAGACAAAACTTCTTCAATGAATATATTTAAGAATTTAAAGATAAAATATTTCATGGTTAATATAAAAGAGTTTTTAAAGGATATCTTAAGACCAATTTTTAAAAAACCAAAAGTAATTTTTCCATATGAGGAGTTTTATAATATTATGAAAATTTCATCTACGACATCTAATATTTATGACACTAAAATTTCAGTTAATAAATTAGCAAGAGGAGCTATTGTAATATCGCCAAAATAATTAATTTTTGAAAAATGAATAAAAATAAAGGAATACTTTTTTGGGTTACTGGACTTTCAGGATCTGGAAAAACAGAAATTTCAAAAAAAATAAAAAATAAGATATCAAAATTATATGGTCCAACTATAATTTTGCATGGCGATCAACTCAGAAAAACGTTAAATCTTACAAGATACTCAAAAAATGATAGATATTTAAATTCTAAAAAGTTTGCATTACTTTGCAAAAGTTTAACGGATCAAAAAATTAATGTTATTATTGCGCTTATAGGTCTTTTTCATAAAACCCATTCCTGGAATAGGAAAAATATTGATAACTATATAGAAATTTATATACAAAGTAATGTAAAAAAAATAATCAGTTATAATAAAAAGAAAACATATAAAAATAATAAAAAAAATATTGTTGGTTTAGATATAAAAGCAGAATTTCCAAAAAAACCACATATTAAAATTGTTAATAATTTTACAAAAGATTTAAATTATTTGGCACAGGTATTAATTAAAAAAATTAATTTTTTGATAAGTTAATAAGTAATGACTAAAATCACTATACCAATTTCAAAACCTCATCTTGAAAAAGATGAAAAAAATAATGTTTTAAAATGTCTTAATTCTGGATGGATTTCATCTGCAGGAAAATATGTTCAAGAATTTGAAAAATCATTTGTTAATTATTTGGGCAAAGGTTTTGGTGTGGCTGTTTCTAATGGCACTGTAGCAATAGAATTAGCTTTAAGAACATTCAAAATAGGATATGGAGATGAGGTAATAATTCCAAATTTTACATATGCGGCTACAATTAATGCAGTAATAAATTCTGGAGCAAAACCTGTTTTAGTTGATATTGAAAAAAGTACGTGGACTATAGATATAAATGAAATAAAAAAAAAAATTAGCAAAAAAACTAAAGCGATCATTCCAGTTCATGTATATGGTCAACCTGCAAAAATAGATGAAATTAAAAGTATAGCTACAAAGAATAAAATTAAAGTAATAGAAGATTGTGCAGAAGCCTTAGGAGCAACTTATAAAAATCGAAAAATAGGTATAGAAAGTGATTGTGCGACTTTTAGTTTTTTTGGAAACAAAATAATTACTACTGGCGAAGGAGGAATTTTAGTTTTTAATGATAAAAAAAATTCTAATTTAGCTAAGGTATTAAGGAACCAAGGGCAGTCTACCAACAAATCTTTTTGGCACACTAATGCTGGTTTTAATTTTAGAATGACAAATATTCAAGCTGCAATTGGAGTTGCACAAATTAAAAAGATTAAAAAATTTATTTCTAAAAGAAAAAAAATTTTTAAATTTTATTATAATAATTTAAAGATTAATAAAAGGATTGAATTTTTACCTTCTAATGATTGGTCTGAAAATTCATATTGGTATTATACAATCATAATTAAAAATATTGGCCAATCTAGAAGAAATAAATTAATTGAAATTTTAAAAACATATGGCATTGAAACCAGACCAGGGTTTTACCCATTAAACTCTATGAAACCTTACAAAAAGTATTCTCAAAAAAAATATAAAATTTCTAGTTATATTGGACAAAACTCTATTACATTGCCAACTTTCTATTCCTTAGAAAAAAAACAACAAAACTATATATCTAAAATATTATTAAAAATAATAGAAAAATAATTTAGATTTTTTACTATGGCATCAGTTATAAATATTCAAAATAAAAAAATTGGACCTCATGAACCAGTTTTTATTATTGCTGAAATTGGTGTAAATCATAATGGTGATATAAATGTTGCAAAAAAATTAATTGAAAAGGCCAAGGAATCAGGAGCAGACTGTGTCAAGTTTCAAACTTTTAAAGCAGAAAATTTAGTAACAAAAAAGGCCGTTAAAGCAAAGTATCAAGTCTTAAACGATAAACAATCAAAAGATAAAAATCAGTTTGAAATGTTAAAAAAACTTGAACTTTCAAGAGAGTCATTTGAAAAAATTTTAAAACATTGTTCTGACAATAAAATTATCTTTATTTCTACCCCATATAATTATGAGGATGTTGACTTTTTACTAAGTTATGATGTTCCTGCTTTTAAACTTTCTTCTATGCATGCTCAAGAACCTAGCTTTGCTAATTATGTAGCAAAAAAAGAAAAACCAATAATTTTATCAACAGGAATGACATCTCTTGATCAAATTAAAGAAACAGTTAAAGCGATTAACTTAACTGGAAATAAAGATTTGGCTCTTCTTCAATGTACAACTTCATACCCATCAAAAATTTCAGAATCAAACTTGAAAACAATAAAGACCTTAGAAAAAACTTTTAATACTATAGTTGGTTTTTCAGATCATACTTTAGGTTATATTTCTGCAGTTACCTCCATAGGATTAGGAGCTAAGATTATTGAAAAACATTTAACACTTGATAAAAGCATGAAAGGACCAGATCATGCAGCTTCTTGTGACCCTAATGAATTTTCTATTTTTGTTAGAATGATTAGAGATGCAGAAAAGACTTTAGGTTCTGAAATTAAAGAGCCAACTTTACATGAAAAAGAAAATATGGAATTTATGCTGAGAAGTATTTGTGCAAAAAAAAATATTGTTAAAAATACTATTATAAATGAAGAAATGTTAACTTTTAAAAGACCTGGAGATGGAATTCCTCCAAGACAAATAAATTCTTTAATTGGAAAAAAAGTTGTTAGAAATATTTTAGCAGATGAATTAATAAATTGGGAAGATTTAGAAAAATAGAAATGAAAAAAAAAATTTTACTAATTGGGTCTGGTGGACATGCAAGAGTAGTAATAGATGCTTTAGAGCGTTTAGATTATGATTTAAAGGGAATTATAGATTTGAATTATAAAAAAAGTAAAGAGCTTATTTTGGGTTACAAAGTTATAGGAAATTATGAAAAGTTAAAAAAATTTAAACCAAAAGATTATTTTGTTTTTATTGCCATAGGAGATAATCAAATTAGAAAAAAATATTTTAACAAAGTAAAAAAACGAGGCTTTAAAATTCCCAATATTGTACATCCAAGCTCAAATGTTTCTAAACACGTTTCTTTGGGAAAAGGTATTTTTATTAATATCAAAGCAATAATAAATGCTTCAGCAAGAATAAAAGATAATACTATAATAAATACTGCCTCAATTATAGAACACGAAACAGTAATTGGAAAAAATTGCCATATTTGTCCTGGAGCTAAAATAGCAGGACGTGTTTTAATTGGTGATGATACTTTTATTGGATTGGGAACAAACATTATACAAAATGTAAAAATTGGAAAAAATACAAAAGTTGGGGCAGGTTTAACTGTTAAAAAAAATATTAAAAAAAATACTACTTTTTCAATTAATAAATAATTAAAAAAAATGATTTATGTTTCTACAGGTGGATTTAAAGATCAACCAGCTTGGAAAACAAGTGAAGATTTCTTAGACAATGGAATCAAAAATATTGAACTTTCTGGTGGCTTATATGATAAAGATATGCTCACTAAACTTAAAAAACTCAAATCAAAAATTAAATTTCAAATTCATAATTATTTTCCGCCACCTGAAAACCCATTTGTTTTTAATTTAGGTTCATTGGATAAAGAAATCTTATTACTAAGTATGAAGCATGCACAAAAAGCAATTAGATGGGCCGCGGAACTTGAAAGACCAATTTATAGCTTTCATTCTGGTTTTTTATTAGACATTACTGTTAAAGAGTTAGGCAAAAAGGTAAAAAAAAGAAAATTAAATAATCATAATGATGTAATTTTAAATTTTGTTGAAAACGTAAATAAACTTTCTAACTACGCTAAAACACAAGGAGTGTCACTTTTGATTGAAAACAATGTTATATCAAAAAATAATTTAAAAGAATTTGGCTTAAATCCTCTTTTGATGACTAATGTTGATGATTGCACTTATGTAATGAGACATACACCTGAAAATGTTAATCTTTTAATTGATGTTGCTCATTTAAAAGTTTCATCTAACACTGAAAAATTTGATAAATTTAATTTTTTAAAGAAATGTGACATATGGATTAAAGGGTTTCATTTAAGTGAGAACGATGGAACAAAAGACTCTAATGAAATTATAGAAAATAATAGTTGGTTTTGGCCTTTTTTAAAAAATAATCTAGATTATTACTCCATAGAAGTTTATAACACTGATTACAAAACTCTCTATCAACAACAACTCAAGGTATTGAAAAAAATTAATGAAAAATAAAATTGCTTTAATTGTTGGTATTACAGGTCAAGATGGGTCTTATTTAGCAGATTTTTTATTGTCAAAAGGTTATCAAGTACATGGGTTACAAAGAAGGGCAAGTACATCTAATACTCAAAATATTGAACATCTAAATTTAGATGTAAAAACTCAAAAAAATGTTCATTTACATTATGGTGATTTGACAGATTCATCTAGTTTAAACAAAATAGTTCACTTTTGTAAACCAGATGAAATATACAATATTGGAGCCCAATCTCATGTACACACATCTTTTCAAATGCCATTGTTTACTTCTAATGTAAATGCACTTGGAACCATAAGACTTTTAGATGTTATTAAAAATATAAATCCAGACACAAAATTTTATCAAGCTTCGACAAGTGAACTTTTTGGTGATGCATTAGAATCTCCACAGACGGAAAAAACTCCTTTCAATCCTAGATCACCTTATGCAATATCCAAGCTAAGTTCTTTTCATTTTGTTAAAAATTATAGAGAGGCTTTTAAAATTTTTGCTTGTAATGGAATACTTTTTAATCACGAGTCGCCTCGAAGAGGTCAGACTTTTGTTTCTAGAAAAATTACTAGAGCAGTAGCTGAAATTTATAAAGGAAATAAAGAAAAGATTTATCTTGGTAATCTTAATGCAAAACGAGATTGGGGTTATGCAAAAGAATACGTTGAAGCAATGTGGTTAATGCTTCAAAAAAAGGAGCCTGATGATTTTATTATAGCTACAGGAAAAAACTATAGCGTTAGAGATTTTGTGGAAAAAGCTTTTTCTTACATAAATATTGATTTAGTTTGGGAAGGAAAAGATGATCAAGAAAAAGGAATAAATAAAAAGAATAATAAAGTTCTAGTAGAAATTGATCCTTATTATTATAGACCTACAGAAGTAAATAGCTTAGTAGGAGATTTTTCAAAAGCACAAAAAACTTTAGGTTGGAAACCTAAAGTACAATTTAATGAATTAGTTGAAATTATGATGAGGGCAGAGCTTGAAAAATAAAAAAATTATAGCACTAATAATTGCTAAAAAAAATAGCAAAAGATTATCAAAAAAAAATTTTAGAAAAATTAAAAATATTTCTATTACAGAAAGAACTATAAAAATTGCTAAGACTTGCAAGTATTTGGATAAGATAATGTTATCATCAGATTCTAAAGAATTAATACAAATTGCTAATAAACATAAAATTTCAGCTCCTTTTATAAGACCTGCATATTTATGTAAAAGTAAAGTTAAACCCTGGCCAGTAATAAAACATTCAATAAATTATTTGAGTCAGCTGAAAGAAAAATATGATTTCATGCTTTTGTTACAACCAACATCAGCACTAAGAAAAAAAAAACATATTGATAAAGCAATACAAATCATGAAAAAAAACAAATATAAAAAAAACGTTTATTCTATGGTGACAAAAGATAATTGTAAAAAAATAAAATTTGCAAAAATTTATGCTGAAGTGGGCAATAAATTTTCTCAAAGTATAAATATTTTAAATCAAAAACAGATAAAAACAAAAGCCGTTGTTAATGGAAATATTTATTTATTTAATATTAAAAAAGCAATTTTAAATAGAAGTCATTTTTTAAATAATTCAATTGGATTTTTAATGAATAAAAAAGATTCAATTGACATAGATACTCTTCAAGACCTTAAAGAAGCAAGGAAATATATTTAAGTGGAAAATAAATTAGTTTTTGGAACAGGAACCATAAGAAGTGGAGGTTCATTAGTAGCAAATATACTCTCGACACATAAAAAGATACTAATAACAACAGATTTTATTAAATTTTTTAGGCATATATTTAAAAAATATGATCCAATTTCAAATAAAAAGAATCAATTTCTTTTAGTTGAAGAATTGGCACTTAGATTAAAATATAGAAAAAATATTGAAATTGACAAAAAATTAATTTTTGAGAATCTTTCTCATTCAAAAGTTAAAAATTATTATGATGTTCATAAAGTTCTAGCTCATTATTTTTTAAAAAAAGTTGAAAATAAAGATTTATTCGGAGAATATGAAAATAGTGAATGGAGAAATATAAAAACTATTTTAGAATCAAATAAAAATTATAAAGCATTTCAGTTGATTAGAGATCCTAGAGCTATTATAGCCTCTTGGAAAAAAATAATATCATTTGGTAAAGGATACTTGTATTTAAATTATATTTTTAATTGGATTGATTCAATAAATTATTATTATATCTATAATAAAAAATATTCTACCAACAGATATATAGCTATTAAATTTGAAGACATTCATAATCAACCCTTAAAAACAGCCAAGAGGCTATGTAAATTTTCTAACGTAAAATTTGATGTAAATATGATTTCAACTCATAAATGGAAAAAAATACTTAATAATCCTTTTTTATATATAAATTTTTCTGCTCACAGTGATATAAAAAAAAAAATTTATGGTTTTTCAAAAAAAAGAATTAATAATTGGAAAAAAAGTCTTGATGATTGGGAAGTAGCTCTTATTAATCATTTAACACAAAAACAATTAATCAATTTAGGTTATGAGGTAGAAACTTATAGTAAAAGCATATTACAAAAAGGCATAGATATATTAAATAAAAATAAATTACTAAAAAAAAATTATGAAATATATATCAAAAGTGGTAAAGGAATAAATAGCGGTCTTAATGACCCATCATTAGCTAAAAATTGGTCATCACTTAAAAATCCCAAAAAAAAATTTATTGATACAAAAGAGTATGCAGCCTTTAACAAAGATTTAAAAAAAATTATAAAAAAATCTAAAAATATAATTTAAAAATGAAAAATTTATATATAGTACATGCCGTTGATACTGAAGGACCACTTAATGAAAGTTTAGATGCAACTTTTATAAGAATTAAAGAATTATTTAATATTAAAGGCATACCCAAAAATAAAAAAACTTTAGAAGATTTACGAAATGGCAAATATACCAAAAACAAAATTAAATTAAAAAAAATAAAAGAAACATTAAATCCCCATTTACTTGACTACAAAAAAAACTGGAAAGAAATTAAAGACAACTTACAAGAATCATGTTCTAAAAGTTTTAGAAATTTACAAAAAGATTCCTTTGGAAATGGTTGGGTTTATAGTTGGCATTGTGTCGATCATGTTAATTTCAAAACTAACCCAAGAAAAAAAACTTTTGGTTACCATAAAATATTTGACTATTATAAAAATTTTATAAGAAAGAAAGAAAACCTTAAAGACAAGATACATTTCCATTTTCACCCTATGTCAACTTATTTTGAGTCAAACAGAAATGCTTCATCTTTTGAAAACTCACCTCATTTGCATCAAGTAATGTGTAAAAGAATAATCGATCGTAAATGGTTTCCAGTAGTTAATAGAGCTGGATTTCATATTGAAAGACCAGACAGTAATTGGTTTTTAGAGCAGTGGATACCTTTTGATTTGTCAAATATTTCCCAAAAAAAAGCCAAAAACAATAAAATTGATCAAGCATATGAAGCAAGAGGTTATGATTGGAGAAGAGCTACACAAAAATGGGAATTATATAATCCAAGTCATGATGATTATCAGGTACCAGGAAAATGCAGGAGATATATTGGAAGAGTTCTGGGTATAATGAATCGAACTGAGTCAATAACTTTAAAAGAAACTATTAAAGCATTTAAAAGAGCATCAAAAGGCAAAAATACAATGATGGCAGTGACCTCTCATGATTTTAGAAGTCTTAAGGCTGAAGTGGAAGAAGTTAGAAAATATATTTCGATTGCACATAAAAGATTTCCTAAAGTTAAAATAAAATTTTGTGACTCTTTGGAAGGTTTTAGAAAAGTTTTGAATATAAAAAACCCTGAATCGAAAAGACTTAAATTATCCATAAGAAAGATAAAAACAAAAAATGCAGAGACTTGTTTTAAAATATCAACCTTAAAAGGAAAAGTTTTTGGACCACAACCTTATTTAGCAATGAAATTAAAAAATGGAACATATAGACATGATAATTTAGATTTTGGACTCAAAGCTGGAGAATGGTTTTATTCAGTTTATGAAGATACAATTAAATTATCTGATATAAAAGAAGTAGCAGTTGGAGCAGCTGATCAAAAAGGTAATTTTGATATATGCTCAATAAAATTTAAATAAAATTTATTTTAGTGTATAATGTTTAAATCAATTTTACATCTTTATAGTTTATTAACACCCAAGCAACAGTTTAATTTAAAAGTTCTTCAGTTGTTAATGATTGTATCTGCTTTGTTAGAAATTATAAGTATTGCATCTGTAGGCCCATTTATAATGTTGGCTGTTAATAATAATATTTTACAAGAAAATGAGATTTTTAAAATTTTAGCTAATATCATAGGAACAACAACGTACAATGGTTTTTTAATAAAATTAGGAACTATTACTCTTTTAATCTTTGTAATAAGTTCAGTTATTTCCATATTTACTCTTTGGCGTTTAAATTTATATTGCCATAAAATTGGTGCAGAAATATCAATTAAATTATTTAAATACTATATTTATCAATCATGGCTTTATCATACACAAAACACTAGCAACGTAATTTTTACAAAACTTATTTCTGAATGCCAAAGACTTACAAACAACATAACTTATCCTATTCTTTTTATGAATTCTAAAATAATTTTATGTTTATGCATGTTAATTGCAATTTTAGTATACAAACCAATTATTGTATTAATAACAGTTATCTTTGCATCAGTTTTTTATTTTATATTTTATAGTCTTTTTAAATTTAGATTAAAAAAATTTGGTCAATTAGTTTCATCAAGTCAAAAAAATATTTTTAATATTGTTTCTGAAAGTTTTGGAGGAATAAAAGATGTGCTATTTTTGGGAAAACAAAAAAAGTTTATTAGAGAATTTGATAAAAACTATTTAACATTTGGACGAAGCGTAGGGACCGCAGCAGCATTAGGACAAATACCAAAATATATATTAGAGCTTTTAGGCTATGGGTCAGTAATATTAATAATAATCTATATTATAAGTTTTGAAGATAAAAACTTTATTAACTATCTTCCAATTTTATCTGTTTATGCACTTGCTGGGTTGAAGTTGCTCCCTGCATTCCAAGCTATTTATAGTTGTGTTTCTGGCATTAAATCAAATATTCAGGCTTTTGAAGTTTTAAAAGAAGATATATCAAAAAGTAAGTATGAATTAATAGAATCGCAAGATGATAAGGATTTACCTCAAATAAATAGTAAAATAGAATTAAAGGATATATCCTTTGCTTACCCAAATAAAAAAAACTTAATACTTAGTAATTTTAATTTATCTTTACCAATTAAAAAAGTTATTGGCATAGTAGGTGAAACTGGTTCTGGAAAATCTACTTTAATAGATATCATTTTAGGTCTAATCGAACCTCAAAGCGGAGGGTTATATTTAGACGGTAAAAAATTATTAAATAAACAAAAAAGAGCTTGGCAAAATCAAATTGGAGTAGTCCCTCAAAATATTTTTTTAATGAATAAGTCAATAAAAGAAAATATTGCCTTCGAGCTAGACCCAAAGACAATTGATGAGGAAAAAATATTTAATGCACTAAAGCTTTCGAGACTAGATAAGTTTGTTTCAACTCTTCCAAATGGAATAAATACAATAGTAGGTGAAAGAGGTGTTCAACTTTCAGGTGGTCAATGTCAAAGAGTAGGTATTGCTAGAGCATTGTATAACGATCCTGAATTTCTTTTATTTGATGAAGCTACCAGTTCTCTTGATGGTATAACAGAAAAATTAATAATGGATGCTATCCAAGATTTTTCAGGAAATAAAAGTATTATCATTATAACCCATAGATTAAGCACAATTAAAATTTGTGATAACATCTTTTTAATCGAGAATGGAAAAGTAGTTGATGAAGGAAGTTATTCAACTTTAATAAAAAATAACGATAAGTTTAAAAAAATGGCAGCCGAAGATAATTAGATCATATGGTTAGTTGCATTGGAATAATAGCTCGTTTAAATTCGAAAAGATTAAAAAATAAACATTTATTACAAGTTAACAACAAACCTATTTTATCTTATTTAATTGAAAGAATTAAGTTTGAATTTCAGAATGAAATTGATAATAATCTTTTAGAAATTTCACTATTAACTGGAAATGAGAAAGATAATAAAGATTTTATTAATTTAGTTGATTTTTATAAAATTAGAATTTTTTTTGGTAATAATGATAACGTGCTTTTAAGAATACATGAAAACCTAAAAATTAATAAATACACATCAATTATTTGTGTTGAAGGTGATGATATACTTTGTTCTGTTAAAGGAATGAGGCAGATATATGAGTCATTAAAAAAAAATTCAAAAGATATTGTAAAAACTAGAAGCTATCCTTTTGGTATGAATAGTTTAGGTTTTACTTTTGAATTTATAAATAGATTTTTTAACAAAGAAAATTTAAGTTATAATAAATCAATTTGGAAAACTTCTTTAGAAAGAGATAATAAAGTCATTTTTGTTGATAATTTACATAAATGGGATAATCGTTTACGCTTTACTTTAGACTATCCAGATGATTTAAAATTTTTTAATGAAATTATAAACTCCAATTTAAATATCAAAACTGCTAAAGATAAAGAAATTATTGACCATGTAATAGGCCATGAAGTGTATAAATTTAATTCACATTTGATAGCTGATTATTGGAAAAACTATAACCATGAAAGCAAAAATGATGAAATCAAATAATAATTATTCTTGGCGTTTTGACAAAAGAGAAAGAAAGTATGTAGAACAAGTTTTAAAATCTGGATTTGTTAGTTCTACTTCAGGAAATATGAATAGTAAATTAGAAGATGCTTTTGCAAAAAGGTTTAAAAGTAAATTTGCAATAACTTTTAACTCTGGAACTACAACGTTACATGCTGCACTGGAAGCTTTTGGAGTGGGATATGGAGATGAAGTAATAGTTTCACCATTAACAGTAATTTCATGTATGAATGCCATACTTTACTGTAATGCAATTCCAGTTTTTGCTGATATCGATGAGAATAGTTTTTTAATTGATCCCAAACAAATAGAAAAAAAAATAACTTCAAAAACTAAAGCTATTCTACCCGTTCATTTATACGGAAAGGTTTGTAACATGACTGAAATAATGAAAATTGCAAAAAAACATAAACTTTTTGTCCTTGAAGACTCAGCACAATGTTTTTTGGGTACACATAAAGGGAAATATGCAGGTACTTTTGGAAATGCAAGCAGCTGGAGTTTTGAAAATTCAAAACATTTAACAACAGGGGATGGTGGAATTCTTACTTGTAATAATAGGATTTTAGGTGGTAAAATAAGGAAATTTAGTACCCAGGGGTTTAGAAACGCAACGGCCAAGTCAGGAAAAATAAGAATTTCAAAAAATCTTTTTCAAGATCCTCAATATAAAAGACATGACCAATTTGGTTATATGTATAGATTACCCGAAATTGCAGCAGCAGTTGGTTTGGCCCAAGTTGAAAAAATTGATTTATTTGTTAGAAAAAGAATAAAAATGGCCAAGATGTATGAAGAAGTAATCAAAACAACTAATTGCAAATGGCTTATTCCACAAATTAAAACAAAAACTGATACGAATGCATATTGGTCATATGCAGTAAAATTTGAAAACAAAAGAATATCTTGGTACGATTTTAGAAAAAAATACATGTATTTTGGTGGAGATGGTATTTTTGCTGCCTGGTCTTTATGTTATAATGAAGATTCTATAAAAGACATTAAAAAAAGACTAAGAATGATTAGATTACACAAAAGATTTAAAGTTAAAAAAGGTTTGTGTCCTGTTGCAGAAAAGGTTCAATTAAAAATTATGCAATTTACTTGCAATCAAAAAGATGAAAAGGAAATGAGAAAACAAGCCCAAGCATTATATAAAACTATTAAATATTTTTCTTAATTATGAATATAAAAGGTAAGGTCATTTACATTGCAGGAGCTGGAGGTAAGATCGGTTTTTCTGTAACAAAGAATGTTTTGGCCCATGGTGGAAAAGTTATTTTAGGTGAAATTAAAACAAAAAAATTAACTACAATTATTAATAAATTTGAAAAAAAAAATTTAATTATCGTTAGAGGCGACCATAGAAAAAAAAAAATAATTGATAAAAGTATTACACTTGGAATAAAAAAATTTAAAAAAATAGATGGCGCAGTAGATTGTATGTATAGTAATAAAAAATGGAAAAAATTTGAAAATATAAACCTTGATCATCTTAAAAAAAGTTTACTCCCACATATAGGTTCTACAATTATTTTTTCTCAAAGATTAATAAAATTTTTTAAAAAACAAGGTTATGGAAATTTAATTTTAAACTCCTCAGTTTATGGGCATAAAATACCACAATTTGGAATTTATAAAAATAGTGATTTATTTAATCCTATAGATTATTCTGCTTCTAAGGCTGCGATCCAATATATTGTAAAATATCTTGCAAAACTTTATCTTAAAAAGAAAATTAAGGTTAATTGTGTTTCTCCAGGTGGAATTTATGAAAAAAAATTTTCAAAAAATTTTTTAAAAAATTATAAAAAAAACACTGGATCAAAAGGAATGTTAGATGCAAATGATATTAATGGCACAATTTTATTTTTACTGTCAGATGAGTCAAAGTTTATAACTGGTCAAAATATAGTTGTAGATGATGGATTTAGCATCTAAAATATAATTTCTAAAATTTCCTATTTCTAAATGATTAAAATTCTAAGAAGGCTGTACCATCTTTCTAATAAGTTTTATTTTTCTCTATTAGGCTTATTAGTAAAATTTTTTGTTAATCATTCCAAAGAAATACCTTATGACGATATAATTGTATTGGGACGCGGAAAGTCATTAAATTATTATTTTAAGAATTATAATAAGTTTGATCACATTAAGCATGTTGTTTTAACTAATTTTAACAAAAGAGATTTAAATCGAAAAACTATTTTATCATTAAATAATAAAATTGTTCATTTTATTTTAAGCTCTGTTGAACCAACTCTGTCAATTAGTCAAATTTTAAAATTAAATATCGGTAAAGTTTTTTATGCAAAACCAATTGCCATGAAAAGTGATCCTAAAACAAATAGAAAATTATTTAGAGGAAATAAATATGGTGTGTCAGTAGATTACTTACCAAACTCTATAGATCCTTATTTAAAATTTTGTGCAGGAACAGGTTTATATGGAATTATTAATTCTATTGAAAACTGGAATATAAAAAATGCTTATCTTTTTGGTTTTGACTTCTATTCATCAGATTATCATGGAGGAAATCAGCATATATTAACGAAAGAAAGAGTTTCGATATTTAAAAAACCCAAAAAAGAATTTCTTGGTGCGTTTCACAAAACACATTATGACGTAGATAAACCTGCTTTTCTTGGATACGTATCAGAAAAACAGAATGTTAAATTTTTAATACATACTTTGGCGGACTTAAATAAAAAATATAAGAACTTAATATTTTTAGATTAAACAAAAATATGAGAAGTTTTGTTAATAAAATAGAAACATTTTTCAACATAAGTGTTCGCCTTAATAAATTAGTAGTAAATAATTACAATCCCTTAGGCATTAAATCAAAAAAAAATGCATTATTATTTTTTAAAACTGACTGGTATGGACTTAATGGTAAAAAAAAAATAATACCTGGCACAACTCAATATGAAGCTCAACAACAAGCAATTGCTTTAAATGAATTAGGTTATATCGTAACGATTGTAGATAGAAAAGTTAAAGTAAAATTTAATAAAGATTTTGATTTATTTGTAGGACATGTTGTAGGTGGAAATGGCAAATATTTTTCACATTATTTTAATTTAATGAAAATTAATTGTATTAAAATTGCAATTTCTCCAGGAGCAAATCCAATGTTATCTTATTCAAACTATAAAGAAAGAATCAGATATTTTAATAATAGACATAAAAATTTAAAAGGTTTTGACAAATTAAAGATGCCAAGAACAGCACCGTTAGAGATAATAACAAAAAATAATAATTTGATTAAAAAATGTAAAGGAATTTTAGTACATTCAAATAAATTTGCATTTGAAAGTTATAAAAATTTAAAAATTTCTAGATATAAAATTGTGTCACCGATTAGAAAAATTAAAGATATTTATCCACAATATAAAAAAAAATTTAGATATAAGAAGAATTTTTTTTTCTATTCTGGTGGTGGGGCTTTACATAAAGGATTGGATATAGTTATAGAATCATTTAAGAAATTGCCTAATCTAAATTTATTTGTAGCAACATTAAATGATGAATTTATATTCAGTGAATACTATAAGATAAAAAATTTTAATAATATTAAATTTTTTAAAAATATAAAATCTGACTCAATAGAAATGAAAAAAATTACTGATAAATGTGCATTTGTAATTGGACCAAGTTGTTCAGATGGTGATCCAGTTTCTATTGCAGAATGTATGAAATTTGGTTTAATTCCAATGGTTACAAAAGAAACAGATAATAATCAAAAATATTCATTATTATTTAATAATTTCAAATTAAAGACTATCAAAAAACTCATTCTTTATTCTCAAAAACTTACCAAAGTTAAAATTTCCAATCTTTCAAGAGGAAATATTAGGATGAGTAGAAATAATGAACCTGAAAATCATCGATCTTCTTTTAAAAAAGCAATTAAGCATTGTATAAAAAAATAACTAGACAATTATTCAAAACCTATGTATTCAAGTTTAAAATCAAATTTTAAATTTAGTAAAATCTTTAAGAATTATGCCAGACATTAAAAGTTTAAAAGTATATTTTACAGAAAAACAAATAGAAGATATTATTAAAGACATGAGAATTGTTCTTTCAAGTGGACAATTAGCTGCTGGAAAATATGTTTCAAAATTTGAAGAAAATTGGGCAAAAAAAAATAATTGTAAGTATGGAATAGGTGTCTCAAGTGGGGGGGCTGCATTAGAGATTATTTTTAAAAGCTTAAATATAAAAGACAAAGAAGTTATAGTGCCAACTAATACTTTTGTTGCAACTTCAAATGCTGTTTCTTTTGCCGGTGGAAAAATTAAGTTTGCTGATATATCTAAAAAAGATATGTGCTTAGATTTGGAAAATATAAAAAAAAATTTAACAGAAAAGACAAAAGCTGTTTGTTTGGTCCATATTGGTGGAATTATTTCATCTGAGATAGAAAAAATAACAAAGTTTTGTGAAGATAATAAAATATTTTTAGTAGAAGACGCGGCTCACGGTCATGGCTCTAGCTTTAATAGTAAGTTTTCTGGACAATTTGGAATTGCAGCAGCATATTCTTTCTTTTCAACAAAAACTTTAACATCTGGTGAAGGAGGAATGATTTTAACTAATGATGATGAGCTTGATAAAAAATTTAGAAGTTTACGAGACTATGGTAAAAAATCTCAATGGGAATCATTTTACACAGATCTTTCATCTAATTATAGAATGAGTAACGTTACTGCAATTATAGGTGAACATCATTCAAGAGAGCTTGACAACTTTTTATCAGCTAGAGAAAAAATTGCTTCATATTATACAGCTACACTAAATAAAAAATTTGAAAAAGTTTTACCCACAGGAAAATCCAGCTGGTATAAATATATTGTATATTTGCCAAAAAATGTTGAAAAAAAGAAATTTAAAGAAGCTTGCAAAGAAAAAGGAGTTCAATTTCCTGGAGGAGTTTATGATATGCCTTTACATTTACAACCAATTTACAAAGACTTTAACCTAAGTGGAATTTTAACTACAGCAGAAGAATATTGTGAAAGACACTTATGTTTGCCTATGTATCCAAATCTTGAAGAAAAAGATTACAAATATATTGTAGAAATTATGAACCAGGTTATAGATATTTAAAATGGCAAACATAGCAGTAACAGGTGGCAATGGTTTTATAGGTGGTCATATTGTTGATGAACTTCAAAATGCAAAACACAATGTTTTTATAATTGATGTTTTACAAGGAATTAAGAAAAAAAATAATTTTTTTAAAATTGACATTAATGATACTAAAAACTTAGAAAAATGCTTTATCGAAAATAAAATAGAATATGTTTTTCATATAGCAGCCATTGCAAATGCAAGACAATCAATTGAAGATCCCGTTCAAACAATCGATATAAATGTTAAAGGTACAGCATCAGTTTTATTTGCTTCTCATAAAGCTCAAGTAAAAAAAGTTATATTAGCTAGTACAGTATGGGTTTTTAACGCCTGTGAAAAAGATTTTACAAAATCTAAAAATATAACTCTTGATGAAACAGCATTGATTAAACCAGAAGGTGGAAAACATTTTTATACAACATCTAAATTAGTATCAGAATTATTGTGCCAAGATTTTTCATCATTAAAAAATTTAAAATTTACAATATTAAGATATGGTATTCCTTATGGGCCGAATATGTGGAAAGGATTAGTTCTAAGATCTTTTGTTGAAAACGCACTAGGTAAAAAACCTCTGAATATTATAGGAGATGGAACTGCTAAAAGAAGATTTATTCACGTTTCAGATTTGGCTAAAGCACATTTGCTTTCTTTAAGTGAAAAAGCAGATAATCAGATTTTTAATATAGAGGGAAACAATGATGTTACAATTGGAGAACTTGCAAATCTTGTGGCTCAAAATATTGAGAATACGAGTGTAAATTTTACTGAAGACAGCACCAGAAAAGGAGAATTAAATATGGATAATTTTGAAATATCTAATTTAAAAGCAAAAAAACTTTTAAACTGGGAGCCAAAAATTGAAATTAAACAAGGCGTTAAAGATTATATAGATTGGTACAAATCTAATAATTCATAACTCTTTTATTTCATAATCTTAATATAAAAATGAGAAAAATACTTGTAACTGGTGGAGCCGGATATATCGGTAGCCATGCTTGCAAAGAACTTTCTAGGGCAGGTTATCTTCCAGTTTCTTTTGACAACTTAAGTAATGGTCACAAAAAAGCAGTTAAATGGGGACCATTAATTATAGGTAATATTAACAATAGCAATCAATTAAATAAAGTTTTTACAAAATATAAGCCACTTGCTGTAATGCATTTTGCTGGATGCATCAGCGTCGGTGAATCTGAAATTAGACCATCAAAATATTATAAAAACAATGTCAAAGGAACTTTGTCTTTACTTAATGTAATGAAAAAATTTTCAGTTAAGTATATGGTTTATTCTAGCAGCGGTGCCGTATATGGAAAAACAAAAAAAAACCCCATAAAAGAAACTGCAATAAAAAAACCAACTAATCCCTATGGTTGGTCAAAATTAATTTCTGAGAAAATGATTTTAAAATTTAGTGATATTTGTGGAATTAAATTTGCAATATTAAGGTACTTTAATGCTTCGGGAGCAGACAAGTTATTAGATATTGGAGAATGCCACAAACCAGAAACTCATTTAATTCCATTGGTTTTAAAGGCAGCTTTAAAAAAAAATAATTCAATCAAAATATTTGGAAACAACTATAAAACAAAAGACGGGACGTGTATAAGAGATTACATCCATGTATCAGATCTTGCAAAAGCTCATGTGTTATCTTTGAATAAAATAATTAAAGATAAAAAAAGTTTTCATTTAAATCTTGGAACTGGAAAAGGATATTCAGTTAAGGAAATTATTGATTTAGCAAAAAAAATTACAAATAAAGAAATTAAAGTAAACATTTTTCCTCGAAGAAAGGGTGATATACCAGAAATGATTGCCGATTCTAAAAAAGCTAAAAGAATATTAAATTGGAAAATTAAAAACAGTGACATTAAAACAATCTTAGAAACAGCTTGGAATTGGCATAAAAAACAAATTTAATGAAAATATTATTTTTTACACATTATAAGTCAAACCCAGCAAGCATGTTTCATTCTCAGGCTTTTTCTAAAAACAAAAACTTTTATTTTGATCAAAATGATAATTTTGAAAATTATGATTGTATAGTTTTTATGTCTTATAAAAAAGATTTAGAAACTTTAAAAAAAATTAAAAAAAAATATCCAAATATCAAAATAGGTGTATGTGATGGTAAAGGCTCAATTGTTTTTAAATATATAGAATTTATAGATTTTTTAGTTGTTAATAGTATTGAGATGAAATTATTTTTTTCTAAATATTGTGCAAATATATTTATATTCAATGAGTTTCCTGATTTAAACTTTAAAATAGATAATTTAGGTAAGAAAAAGGATAAAGTTATAATTGGTTACCATGGAAATAAAGCCCATTTAAACTCAATGTATCCTGATGTTACAAGTGCAATTGAAAAATTAAGCAAAAAGTATCCTATTGAACTTCACTTAATCTATAACATAAATGAACTTGGGATATGGAAAGCTGGGCGACCTAAAAATGTTTTAATAAAAGATATTCAATGGTCGATGAATGCTATGGTTGAAAATTTATCTAACTGGGATTTAGGTATTTATTTTGGAGGAACTCCAATTCAAAACTTGTTAGTAACAAAAAGGCTATCAAGTAATTATTTTTTGGGGAATAATGATGATTACTTTTTAAGATTTAAAATGAAAAATAACCCAGGTAAAATTATAACTTTTTTCCAAGCAGGTGTGCCAGTAATCGCTGATTTGAATCCCTCAGCTTTGCAATTAATAGATGATGGTTATAATGGTGAAATAGCACATGGCATTTCAAGTTGGTATTATAAACTAGAAAAATTGATCTCTAACCCAGAATTGCGAAGTATTTATAGGACCAGAAGTTTAGAAAAAATTGATAATAAGTACTCACTTCAATACCAATCAGACGAATTAGTGAAATATATAATTGATTTAAAAGAAAATAAAATATTTCCCCAAATTAAAACTGCATTAAAAGATAGAATCAAATATAAACTAAATAGTTATATTGACGATTTTAAATATAACTTTTCAAAATTAATTAAAAAAGTTTTTAAGTTTATAAATTATAGAAAGAATAAATAAGTTAAATTATATGAAAGTTTTAATAACAGGAAATGCAGGATTTATAGGTTTTCATGCAACAAAAAAATTTTTAAGCAAAGGATTTGATGTAGTAGGTGTTGACTCAATTAATAATTATTATAGTACAAAACTTAAGAAAGATAGATTAAATGAAATATCTAAATTTTCAAAAAAATTTAAAACTAAATACACCTTTATCAAAGGAGACCTTGCTAGTAATAATTTTGTAAAAAAAATTTTTAAAAAGAACAAGATTAATATTGTTATTCATTTAGCCGCTCAAGCTGGTGTAAGATATTCGTTGATAAACCCTTATGCTTATTTAAGAAGTAATTTAGTTGCATTTACAAATATTTTAGAAGCTTGCAGACAAAATAGAATTTCACATTTGGTATATGCTAGCACGAGTAGCATTTATGGAGCCAATACATCTTTACCTTTTAAAGAAACAGATTCAACAAATCATCCTTTGCAATTTTATGCTGCAACAAAAAAAGCCAATGAAGCAATGGCCCATAGTTATAGTAATTTGTTTAAGTTACCAACTACCGGTTTGCGTTTTTTTACTGTTTATGGACCATGGGGAAGACCAGATATGGCGTTGTCATTATTTACAAAAAATATTTTAGCAAAAAAGCATATTAATATTTTCAATAATGGAAATCATACAAGGGATTTTACTTATGTAGAAGATATAGTTGAGGGAATTCTAAGAATAAGTAAAAAACCACCTAAGATAAATAATTATTGGAATGCAAAAAGACCAGATGCTTCTTCAAGCAAAGCACCATATAGAATTTTTAATATAGGAAATAATAAACGAATTAAACTCATGAAATATATTGAAGAGATAGAAAAAAATCTAAACATTAAAGCTAAAAAAAAATTTTTACCCCTTCAAGCAGGAGATGTTCCTGATACTTATGCGGACGTAACTTCTTTAATAAAAATTATAAAATATTCACCAAATACAAATATAAAACTAGGGATATATAACTTTATAAATTGGTATAAAGAATATTATAAAGTTTAAATTATTATGAAATGCATTATTTTTTGTGGTGGCTATGGAACTAGATACAATAAAAATGATAAACGCAAAATATTAAAACCTCTAGTAAAAATCAAAGGTATTTCAATTATTAAAAGAATCATAAATATTTATTCTAAAGCTGGAATAAAAGATTTTATCTTATTGGGGGGCTATAAAATTAAAGATTTAAAAAGTTTTGCAAAAAAAATTAAAGGTTTAAACATTAGAGTCCTTGATACAGGACTAGGGACAGAAACAGGAGGAAGGCTATCAATGGTTAAAAGTCTCATTAAAAAAGAAAATTTTTTTCTAACTTATGGAGACTCTCTTACTAGCTTTAATCCAAAAAAATGTTTAAATTTTAAAAAAAAAATTAAAAAAAATTATATAGTCTCAACACATAAACTAACGTTGCCATATGGTGTTTTTAAAATGAACAATGATTTTAAAATAACAAAAACATATGAAAAAAATTTTAATATATTTATAAATGCAGGATTTTATTTATTAGATGAGAGGGTTTTTAAATATATTAAATCAAAAAATGACTCTTTTGAGAAAAATGTTATTCCAAGAATAATTAAAAATGGAAAAATCAAATTTTATGGATTTAAGTTAAATTTTTGGCACCCAGTGGATACAAAAAAAGATCGCTTTAATCTTTCTCAAATGATATGAAATCAAAAATGAATTTCTTTGAAAAATATTTTAATAGAATTAATAAAAAAATTTCTTTAGTAGAAAATTCTAAATTAATAAAACTATCTAAAACTTTAGTTGAAACTAAAAAAAAACTTGGCAAAGTTATAATTGTTGGAAATGGTGGAAGTGCAGCTATGGCCAGCCATGTTTCTGTAGATTTAACAAAAGTTTGTAATATTAGATCTGTAAATTTTAATGAAGCAGACTTGTTAACATGTTTTGGAAATGATTATGGTTATGAAAACTGGGTTAAAAAAGCGATAGAGTTTTATGCTGATAAAAAAGATTTAGCAATCTTCATAAGTAGTAGTGGTAATTCACAAAATATAATTAAAGGTATAAAACAAGCCAAAAAAATGAATTTAAAAACTGTAACTTTTTCAGGATTTTCAAAAGATAACAATCTTAGAAAACTTGGAGATTTAAATTTTTGGGTAGATAATAAAGAATATAATATTGTTGAAATGACTCATCATGTTTGGCTTTTATCTGCAGTCGATTATATAGTGGCTAAAAAAAAATTAACAGAAAGGACGATTAAATAGAAATATGAAAAAAATTTTAGTAACAGGAGCAACTGGTTTTGTAGGAAGTCACATGGTAGATTTTTTATTAGATAATATTAAAAATATTAAAATATATGCAACTAAAAGATATCATTTATCTAGAATAGATAAGATCCAACACTTTTATGATAAAATTAATTGGGTAGATTGCGATTTGACTGATCCTGTATCGGTTAATAAAATTATTAAGCAAATTAAACCTGATAAAATTTTACATTTTGCAGCTGAAAGTTTTGTAAGCCCATCATGGGATCACCCAAATAGGTATATGAGTGTAAATTATAATGCTACCGTTAATCTTTTAGAAGCGTTAAGACAAAGTAAATCAAATTGTAAATTTTTGATTCCTGGCTCTGGCGAGGAATATGGTGAAGTGGATAAAAAAGATATTCCTATAACGGAAAAAACTACTCTTAAACCAGTTAATCCATATGCTGTAACTAAAATTGCTCAAGATCTTATAGGATTTGTTTATTTTAAATCTTACAAGCTTAAAGTTATAAGATGTAGGACATTTAATCACGAAGGGCCAAGAAGAGAAAATGTTTTTGGACTTTCTTCTTATGCTTATCAAATTGCAAGAATAGAAAAAGGACTTCAAAAACCTTTAATTTTGGTAGGAAGATTAAATGATAAAAGAAACTTCACCCATGTGAAGGATATAGTGAAAGCTTATTGGATTGCTTCAGAAAAATGTAAACCTGGAGATTTATATTTAATTGGAAATGAGTCAAAAAAACATATTTTTACCTTTCAAGAAGCACTAAAAAAACTAATTAAACTATCAACGGTTAAGAATATTAAATTTAAGGAACATAAGCCTTTTGTAAGACCTACAGATGTTCCAAGATTAATTGTGAATACTAAAAAATTTCAAAAAATTTCTGATTGGAAACCAAAAATATCCTTTGATCAAATTTTAAGTGATACTCTTGATTATTGGAGATTTGTCTTAAATCAATAAAGTTATTAAAATATGAATAAAGACTTTAAGGTAATAAAATCCTGTAGAATTTGTAATTCAAAAAAAATTTTAAATATTTTAAATTTAGGAAACCATCCATTGGCAAATGAACTTAATGCTTTTAAAAACCAAAAAAGCAAAAAATATCCCCTGAAGTTAGTTTTTTGTAGTTCATGTAAAACTATACAAATTTCAGCTACAGTTGATCAAAAAAAACTATTTAATAAATATGTGTGGACAACAGGAACGTCATCACATGCTAATGAATTTAGTTTAAACTTTGCAACTAAAGTTTTAAACAAATGTAAAGTACAAAAACCTTTTGTTGTAGAAATAGCAAGTAATGATGGAACATTTTTAAAACCCTTTAAAAAAAAGAAATTTAAAATTTTGGGAGTAGAGCCTGCCTCAAATATTTGTACAATAGCTAGAAAACAAGGGATTAAAACAATTAAAGAATTTTTTAATAAAAAAACTGCTAATAAAATATCAAAACAATATGGTCAAGCAGATATAATATTCGCAAGAAATGTAATTCCACACTCAAGCATGATTCATTCTATTATTGATGGAATTAATAGTTTGTTAAGTATAAAAAAAGGTATAGTGGCAATAGAGTTTCATTATGCTAAAAATATTCTTGAAGGCTTACAATATGACTCAATTTATCATGAACACTTATTTTATTTTACAGCTAAGACTTTGATTAACCTTTTAGAAAAATATGGACTAAATTGTTTTGATTGTGAAAAAAGTCCTATTAGCGGTGGAGCGTTAATATTATTTTTTTCAAAAGATATAAAAAATAGAAAATCAAAAAAACTTAATATTTTATTAAAAAAAGAAAATGATATTAAACTAAATCAATTTGAGACTTGGAAAAAATTTAAAATTCAAGCTTTAATTCATAGAAAAAAGTTTAATAAATTAATTAAAGAGATGTCAAAGAAAGAAAAAATTATAGCTTATGGAGCATCAGCTAGAAGCTCAACACTTTTAAATTTTTCAAATATAGATAATAAAAATGTTAAATTTATTATTGATAAAAGTAAATTAAAACATAATAAATTTTCTCCAGGATCAAATATACCAATTGTAAGTTTTGATAAAATTAAAGATTTAATAGTTGCTAGTAAAAAAATATTGATTTTATCGTGGAATTTTAAAAAAGAAATTATTAAAGACTTAAGATTAAAAAGATTTAAAGGACAAATTATAACCCCATTACCAAACAAAATAAAAGAATATGAAATTTATTAAAAAGAATATTAAAGGATTATTTCTACTAAAATTTGAAAAACACAAAGATAATAGAGGTATTTTTTTTAGAAATTATTGCTTGAATGAGTTTAAAAAACAAAAGATTAATTTTTTAATTAAACAAACAAATATATCTATTAATCCAAAAAAAAATACATTAAGAGGCTTTCATTATCAAAAAAGCCCAAGTAAAGAATCAAAAGTTATAAACTGCCTATCTGGAAGTATTTTAAATATTACCATAGATATTAGGAAAAAATCTTCTACTTATTTGCTTCATGACAAGATTACAGTTAGCTCAAAAGATCAGAGCGCTATATATATTCCTGCCGGATGTGCTAATGCATTTTTAACTTTAGAAAAAAATACAGTTATTCAATATTTTATGGGTGATTTTTATAAACCTAAACTTTACAGAGGTTTTAGATATGATGATCCTTATTTTTCAATAAAATGGCCAAAACCTAAGGTAATTAGCAGAAAAGATCTGTCTTTTAAAAAGTTTAAATAAAATATTATGATTATAACAAGAACACCATTTAGAGTCAGTCTAGCAGGCGGCGGGACTGACATATCATCTTTTTATAAAAAAGAAGATGGAACAGTAATAAACTTCACAATTCAAAAATATTTATATGTAGTTGCAAGGTTTACCGACGAAGGATTTGTGGATCACAAGTACAGAGTAAATTGGAGTAAATCAGAAATGTGCAATAGTATTAAAGATATAAAACATCCGATTGTTAAAGAAACTTTAACTTTTTTTAATATTAAAAAGCCTATCGAAATAACAACATTTACAGACATACCTTCTAATACTGGCCTAGGATCTTCTAGTGCTTTTACTGTTGGCCTTGTACATGCGTTAAATAAACTCCTTAAAAGAAATGTTACTAAAAGGAAAATAGCAGAGCAAGCTTCATTAATTGAGATTAAACTTGTTAAAAGAAAAATAGGAAAACAAGATCATTATGCCTCGTCTTTTGGAGGAGTTAATGAATTTGTTTTTAAAAAAAATGAGAAAGTCTTAGTAAAAAACATTAAAATTAAAAAGAATATTGAAAAAAAAATTGAAAATGAAAATTTTTTATTTTATACAAAAATAAAAAGAAATTCACATGATGTATTAAAATATCAAACTATATCTAACAAAAAGATATTTAAAAATTTAATTGAAATCAAAAAATTAACTAAGCCAGTTAAAAGAATATTACTTGGAAAAAAAACAAAGTATAATTTAGGATACTATTTTAATAAATCATGGATATATAAAAAAAAATTAAGTTCAGTAGTATCTAGTAGCTACATAGATAAATTTTATAAAATTGCTTTAAGATATGGTTGTTCAGGAGGAAGATTAATTGGAGCTGGAGGTGGAGGTTTTTTATTATTAAACATAACTAACAAGAAAAAAAATAAAGTTATTACAAAACTTTCTAAATTACAATCCTTGCCTATAAAAATAGATTATCAAGGAACTAAAGTAGTTTTTGAGACATAGTCACTAAACACAAGATTAAAGTAATAAATATCTCCCATGAAAATTTTATTTATTGGACCTAGAATCCATACAAATCAATTTAATATTATAAAAACTTTAAAGGAAAAGGGTCACAAAGTTTTTTTTCATGCAAAATTTAAATATAAAATAGAAGATCATTCTCATGTTAAGCCTAAATTTTTTAAAGAAAGTATTGTATCAAAAATAATTAAAATTCTTTTTGGAACTTGGGGAATGCCAAAAATACATGATTTACCAAACTTTAAGATTTATTATAAAGAAGTTAAGAAAATTTTACCTGATATTGCAATAATTAGAGTCCATGGTTTTTTTTATACCTATTTTATTGCAATAATTATGAAGATCTTAAAGATAAATATTATTTTTTATGATCAAAAAGATTTTTATAAACATTATTTAAAACTTAATATAACCTCTCTTATTAAAACAGCAGAGTTTTTTCTAAGACTTAAATTATTCAAAGCAACTTGGATTACCCCCATAAATAGCAACAAAAAAAGGTTACCAAATAAGTGTTTTTATCTACCATTTGCTGTTTCTATTATTAAAAAAAATAAAAAAATTACTTCTAAAAAGATATTAGTAGTAGCTAAACCTGAAGTTACACAAAACTACTTTTTAGCATTAAATGTTTTAAAAAAAATTAGTAAAAAGTTTGATGTTAAAATGACTATAGTAAGTATGGTTTATAATTCAAGTCACAAGAAGATAAAAAAAAAAGCTTTAAACTATGTAAAAAAGAATGGTTTGAAAAAGAATATAAAATTTCTTGAAAATATACCGTATTCAAAGATGAAAAATATTTATAAAAAAAATTCTATTTTCTTACATCCTGCAGATTTTCAAACAGCACCAATTTCAATTTGTGAGGCTTTAGGTTATGGTTTGCCAGTTATTTGTAGTGATGCTTGTGGTACAAAATTTCATGTTAAAAATGGTTATAATGGATATATATTTAAAAAAAATGATTCTCAATCTTTATTTAACAGTATAAATAAAATTTTTATTAGTATAAAATTTCATAATCAATTATCTAGAAACGCCGTTAAAGATGCAAAAAAAAATATTTCTTCTGAAAATTATTATAAAAAATTTAAATTTATAATTAAAAAGCAATTTAATCTTAAGGTTTAATTTTAAAAATGAAAATAATTCATGTCATAATAGGTTTAGAAAGTGGTGGTGCTGAAGTTACGCTTTATAAAATATTAACAAAAAAAAATAAAAAAATCAGTCATATGGTTATATCTATGACAGGACCAGGTTTTTATGGAAAAAAAATAGAGAGTAACGGTGTAATAGTAAAATATCTAAATATGAAATCTCCAATTTCAATTTTTTTGGGATTATTTAAAATGGGTAAAATTTTTTTAAACGAGAAGCCAGATATTGTGCAGACATGGCTTCATCAAGCAGATTTTATTGCTGGTTTAATAGCAAAAATAGTTGGTGTAAAAAAAATTGTTTGGAATATAAGAACAACAGCAGTTAATTGGGGTAATTATTCTTTTTTAACTATTTTATTTGCAAGACTTTGTGGTTATTTTTGTCAAAATATTCCTAAAATTATTATTACTTGCGCAAAACAAGCAAAAAAAAATCACTTGAATATTGGCTATCCTAATAAATTTTGTTTAATACATAATGGCGTTGATACAGAAAAATTTAGTATAAATTTGTCAAATAGAATAAAATTTAGAAAAGAAAACAATATTTCACAAGATACATTTCTAATCGGGTTAGTAGCGAGATTTCATCCTGTAAAAAATCATTTATCTTTTTTAAAAACTATTAAAGAAATACTTGTTACAAACAAAGATATTAAATGTGTTTTAATTGGAAAAAATATTAATTACCAAAATAAACAATTAAAAAATTTAATAGAACATAGCAAGATAAATGAAAAGATTATTTTGATAGAAGAAACAAGTGATATAAATAAAGTTATGAATGGCTTAGATATAAATGTTTTGCCCTCACTTTATGGTGAAACATGTCCCAATGCCCTTATAGAGGCTATGTCATCTGGGACTCCATGTGTAGCATCAAATTTAGGAGAAATTAAAGAAATTATTAATAAATTTGGTTGGACTGTAGATCCTGGTAATTCGTTACAATTAAAAGAGTCAATTTTGGATGCAATAAATTTAAAATCTCAAAATAATAAAGAATGGGAGTCCCTTTGTATTAATTGTTCAACCCATATTAAGAACAATTTTTCTATAAACAAAATGATAAAAAGTTATGAGTTTTTATGGCTAAACAGAGTTTAAAGGTTAATTTATAAGTCTTATTACAAATAAGTCATGAAAAAAATTGTTATATATACAGCTTTATTTGGAAATTATGATGTTCTTTCGTCACCAATAAATTTATCAAAAGATTTCGATTATATTTGTTTTACCGATAAGCCAAAAAAAATTCAAAGTCCATGGAAGGTAAAATTTATCAAACCTATTTATAAACCATCAAAAATGAACAGAATGATAAAAATTAATCCACATTTATTTTTAAAAAAATATGAAATAAGTATTTATTTAGACTCTAACGTTTTTTTAATTTCAAATCCTAAAAAATTGATTAAAAATTATTTAAATAAAAAAGATATTGCAGCGCCTCTTCACAGATATAGAAAAGATTTTAAAGAAGAGATTAATGCTATTGAGAGTTATTCACGCCTTAGACCGACTGTAGGAAAAAAATTAAGAAAAATTTATAAATATGAAATAAACAATGTCAAAATAAACTGGCTAACTGAAAATAGGCTTCTTGTTAGAAGACATAATAAAAAAAAAATAATTCGTTTGATGAATAGTTGGTGGAAAGAATATTTAAAGGGAACAACCAGAGATCAAGTTTCTTTTCCAATAGTTTGTTATAGGAATAAGATAAAACCTAGTTTTATAAAATCTTATATAAGATATTTAGGTTGTTTTTTAGTTAAACCCCATAAGGCATCCAATTTTTATTGGCAGGCTCAATATATAATTTTTTTTAAATTATATGAATTAATTTTAACATTCTTAAAAAAGTAAGATTTTGATATATGCAAACACAAATAGATTTTAAAAATTTAAAAATTGGTTATTTACCATACGATAGATCAACCACATATAATAATATTAATAATGTAAAAAGAAGAACTGACCGTATAAGATTTGCAACATATGCAAAAGAAAGAAATATTAAATTTGAAATTGCAGATCCTAATAAAACTTATGATCTGGTAGTATTGTGTCAAGAGGCAGACATAAGTATATGGAGTAAATATTCAAAGAGTAAAATTATTTATGAACTAATTGATCCATATCTACAAAATAAAATATTTGATCCTAAAAATTATATAAGAGGTTTTGCAAAGTTTATTTTTAGACAAAATAAATTTTTAAAAATAAATCATCAAAAAGCCTTAAAAGATATGTGTAAAAATTCTGCTGCGGTGTTATGTAGTAGTTACGGACAAAAAGAAGATATCATAAAAATTTGTAAAAATTGTCATGTCAGCACTGATTTTCATCATTTAATTGGAAATAAAATAAAAAATAACTATGAAATAGGAAAAAGTTTTAAGATAGTTTGGGAAGGCCTTCCATTTAATTTAAAACATTTAAAAATTTTAAATTATGCCTTAGAAGAAATAAATAAAAATTTTCCAGTTGAACTTCATGTTGTTACAGACTTAAACTATAAAAAATATCTAATGAGATTTGGAGAAAAAAAAACAAAAAATTTGACACAAAAACTTTTTAAAAAAACTTTTTTACATAAATGGACTGAAGATGGTATAAATGAAATATTAATTAATTGTGATTTAGCAGTTATACCTATGGATCTAAACAATCCTTTTTCCTTTGGAAAATCATTTAATAAATTATTATTATTGTGGAAGTATGGTTTGCCAGTAATAACCTCTGATACACCTGGTTATACTGATTGTATGAAAAATGCATATGAAAATGAGGGTTTACTAGATTCAAATACCCTTTCATGTATAACTGAAAAAGATTGGAAAATTAATTTAGAAACCCTTTTAGGAGATGAAAAACTTAGAAAAACAGCAGGTTTAAAGGGTAGAAAATATGTTGAAGAAAACTTTAGTAAAGAGAAAATTTTAAAAAGGTGGGATGAGATTTTAATCTCGGTTTTAAATAAATAAAAAATATGTGTGGAATTTCAGGAATTTTTTCTAACAAAGATAAAAATTTTTCATTTTATAAAACTATCATTGAAAAAATGATAATTAAACTCAATCATAGAGGGCCAGATGATCGTGGAGAATGGATTGAGCCAAATAATGGAATTGCTTTTGGACACACAAGATTATCCATTTTAGATTTATCTTCTAAAGGAAAGCAACCCATGCAGTCAAAAAATAATCAATATACAATTATTTTTAATGGCGAAATTTATAATCATTTAGATTTAAGAAAAGAAGTTGAAAATTTTTCAAATAATAAAAATTATTTATGGTCTGGTTTTTCTGATACCGAAACGCTTTTAAATTGTTTTGAGTGCTGGGGAATTGAAGAAACTTTAAATAAAAGTACTGGTATGTTTTCTTTAGCGGTATGGGATCATAAAGAAAAGAAATTAGTTTTAGCTAGAGATAGATTTGGAGAAAAACCATTATATTTTGGATGGGCAGGTAATGATTTTTTATTTGGCTCAGAGTTAAAAGTTTTTAAGGCACATCCTGAATTTAATAATTCTATTAATAGAAATGCTCTTGGTGCTTATATGAGATTTTTATGTGTACCAGCCCCTTATTCAATTTATAATCATATTTATAAATTAGAAGCAGGCTCAATCTTGACTATAAAAAAAGATTCTTTAGAAAATCCTAATCAAGATTTTATAAAAGCTCCTTATAAAAAAAAAAATTTAGAAATAAAAAAATGGTGGGAACTTTCCAATGTTATAGAAAGCGGATCAAAAAATCTTTACAATGAAAAGAATGAAAATGAAGCAGTGAAAGAATTGCATCTTCAAATTAAGAAATCTGTTAATTCTCAATTAATATCTGATGTGCCTATTGGTGCATTTCTTTCTGGGGGAATAGACTCTTCTTTGTTGGTTGCTCTAATGCAATCAA
This sequence comes from Candidatus Pelagibacter sp., assembly GCA_002689925.1. Taxonomy (GTDB): domain Bacteria; phylum Pseudomonadota; class Alphaproteobacteria; order Pelagibacterales; family Pelagibacteraceae. Next base: position 47,694 of record NZIO01000031.1, read on the forward strand.
TGTCATCTTCTAAAATAAAAACATTTACCATTGGTTTCGAAGACAAAAGATATGATGAATCTCATTATGCTAAAAAAGTTGCAAATCATTTGGGTACAGATCATAATGAATTGATTGTAAATAAAGAAAATATTAAATCTGTTATTCCTTTATTGCCTTTAATATACGATGAACCTTTTGCAGATAGCTCTCAAATACCAACTTATATTCTAAGTAAATTTACCAGAAAAAATGTAACCGTCGCTCTTTCAGGTGATGGAGGTGATGAAATATTTTGTGGTTATTCTAGATATTTATGGACTAATAAAATTTGGTCAAAAATTAAAATATTTCCTCATAAATATAGATCTTTAGTAGGTAATTTTTTGCAGTCGATTCCTGTTAAATATTGGGATAGTGCTCAAAAATTTTTAACATTGAACCTAATTAAATTTAATAAATTTTCTCAATTTGGACACAAAATACATAAATTGGGAAATAGGTTATCAAATGCAAAAAATTTGAATGATTTTTATATTAGCTTAGTAACTGAATGGCAGTTTAATAACAACTTAGTATTAGGTGCAAAAGAAAACTCTATTATTTCTCTAAAAGAAGCTGACGATGTAAACTTTAATGATTTTGAAAGTAAATTAATGTATTGGGATACACAAAAATATCTTCCAGATGACATTTTATGCAAAGTTGATAGAGCAAGTATGGCTACAAGCCTTGAAACAAGAGCTCCTTATCTAGATCATAAAATTACAGAGATCGCATGGAGATTTCCTCTAAAAATGAAAATTAAAAATGGAAAGTCAAAATTTTTATTAAGAAAGATACTCAATGAATATATACCCAAAGAATTAATAGAAAGGCCAAAAATGGGATTCGGCGTTCCATTAGCTGAGTGGTTAAGAGGGTCTATTAGAGAATGGGTAGAAGAGATGTTATCTGAAACAAGATTATCTAATGAGGGTTATTTTGATACAAAAACTGTAAGAAGGCTTTGGCAGGAACATATATCTGGTAAAAGAAATTGGCATAATTTAATTTGGGCAATAGTTATTTTTCAACAGTGGCTATTGAATGAAAAGAAACAATAAAAAATGTTTAACAAAATTTTTTCAAGCATTAAATATCGTTTTAAAAAATTTTTCTTAAAAATATTTTTAAGGTTCGATTCTATTTACTCAATCAATAGAGTCAAAAAATCAAAAAATACAAAAGGGTTATTTATTGATTGCGGTTCTAATATTGGCCAAGGCTTTAATATGTTTAAAAAGTTTTTTCCTTTAAAGTATTTTGATTATGTTTTAATTGAGCCAAATCCAAATTGTTTAAATTATCTAAAAGAAATCAAAAAAGAATTAGAACAGAAAGAAGAAAACAAGATTGATATTATTAACAAAGCAGCAAGTAGCAAGGATGGTACGACAAAATTTTTTGGGTTAAGTGAAGATAAAAGGGGAATTCTATCTGACGGTGGTTCTATTCTAAAAGAACATAATAGCCTATCATATGATGCAATAGAAAATAAAGCGATAGAAGTTGAAACCTTTTCTCTCTCTGATTTTATTAAAAGAAAAAGTCTTTTATACGACACAATCATTTTAAAATTAGATATAGAAGGAGCAGAATATGAAGTTCTTGAAAATTTATTATTTAATAAAATGCACTTAAAACTTAATATTATTTATAATGAATTTCATTCCGAATATATGGATTATGATAATAAAAAAAAATATAATAATTTAGAAAAAAAATTAGTACACAATATAAATAAAGATAAAATAAAATTAAGAATTTGGTTTTAAAAGAATGAAAAAAAATAATATTAAACAAGAAGTTATTACAGATTTTGGTAAAAATTGGGAAACTTATAAACAAAATAGATATATAGAAAAATTTAATAAACCACAATTTGAAAGATATTTTAAAAATTTTCCCTGGAAAAAGATAAAAAAACACTCAAAAGGTTTTGACGCTGGCTGTGGAACGGGAAGATGGGCATACTTTGTTGCCCCAAAAGTTGGTCGTTTATATTGTGTAGATCCTTCTTCAGCAATAAATGTAGCAAAAAAAAATTTAAATAAATTTAAGAATTGTTTTTTTTATAAAAAAACTTTAGATGAAATGCCTATTAAAAACAACTCAATGGATTTTGGTTACTCATTAGGAGTTTTACATCATATTGAAGACACTGAAAAAGCTTTATTAGATTGTGTTAAAAAACTAAAACCAAAAGCTCCATTTTTATTATATCTGTACTATTTGCATGACAATAAACCTAAATGGTATCATTTTTTATGGTTAATTGCTGACACGATCTTCAGAAAAAATATAAGCAAACTATCTTTTAAAAAGAAATATTTTTTCAGTAACTTAATTGCTTTATTTGTTTATTGGCCATTATCTAGATTTTCTCTAATTATGGAAAAATTTGGTATTAAAGTTGATAATTTTCCTTTAAGTTTTTATAGAGATAAACCTTTCTATGTTTTAAAAACAGACTCGCTTGACAAAGTAGGTACAAAAATAGAAAAAAGATTTACAAAAAAACAAATTAATAAAATGATGAAAAAATGTGGTTTAAATAAAATTATTTTTAATAAGAATGCACCATATTGGTGTGCTATAGGATTTAAAAAGAACTAGAAAATTAAAACATGTTAAAATTTTTTGAAACAAATATTATAATTCCTATAAAATAAGTCTATAAGATAATATGATTAGCACTTATCAAAATCTTTCTCATGCAGTTCAAGATTTGATAATTTTCACAGATATAATTAATTATTCAGTTATATTAATTCTCATTTTTTCGCTAATTTATATTAAAAATCTAAATCATTATATCGCTACTGCTTTAGTGCTTACTTCAGCTGTACCTTTTGCTATGCCAATTCTAATAGCGCTTGTAAAAGTTGATATGACAGATCAAGCAGCTTATCCTCTAGCGGTAAGATTTCTAAGATTATCATTATGGGATGTAAAAGAATTTTGGACCGCAATGATAACCGATGAAGCAAGAACGAGCTTTGAATACTCTAGATTTGAAGTATTTGAAGGTAAAGATTTTGGAGGAGTAAGAATTAGAGAAATCTTTCAATTTCAAAGAGTACCTATAGCTTATTTATATTCTATCATTCCATTACCTTTTTCTGAAAGCCAGATTAGTTTTGCACTTTTAAATAAATTTCTTTTTGTAATGTTAATAGGTTATTTAATTCATAAAAAAGCATTAACAAATAACTTAGCTTTGATTTTTATTTTGTTGCCAAGCTGTATAATATGGACTTCTGTTGCACTAAGAGACACATTGGTTTTATCTGTCATGTGTTTAATAGTATTATTTTTAATAGAACATAAATTAATACTTACATTTTTTTTTCTATTAGTATTAGCACTCATTAAAACTCAAAATTTTTATATGATGTCTGTAATTACTTTATTTTATGTTGCTTTTTTTTATAACAGAGAAAATATTTATAGAAGATATTTTGTTTATTTTGTAATTTTATTTGCATTTATAATTTTCAGCTCTAATTTTGATAAAATTTTAGAATATTTTAATGAAGTAAGAAAAGCTTTTTATAGTTTTGATCATCCATTAGAACCAGAGGGGTTTAAAGAATTGGTTATTAATATAAATATGTTACCAGAGATAATTTTTCGAGGTTTTGTATTTTATTTTAACCCAGCAATTTGGAAAGCAGATACCGTTGCTAAAATGTTAATTTCTTTAGAAAGTTTATTTTTTCTTTTATACACTTATTCTATTTATAAAAATTCAAATAAAAAAGGAAAAAATATAGTAATTTTCTGGGTAGTATCATTATTTTTTTGTTTATCAATTTATGGATTATTAGTAGAAAACGTTGGAACAGCTGCTAGATGGAAATTTCCTTTTATTCTAACTTTTATTTTAGCTATAAGTTATAATATTAATAAAGATAAAAGAAAAAATAAAATATGAATTTAGAAGAAAGAAAGAAAAAAATAATTTATATTATTAATGACCTTTCTTTTTTTGTATCTCATAGACTTCCTTTAGCGTTACACGCAAAGTCAAAAAAATGGAATGTAAAAATTTTAATAGGTAAGCCAGGAAGTAAAATAATGGAAAAACATGCTAAAAATTTAATCAATCAATACGACCTAGATATTAAGAGAATAAATTTTAGCTCATCAAGTTTAAATATTTTTTCAGAAATTATTGGTTTTTTACAAATATTTTTTGAAATATTTCTTTTTAAACCAAATATTGTTCATTTAGTCTCTAATAAACCCATATTATATGGAGGAATTATAAGTAGAATTTTAAATATCCCTTGTTTAATTGTTGCTATATCAGGTATGGGGGCAATGTTTACAGGTAAAAAAGAAGGATTAATGAGTTTATTACCATCAATTTATCTAAAATTTTTAAAGTTTATTTTAAAACATAAAAATTTAAAACTTATTTTACAAAATAAAGACGACAACTTTTTTTTTATAGACAATAATTTAGTAAACGAAAAAAAAATTACTTTAATCCCAGGATCTGGTGTAGATTTAAATAAGTATAAAAATTCTTCTAATTTTAAAAATGAAAAAATTATTTTATTTCCAGCAAGAATATTAATTGATAAAGGCACTATTGAGTTTGTTGAATCTGCAAAAATTTTAAAAGAAAAATATCCAGATTGGAGATTTGTTTTGGTAGGAGCCTCTGGTTATAAAAACCCATCTTCAATTTCAGAAACAAAAATTAACGAATGGATTGATAAAGGTTATATTGAGTGGTGGGGTTATAAAAATGAAATGTCAGAAATATTTATGAGATCTTCTATTGTTTGCTTACCATCTTACAGAGAAGGAATGCCAAAATCACTTTTAGAAGCTGCCGCTGCAGGAAAACCAGTTATTACTACTGATGTTACTGGGTGCAGGGAAGCAATCTTAGCGGGTGTAACAGGAGAATTAGTACCTGTAAAGAATATTTCTAAACTTGTAGAAAGTTTAAGCAAACTTATTGAAAATAGAAGTCTTTGCGAAGAGTATGGAAAAGAAGGAAAATTAATGGCTAAAGAAAAATTTGATATAAAAAATATTGTTAGTAAAACATTTTCATTATATGAGTCACTTTTAACAAAATATGAAAAAAAAATTTAATTTTAATAAACACGATTATAGAATTGCTGTAATTGGAATGGGCTATGTAGGTCTTCCTCTCACACTTGAATTTAAAAAGAGAAATTTTGATATTATTGGTTTTGATATAAATAAACAGAGAGTTAAAGAATTAAACAGAAGTATCGATACTACAAAAGAAGTTTCTTCTAAGATTTTTAAGAATTCTAAAAAGATAAAATTTACTAACAATCAAAAAGATTTAAGGTTTTGTAATTTTTTTATTATTGCAGTCCCAACTCCAATTAATAAAAAAAATAAGCCAGATCTTTTTTATTTGAATAAAGCTAGTGATATTGTTGGAAAAATTCTAAAAAAAAAAGATATAGTTGTTTATGAATCTACAGTCTATCCTGGTGCTACAGAAGAAAATTGTGTTCCCATTTTAGAAAAAAAGTCAGGTTTAACTTTTAATAAAGATTTCTTTTGTGGTTATTCACCAGAGAGAATTAACCCAGGAGATAAAAAAAAAACAATAGAAAAAATAGTAAAAATTACTTCTGGCTCCACACCTAAAAGTTCTTATATAATAGATCAAGTTTACAAAAAAATAATATCTGCTGGAACTTTTAGGGCATCAAGTTTAAAAGTTGCTGAAGCTGCAAAGGTAATTGAAAACACCCAAAGAGATCTTAATATTGCTTTGATAAATGAATTTTCAATAATTTTTGATCATTTAAAAATAGATACAAATGAAATTTTGGAGGCAGCTGGAACGAAGTGGAACTTTTTACCTTTTAAACCAGGTTTGGTAGGCGGGCATTGCGTGAGTGTAGATCCTTATTATCTTACTCATAAAGCACAATCACTAGGTTATAAACCAAAAGTAATTTTAGCTGGAAGAAAAATAAATGATGGTATGGGCAATTATTTAGCTAAAAAATTAGAAAAAAAGATTATTAAAAAATTAGGAAAAAAAAAGTATAAGATTTTAGTTTTAGGACTTGCTTTTAAAGAAAATTGCAGCGATGTAAGAAATTCAAAAGTTGTTGATATTATTAATTATTTAAAAAAAAAAGGTCACAAAGTAGATATATTTGATCCTTTGATAAATAATAAAATTGCTAAAAATTATTTTAATATATCATCAATAAATTATCCTAAATTTAATAGTTATGATGCTTCGATAATAGCGGTTAAACATAATAAATTTAAAGATATGGGGCTTTTAAAAATTAAAAAATTTTGTAAGAAAGATTATTTAATTTTTGATTTAAAAAATTTATTTAATATTAGAAATAATGAATTAAACTTTTAGTATAAAGTAAATAACTTAATTAATGCAAAAAAAACTAATAAATTTATCATCTGGATTATTATATCTAATACCACCAGCTTTGGTGTCTGGTCCTTTTTTACCTGATCTTTTTATTTCAATTATATCAATAATTTTTTTAATTATTTCAATCAAATATAAACTTTGGAAATATTACAAAAACTATTTTTTTATAATATTTATCTCTTTTTTTATTTATATTTTTATAAGATCTTCGTTTACAACAGATGTTTTGTTTTCTTACAAAAGCTCATTATTTTATTTTAGATTTGGTATCTTTTCTATCGCAGTATGGTATTTAATTGATAATAATAATAAAATATATCAAAATTTATTTAAATCATTATTCATAACTTATTGCATATTATTAATTGATGCTTTTTTTCAATATTTTACTGGAAAAAATTTATTAGGTTATGAGATTGCACCAACAGGTAGATTGTCAGGTCTTTTTGGAGAAGAAATGATTTTAGGTAGTTATTTGACTAGACTGTTTCCATTTTTAGTTTCTTTATTTTTGATAAAAAAGGATGTGTCAAAAAAATTTCTAATTTTATTTCTTTTCTTAATTCTAGGAATTGATTTGATTGTTTTTTTATCAGGAGAAAGAGTTGCTATCTTTCTTTTAACCCTATCTACCATATTAATAATATTGTTTATTAAAAAATTTAAAGTATTTAGGATTATTACTTTTGCTTCCTCAATTATTTTAATAACAATAATTACACTTCAAAGTGAAAAAATAAAAAAAAGAATAGTTACAACTACTATAGATAATTTTACTTATGAAAAAATGGAAAATTCACAAAATAATAAATCAGATACAAACAAGGTAAATAAAAATGAAACATCGGTTAAAATAAATTTTTTTTCTACAGAACATCAAATTTTATTTTTAACAAGCATAAAAATGCTAAAAGACAATTACTTTTTTGGTCAAGGCCCAAAGATGTTTAGACTGTTATGTAAAAAATTTTACGACAAAGGTAATTTTCCTGATAATTTAGCAGGAGGCGCTTACTGCAATAATCATCCACACAATATATTCCTTCAATTATTAGCAGAGACTGGTTTAATTGGTTTTTCTTTTGTTTTGATAATATTTTTGTATGTTTCTTACTTGCTTATTATACAGTTTTTTAATCCATTTTTTAAAAAAAAAGTTATTATTAGTGATTATAAGATTTGTATATTGATAGGATTTTTTATTAATTTGTGGCCCTTGATTCCATCGGGAAATTTTTTTAATAATTGGCTATCAATAGTTTATTTTTTACCAATAGGTTTTTATCTTAAAGCAATAAATGAAAAGAATATTTGATTTTTTTTTAGCAATTTTAATTGGGATAGTATTTTTATTACCTCTTATAGTAATTGCAATTTTAATCAAAATATCATCCAAGGGTGGTGTCATTCATTGGTCTAGACGTATTGGAAAAAATAATAAAGAATTTCTGATGCCAAAATTTAGAACAATGAAAATTAATACACCACATGTCGCCACACATCTTCTAACAAATCCTCAGAGCCATTTAACTTTAGTTGGAACTTTCTTAAGAAAAACGAGCTTAGATGAGCTACCTCAGATTTATAGTATCATTAAAGGAGATATGAGTTTTGTTGGCCCAAGACCAGCATTATTTAACCAATATGATTTAATCAAATTGAGAAATAAAAACCATATAGATAAACTTATTCCTGGTATTACTGGTTTAGCGCAAATTAATGGAAGAGATTCTCTTACAATTCCAGAAAAAGTAGAATATGAAATAGAGTACATCAAAAAAAAATCCTTTTTTTTTGATGTATATTTAATAATTTTAACAATTATAAGAGTAAACAAAAAAAATATTTCACACTAAAAAATATTTTAAAGATTTATGAAAAATATATTTGAAATTCCTAGAAATGCTAAAATTGCAATAGTTGTTATTATAGATGCAGCATTACATTTTATATCAACGTGGCTTGCTTATACCTTAAGATGGGAAAAAATTCATATTCCAAGTACTAACTTAGAGTATCTAGTTTTTTTCGTTCCAGTAGTTTTTTTGTTATTTATATTTTCTTATTTCAAATTATATAAATCCTTGTTTAGATATTTAGACTTAAATGCTTCAATAGGTATACTAAAAGCTTTAGCAATTTACTTTATTTTTTATGCTATTTTTATTTTTACTTTAAACGCAAATTATTCATTTTTTACTCCTAATCCACTTTTTCCGGGTATGCCTAGAATCATAGTAATAATTTATCCATTATTTTTATTTTTATTCATAATAGGTAGTAGATTTTTAATAAGTTATATTTTTTTCTTATTTAAAAACTATAAATCAAAAGACATTAATTTAAAAAAAGTTTTAATATATGGTGCAGGAAATTTTGGAGCTAGATATCTTGGTATTTTAAGAAATACATTTAGGTATGAAATCAGAGGGTTTTTAGATGATGATAAAAAATTAAATCAAAAATTTCTTAATGGAGTTAAAATTTTTGATTTAAAAAATATTGATCAATTGATCAATGATTTGCAAATTGATGAAGTATTTCTCGCAATAAACAATATAGGACGGAAGAAAAAAATTGATATTAAAAATAAATTTCAATCTTTGAATGTTAAATTAAGATTTGTCCCTGATCTTGATGATTTGTTACAAGAGGATACTAGTATTATTCCAACAAGCCAACCTGATATTTTAGATTTACTAAAGAGAAGGCAAATAAACCCAAATCAAAATTTAATAAAAAAAAATATTTTTGATAAAGTTGTTTTTGTCTCAGGAGCTGGAGGAAGTATAGGATCTGAACTATGTAATCAAATAATAAAACAGATTCCAAAAAAATTAATTATTTTAGATCATAGTGAATTTTCAATTCATCAAATAAATGAAAAACTTAATATTTTTATCAAAAAAAATAATCTTAAGACTAATTTGATACCTGTACTAGGAAATTTATTAGATAAAAATCTTATTAAAAAAATATTTAATGAATATAAAGTAGATACAATTTACCATGCAGCAGCATATAAACATGTTTCTTTGGTAGAAGAAAACCCTGTAAGTAGTGTCAAAAATAATGTGATTGGAACTTTAAATCTTACAAAGGAAGCGAAGATAAATAATGTTAAAACATTTGTTTTGATAAGTAGTGATAAAGCTATAAATCCAACAAATATAATGGGAGCGAGTAAAAGACTTTGTGAAATGATTGTTCAAGCTTTCTCTATTAAAAATATAAACGGCATTAACAAAGAACAAAATTTTTGTTCTGTTAGATTTGGTAATGTTTTAAATTCAAGTGGTTCAGTGGTTCCAATATTTAGCAAACAGATTTCTTCAGGGGGACCTGTAACTGTTAGGCATAAAAATGTTTCTCGATACTTTATGACAATACCAGAAGCTTCTGAACTTGTTATTCAAGCAGGCGCTTTATCAAGTGGTGGAGAAATTTTTATTTTAGATATGGGAAAAGCAATAAAAATTTATGAGTTAGCGACTCATATGATTGAATTAAGTGGACTTACAGTGAAGAATGCAACTAATCCATATGGAGACATAGAAATATTAATTACAAAATTAAAAGATGGTGAAAAATTAGAAGAAGAACTACCTAATAAACTTATAATGCAAAAAACTCTACATGAACGAATTAATAAGACCAGTGAAGAATTTATTGATGAGAAAAATATTGAAACAATTATTAATAATTTAATTAGTTTATTTGATCAGAATGATAAAATAGGACTTATTAACTTGTTTAAAAAATATATTAAAGGTTATAAACCAGAACCTTACAAAAAATGAATTTTTTATTAGTTTAATAAAAATTTAATAGGTATTATTTGTCTTATTGATTTCTTTTCTCTTTTGTAATATTCAATTAAAAATAATCATAAAGAATTAAAATTAATGAAAAGCCCTAATATAGAATTTGTAAATCACGCTTCAGTTTTGATTTCAAATGAAGAATGTTCTGTTCTCACAGATCCTTGGTACCAAGATAGTGTTTTTCATAACGGTTGGTCTTTATTATATGAAAACCCAGAAGAAGAAATCGCCTCAGTCTTATCAAGAACATCATATATATACATTAGTCACGAACACCCAGATCATTTTAATACGGGATTTTTTTTTAATAAAAAATATAAAGAAATTATTAATGAGAGAAATATTAAGATATTATTTCAACAAACTAAAGATCATAGAGTCGCAAATTTTCTTAAAAAGAATGGATATGATGTAATCGAAATAAGTGAAGGACAAAATTATAAATTAAGCAAAAATTTTTCTGTACAAATAATTCCAAGTGAATTTTATGATTCAGCTTTAGCATGTAATGTTGATGGAATTAATTTAATAAATTTGAATGATTGTCCCATACATGAAGAGGAAGATTTACTAAAATTCAAAAAACTTCATGGTATTTTTGATATACTGATTACCCAATTTGGTTATGCTGCATGGAAAGGTGGAAAACAAAATATTGGTTGGAGAAAAAAAGCTGCAAAAGAAAAAATAGAAACTGTTTTTAAACAGGTGAAAATTTTAGAATGTAAAACAGTTATACCTTTTGCAAGTTTTATTTATTTTTCAAATGAAATTAATAAATATTTAAATGATTCTATTAATTATCCCAATGAAGTTAAAGATTATTTAACTAAGAGAGGTGTAAACACAATTTTTTTAGCACCTAAAGAAAAACAATCACTTACTTCACTTAAACAATCTGAAGAATCATTAAATTTTTGGCAAAATAAATTTGATTCAATTAATAAAAAACCACTTTTTAGTTACAAAGAGAGTGTTTCTAATTCAAGCTTAGATGAATTATTTGCCACCTACAAAGAAAAATTATTTAAAAAAAATTCTAAATTACTTATATGGTTACTTTATAAAACAAGAGTGTTTGGTGCTTTTTCTAAATTAGTTATTCATCTTATTGATCATAAGCAATTTTATTCTTATTCTATTTTTAATGGACTTAAAAAAGTTGATTATAACAGAACACAACCTTGCATTGAGATGCACAGTCAATCTTTAGCTTTTATTTTTAAACAAGAGTTTGGATATGATACTTTAACAGTAAATGCCTGTTTTGAAGTAAAAAATGATGGATTTTCTGTTGCAACAAATAATTTTGCAATAGGAAGTTTAAACGCAATGGGATTTTCTTTATCTATGAGCATACTAAGTAGAATGGATTTGGTTTATAAATTTTTGAAAAGAGTTTACTCAGCTAAAAAAAAGATAGCTCAAATAGAAATTTAAAATTAATTTTTAAACAATCGTCGTAATTCATAGACTAATCTTGGAAAAGGTGACTGTAATAAGCTTCTTCCATGCCAATCATATCTACTCATCTTAAGAATTTTATCTTCAGAAATAATATTTAAAAAAGCTGCGTTATAATAATTTAATAAAGACATATTTTTACCTCCTCCTTTTTTTCTCTCTAAATCTTTTAATAAAGAATTATTATCTATAATTTTTTGATTGAAATCTTTTGCTTGCCAACCACCTTTTTTTAATTGTGAAATAGAGCAAAATTCATTATTTTGACATGAAAAATATAAGCCATATAATGGGTCAATCACCGTCCAATTTTTTTCAATTTTTACTAATGTTAAAGGATTTCTTCCAATTTTATCGTTATCCCTAGTGAACATCCAAAAAGAATCTATTCCAGCATAAACAAGTAAAATAGATAATATATCTGAAAATTGTTCACTTACTGCCATCTTTCTTTCTATTACAGTCCATGGATGAAAGTCTATAATATCCACTCCTTTAGGTACTTCCTTAATATTTAAATCAACCCATCTGGCAACTAACAAAATTTTCTTTTCTGAATTTATATTTATATTATTTGGAATTATTTCATTTGTAAGGTTTTGGTGATTATTGTGTCTCTCTATAAAACGATATATTTTAGAGTAAAGAGGTACTTGATAATTTGACCTTACAGTATTAAGCCCACTGTATACTGTTGTTCGCATATTTAAAAAAATTGTTAAACATGCCAATAAAGATAAAATAATAATAGATTTTTTTTTCATTATTATTTAAGTTATATAAAATTTAAATTATCACTTTGCAAACATTTTTTAACAAATGATTAAATATATATACCCTTTAACTAAAAATATATTAGATGAAGATATAGAAAAAAAAATACTTACAAATAGTCAAGGAGATAATACTAAAATTATTAACTCAATTCCAAGGTTTGTTGACTCTAGTTTGGACGAAGTTGATTATGCACAAATCTGGGGTGATCAATGGGAAAAATATCAATTAACACAATTTGATAGCGTAAATAAAGCTGACTTTTCAAAAAAAAGAATTGAGTTTATATTAGGAGAGCCTATAGAAAATTTGAAAGATTTAGACGTTTTTGAGGCAGGTTGTGGCGCTGGTAGATTTACAGAATTATTTTTAAAATCAGGTGCAAATTTACATTCCATAGATGCATCAAAAGCAGTTGATTTTAATTATAAAAATAACGCTCATAAATCAAATAAATTTCAAATTGCTCAAGCTGATTTATTTAACCCTCCTTATCCAGATAATTCATTTGATTTAGTTGTGTGTGTAGGAGTATTGCAACATACACCAAACACAGTCGAAGCAATAAATATTTTGTGGAAGAAAGTAAAACCTGGAGGAAAGTTGATTATTGATCATTATCAATTCCTTTTTAGATATTATTTTGGTTTATTAGAAGTTTTTAGATTTTTTGTAAAAAAAATGCCTCCAGAAAAATCAATTAAGTTTTGTAAGTTTTTCATTAAAATATTTTTCCCTCTATTTTGGAAAATAAGAAAATATAAAACATTAATAAAAGTGTTAAGAAAAATAATTCCAGTAGGATTTGGATCTGATGAAGAGTTAAATCAATTATCATATACACAAAGATATGAATTAGCAGAATTAGAAACTCATGATGCTTTAGCTGATACTATTAAGAGATTGATAACGAAAAAAAAATTAAAAGAAATTTTAAAAAATTTAAAAAATTCTAATATAGATATGATAGTTGATCAAAGACAAGGTAGTAATGGAATTGAAGCTAGAATAAGTAAAATAAGTAAATAATATGGTATTTAATTTAGTAAATTATTTCATAATTATTTTTTTAATTTTTTTAAGCTTTAGATTTAAAATTTTAAATATTAAAGAGGTTATTTTTTTAAGTATAGTTTCTTTAGCGCCTTTTTTATTAAACGATATTTTGATACCATTTTCAAAATTTTCTGACCAAGAAGGTTATTTTAATAGAGCTATAATATTTAGATCTTTAGAACCTAGCGTTTTGCAATTACAAAATGGGTATTGGCCAAAGGGGAATTATATTGAATCAGAACATGGTGATTTAAGTTTAATCCAATTAACATTGTCAAACAGCAAAATTTTTGCATCTTTATTATTTTCATTAATACCACTTCCTTTTATTGAAAATATAAATAGCCTGGGGTTTTTTAGTAAATTTACTTATATAATATTAATAATTTTTTTAATTAAAAAAAATTTTCTTTCAGGAGAAATGAAATGGTTTTTTATATTTTATCCCAGTGCTATTTTGTACTCAAGTCTAGGCATTAAAGATATTTTTATAATTACATTTATGATTCTTTCATTTATTTATTTAATTAAAGAAAAATATTTTTTATATTTTCTTTTTTTTATTCCTCTAATTTTTTTAAGAAGTCATATTGCAATTTTAGTATTTATAGTCTCTCTGTTTTATTTAAGTTTCTTTTCATCAAAAAAAATAATCAATATTATAAGTAGTTTAATGATTTTAGTTGGAGCCATTGTTGTTTTATTTAACTTAGAGCAATTTTTATATTTAATTAATGATTATAGAAAGCTTATCTTTTTAGGAGAAAAAATGTATGTACATGTACAAGATTATTCATACAAAGAATATAGAGATGTTACATTTAATACATCTACAGCACCAGGATTCGTTAACCCATATGATAAAAAATTTTTTGATATTGATAAAATAAAAAACGTTAATTTAGATTACTTTTATTATTTGAAAATAAATTTAGAGAGTTTTATTTTTTCTCTAAAAGGATTAATTAATTTTACAATCAAACCATTACCTTGGGAAGCAACTAATAAATTTCAATTTATTCAATCTTTAGAAAATATATTTTTGATTATATTTTTTATAAAAATTTTTTATTTTTCAAATAAGCAAAATTTAAAAAAATCTATTTTTTGGATGCTAATATTATTATCTAATCATATGTTTTATGGATTATTTTATAACAATCTAGGCACAATTGCTCGACACAGCTTTGTTTTTAATTTGGTATATTTTTATATTTTAACTTTTGATTGTAGTTTGAAGATAAACAAAAAAAGAGCTTAATATTAATTCTTTTGTTATTTTTTTCTATTTCTAATCTCTTCTCTTGATAGAATAAAAATTATTCCAAGAAAAATTGAAAACATAATAATAATAGATGTTAATCCAACTTTTGAAGAAAGAATTTTATTTGTTGGGTTAGCACTAATTGCAATATTTTTTAGATTATAGAAAACTAAGTTAGTATCTTCTTTTGCGTAAGTATCACTAATAGTTTGAGTGAAATTTATAAGATTTTGGGTATAAATTTTTTCATTTTTAAATTCAGGATTTTTATCAAAATTATCATAAGCTTTTTCTAGAATATTAATTTTCAAATCAGCTTGTTTTATAAGTATATTTTTTACTTTATTTTGTGCATCTGGTAAGGCCCAAATAAGCATTTTTTCAATTGCTTTCTTGTCTCGACTTTGTAAAACTATTTTAACTCTTTTATATCCACCATGTTCTTCAAACATATTTGCTAAAACAAGTCCTTTATACCAACGAGCTATTTCTGTTTGTCTTTTATCTCCTTTTAAGCTGTTATATTCTTTATTTGGAGTTATGATAAATTTTTCTATAGCTTCTGATAAAGAAACTTGAAGTTGAGTATAGAATGAGTGAAGAGTTGCAGCAGAAGTAGGATTTAAAGATCTTATAATTGGAGCTTGAGTTAATATTTTATTTTGAGCTATTTCAGATAAATCTTTTTGTACAAAATATATATTTTCAAAACTCTCATGTTCTCCAACTTCATGTATAAATGCCGTAGCAAAAAAAAGTGGTTTTACTTTGAGTTTATCTAAGGGAGCAAAATATGAGAGTATTAATCCAATTATTGCAAATAAAAGTAAATATATTTTTTCTTTATATATCAATAGAATAACATCTATTATATCTTTAGATTTTTTTTGAGCCATGTAGTGTAATATGAATAGTTAATAAAATTTATTTAAATGCACTTTAGCTAACTTAGATTATATATCAATTTTTTTTTTCTTTTTTTTAAAAATGATATAAAAATACTTAATATTAAAAGAAAAATGGGCCTTTAGCTCAATAGTAGAGTGTTCGCTTGACATGCGAAAGGTAGTAGGAGCGTAACCTACAAGGCCCACCATCTAATTTACTATGTGTTTCTTAATAAAAATGCTCTTTACATTTAAAATTTAAATAGATATATCTCTTTTGCCTGGTGATTATTGCGAAGGTGTCATACCCGATCCCATTCCGAACTCGGAAGTCAAGCCCTTCAGCGCCGATGGTACTTTGTCTTAAGGCACGGGAG
>NZIO01000032.1 GCA_002689925.1 Candidatus Pelagibacter sp.
ACAATATATTAAACCATTGCAAGATCGTTGGTCTAATTTTTGGCTCAAAAAAGACCAAGAATTAATTCAGCATTCAAAGGATTTTGGTTATTTTAAATTAACAGCAAAATGCAATTGGAAGTTTGCGATAGAAAATTACTGTGAAAGTTATCACCTTCCATGGGTTCATCCAAGATTAAATTCTTATTCAAAAATTAGTGACCATTATCATATAGAAGGTTTGCCTAATAGATTTGCTGGGCAAGGCACGATTGTTTACAATCCAAGGTTTAAAGGTAAGCTTAAGTTTCCATGTTTTCCAAATTGGCCAAAAGATAAATTTCATATTGCTGAATATGTTGCTTTATTTCCAAACGTAATGCTTGGAATTCATAAAGATCATTTTTATTCATACTGGTTAGAACCGATTAATCATGAATTAACTATTGAACATATGGAAATTTATTACGTAGGAAATATCGCTGCTAATTCAAAAAAATTTAAAAATCTTAGAAAACAAAATTTAAAGCTTTGGCATGAAGTGCAATCAGAAGATGTTGGTATCATTGAAGGAATGCAAGAAGGAAGAAATTCACCTTCTTATAATGGAGGTAATTTTTCACCTGTTATGGATAATCCAACCCATCATTTTCATAAATGGATAGCAACAAATTTAGAATAAAAAATAAAATTAAAAAATTATTATGAATATAGATAATATAATTAGCATGGCATGGTCTGATAAAATTTCTTTTGAGGAAATTAAAAAAAGAACCAACTTATCAGAAAAACAAGTGATATCTATTATGAGAAAAAATCTAAAAAAAAAGAGTTATATTTTGTGGAGAAAAAGAGTTAGAGGTAGAATAACTAAACACCGAAAGTTAATGAAAACTAAAGTGAGTTAATAAGTTGAGCAGCTACTTTTTTAGATTTACCAAGGAACTTAATTTTTTTAATAGCTTCAATATTAGATTTGTCGTTTCCTACAACTACAAAACCTATCATTCCCATTCCTTTATGAGGTGTACACCAATAAGCATAAATACCTGGGACTTCAAAAGTATATTGGGTGTCTTTATTAACCTTAGATTTAAATTTATCTACACCAGCAGGTACTCCACCTTTAATAAATTCAACGTTATGACCTGGATCAGTTGATTTCCAAAAAACAGTGTCGCCAGAACCAATATTTACAATCTTTTTTGAAAAAACCATCAATTCTTTACCTTGCTTATTTAACATTTCAATATTTTCGTCAGCAGAAGCTTGAAAATTATATAAAACTGATAAAACAAGTAGTAGTGATAATACTTTTAAGGGTCTAAATAATTTAATCATTTAATAAGTTATATAAACGTTAAATAAAATAGTGCAATCTTTTTAAGTGTAACAAGATGACACAGTAGTAAGAATTATCAAACTTATGATTTTAAATAATTATACTCTGGGTCTATACCAAGATTTATTTTTTAACATAGAATTAAATAAACCACTAAATCTATTTTTATAGATATTAAATTTTTTTTTATTAAATAATAACAGATATAAAAATGATTTTAAAAAATATAAAATTAATTTGTGTATGTGAGAAAAAAATGAATAAAAATATCCTTTATATTTTGTTGTAAAGTAAAATGAAGACCACATAAAATGCCAATTTCTTGATAATTCCATTTCATAAGATATATTTGGATTATGAGATTTTCCTCCCAAATGAACAAATCTTGCTTTAGGAATTAAATAAATTAATTTTTTATTTTTTACTAATTTTGTACACAAATCTAACTCTTCAAAATAAAGAAAATAATTTTCATCAAAATAACTAATATTATTAAATTCAATTTTATTTAATAACATGGCGCAACCTTTTAGTTGACTAGTGTAAACTTCTGTTATGCTTTCATCTTTAAATCTATCATCATGAATTCTTAAATAATCAATGTCTTCTTGTGTTAAAGGAGCTAAAATAGCAAAATTTTTAACTTTATTAGCAGCTTCAATTAATCTATCCATAGTACCTTCTAGTAGTTCAACATCAGGATTAATAATAAAAACTAACTTTGTAATAGAATTGTTTATGGCAATATTATTAGCTACTGAATAACCAACATTATCCTTTGCCAAAATACATTTAACATTTTTAAAATTTTTTTCTAAATTTTCTTTAAAATTATTATTATTCGAGTTTTCTACAACAATTATAGGTATTTTAGGATTTATAGATTTTATTGAATTTTCTATAATCTCTTCACTTTTAAAAGAAACGATTGCTATTGTAATATCTGATAAATCAAATTTATCCATAAATTTATAAATAAACCTCTAATAATAATTATGCAAATACTATATTGTTTAAATATATTAAAATTTAATTTATATAATTAAAAATATGAAACCTAAAGTATTTGATTGCATACTATTCTTTGATGAAAATGATTTATTAGAAATTAGATTAAATATACTTGATAAATATGTAGATTATTTTGTTATAGTTGAGGCTCTTCAAGATCACAGAGGTAATAAAAAAGAAATCAATTTAGACCTGAAAAGATTTGAACAATTTTCAAAAAAAATTAGACATATTAAAATAAACTTACCTAATTCCCAAAAAAACTCTGACCCGTGGGTTTTAGAAAATTTTCAAAGAAATCAAATTACACTAGGAATAGAAAATGCTGACCCAGAAGATTTAATCATAATATCTGATGTTGATGAAATACCTAATTTAGAAAAAATTAACATTAATAATATAAGTGATAAAATTTATATTTTTAAACAAAAACATTTTTATTTTAAGCTTAATTTACTTTCAAAATATATTTGGACAAAATCAAAGATGTGTAAGAAAAAAATATTAAAAACTCCTCAATGGTTAAGAAATATTAAACCAAAAAAATATTCTTTTTTTAGATTAGACAGTATTTTTTCTAATAAGAAGTATAGTAATATTGAGTTTATTGAAAATGGAGGATGGCATTTTTCATATGTCAAATCATTAGAAAATATTAAGAAAAAAATATCTTCTTTTGCTCATAAAGAATTAGATAATTTAGATTTTAATAATCTAGAAAATATAAATATGGCAATTAATAAAAAAATCAATATTTTTGACAATAATTCAAAACTTGAAGTTATTCAAATTGATGAAACTTATCCTTCTTATATTCAGCAAAATTTAAATAAATTTAAAAATTTTCTGGCATGAATTTTAATATATGAATAAAACTATTGAAATAAGCTCTCTTGAAATACTATTAAAATATATAAATCAAATAAAAATTATTTTCCCTATTATGTCCTATGGAAAAGATTATGGTTTTTTTCTATATAGGCCTTTAGGTCTAGGTAATCAAATAGCAATTTATATACTTGCGGCGTCATTAAAAAAAAATAACAGAAATATTAAAAATTTATTATTTCCTAATTTGCAATTAGAAAGTCGTAAACATTTTTTTAAAAGTATTAAAAGTTGGTTAAATAGATCAAATATTAATTTTAAAAATATTATAAAAGATTATAAAAGAATAAAGTTTATTAATGAATATAATCTAATTAAATCCCAAAAAAACTCTAATGAAAAATCATATTTTAATATAGATACGGGGGTCTTATATTTATCTACACATTTTCCAAATATAGATAAAACATTTTCAAATTATATAAAAGATAACTTAAAAGAAATTCAATCAGATTTTTTAAATGATTTTAAAAAATATTTAAGTTCTAAAAAAATTGACTTATTAAATCAAGTTCAAAAAGATAGTATAGGTATACATATAAGAAGAGGAGATTTTTGGCAATCTGAAGTTAAAGACGATAACTTAAAATACAATGCTTCACCTAATGATCTTTTTTATAAAAATATAATTAAAAAACTATTAAATTCTTCTGATAAAATTATTTATATTTATTCAGACCAAGAAAAAAATCAAACTTTAGATAGTTTAGATATAAGAAAATATTTAAATCAAAGAATATTTATTACAAGCCCTATAATGTCTGCACCTGAACTTTTTTTAAATATGACTTGTCACTCAGTTTTATTTCAATCAAATTCTACAATTTCAACATGGGCAGGAATAGTTTCTGGCTCCATTTGTCCCTGCCCAGCCAAAAATGTCCCCTACTTTGCTAATATTTATTTTGAAAACTTTATTAGTATAGATAAGTATTTTGACATTTAAATATAGATAATTTATTTAGAAAAAATATAACTTACACCTTTTTTTTCTAATAATTTATAATTATTTTCCTCTAATATTTTTAAACATTTTTTATTATTGTCACTAAGAGCTTCAATTGTTTGCATTTCAATACATACGAGAGTTGGATTATACTTTTTAAGATTAAAAGACTCTAAAACCTCTGCATCACTACCTTCAACGTCTATATTTAAAAAATCAATTTTATTTAATTTTTTAATATTCTTAATACTATTTTCAAAAGTCATTGTTGATATCTTTTTGATGAGTCTTTTCTCTTTGGATAAATTTTCTACAGCATATGTAGAAAAGGTTTTATTTATAGAGTTAATAGCACTAAGATCGTGGTGAAAATATAAATCCACAGTCTCGTGTTTATTTGATATTGCTGCACAAATATTTGTGTCATTAGGTCTTGCAATGTTAAATAAATCTATTGAAACTTGATTTAAATCTATGTTTATTCCTGACCATTTTTTTTGATAAAGTAAAAATGTATTACTATATTTAAATGGATGATAGCAACCAATATCCACATAAAAACCGTGTGTTTTATTTTTAAAAAAAGAATCTATAAATAAATCTTCCCCTTGCTGTGAAAAACTTTTTTTTCTAAGATCTCGTTTATTTTGATATATATCATAGTAAAGATATAACTTATAAAATAATTTAATCTTTAGTATAAAATTTCTAAGTATAAATTTTTTTATCTGCATTAGTAAAATATAGATGAAAATAAGTTTTAATTAAAATCTTTTATAATCTTATTTAAATTGTGAATAATATTTGTTTTTCCATATATTGTTTTAGCAATATTATAACTATTAGTTGATTTTTGAACTAAACTTTTTTTATGTTGATTTTTTTTAAATATAATTTGCGATTTTGAGTTAGTTATTTTTTTTAACATTCTAACTAATTTTGTAATATAAACTTTTTGTTTTTGATAAAAATTTACTTCTTGATATAAAGCTAAATTTTTTTTAAGTAATTTGACAATACCAGTACAAATAGTATCTATATGAACAAAATTAAAATAATGTTTTTTATCTACTATAGTAATATTTTTATTAATCTTTAATTTAAATATAATACTACTCAGTGCCTTTTTTTTAGGATTATTTGTGTAAGAATAAACATCTGAAAATCTCAATATACATGATTTAATTTTAAATTTGTAAGAATAAAATTTAATTAGGTCTTCACATGTTTTTTTAGAAATAGAATAAGGACTTAAAAAATTATTTTTTTTGTCTATTTCAATTTGTTTGGTGCTACTAAAAAAAAGACTAGGTTTTTTTTTAGAGTTCCTAATAGACTCAAGAATAGTAAGAGTATCATTAATATTTTTTTTTGTAACAGAATTTGGTTTTTTTAAAGATACGCTATTTCTACTTTCGGCAGCCAAATGAATAATTGAAAAAATATTATCAATATTTCTATCTTTAAAAAAATTTTTTATTGAACTTTTATAGTATATTGCTTTTTTGTTTAAAATATTTCCTTTTTTTTGATCAACGCAAACGACTTTAAAATTTGATTTTAATAAAGTTTTTACTAAAAAATTTCCTATATAGCCGTGTCCTCCAGTAACTATAATTGTTTTATTGCCTTTCATAAAAGTTATAAATTTGTTTTATTATATAGTTTTGGTTTTTTTGGGTAAGCTCAGGATATATCGGTAACGATATAACTTCTCTTCCAATTTTTTCAGTATTAGGAAGGTGATTTTTTTTCTTTATTAAGTTTTTCTCAAGATGTACTCCTTTTTCAAGATGAGAAAAAACTTCTATTCCTTTTTTTTTAAGAAATTTTTTTAGTTGATCCCTTTTTTTCACTTTTAAAACATAGGAATTATATGTATCAAAAAAATTATTCTTGTTGTATACCGGCAATTTTACAAATTTAAGACCTTCAAGCTTCTTGCTGTAATTTTTTGCTAAATCTCTTCTTAAATTTACCCACTTGAAGAATTTTTTTAACTTTATTAAAGCTATAGCTGCATGGATATTGTCTAATCTACTATTAAAACCGTAGCATTTTCTTATTTCTTTATTTTCTGTTTTAATCCTACCGTGGTCTCGTAAAAGCATCACATTATTATAAATTTTTTTTGAGTTTGTGGTCAAAAAACCACCATCACCTGGAACATTTAAAATTTTCATCGGATGAAGACTAAAGGCTCCCGCTAAACCAAATGTTCCGGTATATTTATTGTTGTATTTTGCACCAAAGCATTGAGCTGCATCTTCAATAATTTTTAATTTATGTTTTTTTGCAATTTGTAAGATTTTTTTCATATCGCAACATCTACCATTAAGATGAACGACTAAAATAGCTTTGGTTTTTTTTTAAATTTTTTTTTCAATTTGATTTGGATCAATATTAAAATCATCTGCAATATCAGCAAAAATAGGGACGGCTCCTACATGAACAATAGCAGATACAGATGCAACATAAGTATGTGAAGGAGTAATTACTTCATCTCCTTTTTTAAGTTTTAATTGCGTTAAAGCCATTAGTAAGGCATCAGTTCCACTATTTAAACCAACACAATATTTAACCTTTAAAATTTGACAGATTTTTTTTTCAAACTTAGAAACATGTTCACGAAGAATAAAACTTGATGATTTAAAAATTTTGTTAATTTCTGTATATATTTCTTTTTTTAATAAACTAAATTGGCTATATAAATCTATATATTTTATTTTATATTTCATAAATATTTTTAATGTATTGTAATTATAATTAAGTTAATTTATTTTTAATGTATTATAATTATAATTAAGTGAATACAAGTGCTAAATAATGATATATAAAACAATTCTGTTTCTTGATGGATCAAAAACTAGTCTAAAATTATTAAATCTGGTTAATAAAAATAAAACTTTTAATATAAGTTTAGTTGTAATTAGTCCAAAAATGAAAAAATATTTACCAAAAGAAATAAAAAAGAAAAAAATTTTTTTTGAAACAAATTTTAGAAATTTTAATAAGTTTACTTTTTTTTTTAAAAATTTAAAATTTGACATAGGTTTTTCCTACTATGACTTCAAAATACCTGTATCAATATTGCACAAACTTAATATTGGTGGAATAAATTTTCACCCTAGCTACTTACCTTATAATAGAGGCAGGCATAGCACATTTTGGGGGATTTATGAAAATACTCCACTAGGAGCTTCTGCTCATTGGTTAACTGAGAAATTTGATGATGGGGATATATTTTATCAAGAAAAAATTAAAAATATTAATTATCAAAGTGCAAAAATATTATATGAAAAACAAATAGATTTACTTTTAAAAGTCATAAACAAAACAATTTCAATGATATCAAAAAATATTTTTATAAAGAAAAAACAAAATAAAAAAAAAGCTACATATCACAATAAAGCGCAAATAAAAAAAGTTACTACTTTTAACTATGACCATACATTAAAAAAATATGAATTTATTAGAATAATCCAAGGTACTAAATTTAATGATAATGGAATAACTGTGCTTCATGATAAAAAAAAATATTTAATTAATTTTAATTATAAATTCAAGAAAGTAAAAAAAATAAATACTCATTTAGATATTAATATAAAAGAAATTTTTAAAAATATTGGTCACAAAAAATATGTAAATTTTAATTTTTTATATAAAAATTTTATCTTTAAAATTCATAGCAAAATAACTAAAATTATATAATTTTAATAAATTTTATTTTATTAAAATAAATTAATATGCTTTTTTGCAAAATATTTAGATAACCTGGAAAGAGCATAACAGCTAGGACATTTTTTATTAATATTGTTAAAATTAATTTGTTCTTCATTCATTGGAGAGTTTTCATTTTTAAAGCTCAGAGCTTCTATAGTGGCATCATAAACCTCATCTTCAGAGGCATTTCTTGGTTCATAATCTTTTAAGTTATCTAAAACCCAACCAAAATTATAAAATAAATCTGACTGTTGTTGAAAACTAATGAAATTACTGGTTTCTTTTTTTTTTAAAAGTGTAGGAATTAAAATTGTTTTTTGTCCTGGATTTTGAATGCCTATTTGCCAAAAATTTGAATATACTGAAGGTATATTCATTATATCAGCAAAATATCCAAACCCTGAAGCGCCTGCTAGAATGAATTTTGAATTTTTTAATAGTTGTAAGTCAAATTCAAAACTTGCATATTTCCACTCTGAATAGTTCAATATATTTAAGTTATCAAACAGTTTAGGCATCTTTTCTCTGCCAGCAAAAATAACCTTAAAACCTTTTTGCTGAAGATATTTTATAGTTTTTATATATGTATTAGGATCCGTTTCTTTCAATGTAGCATTCATCTTAACATTTTTAATATGTATAATTGCGTAATTATTTATTTCTTTTCCAATAAAATTTTTTAATTTATCATCAAAATTAGAAAAAAAAGACATTGGAAAATAATTTTTTGTACTTTGAATAGCTTTATAATACTTGATATAATTATTTATAACATCTGCCTTTTCTTTGTGTAACTTTTTCTTTAAAAAAAATTTATTATAATAAAAAGAAAATTTCTTCTTTTTATCTAATTGTGAAATATAATTTAAGTGTGAGAGAGAAAAGTCAATTGTTATGTCTGGGTATCTAATTAAAACTAAAGAAACTATTCTAAAAATAAAATTATTAACTATAAAAAAATTAAATTTGTGTTTATATATATCTCTTGCTCCAATCGAAACTTCAGATTTTGGCCAGACTATTCCATATTTAAAATCATCTTCTTTGTGAATTTTTGTATATCTAAAAAACCAATCTAACTCCATTAACACATGTCCAGTAGATTGGGAAATAGTGTTAACTATAAATTTTATTTTATTTTTTTTAAGTTTTAAATAAACAAAATATGTTATTGGAGTTAAAAAAAAAGACAAAAAAGGAGTAATTTTATTTAAATACACTCTAGATATTTTAAAAAAAGGATTATGCTTTCTATATTGTCTGTTAAATAAAAATTTTAAAATATGGTTTATTTTTTTTTTTATCGATTTCATATTTTAAAACAAATTATTTAAAAAAATTATTTACATTCTTAATAATATAAAGAATTTCTTTTTCTTTTAAATTTTGATGAATTGGTAAAGTTAAAATTTTTTTTGCTTGAACTTCTGTTACAGGAAAATCACCTTTTTTATAATTCAAGTATTTTGCTGCTGGCTGTAAATGTAATGGTATGGGATAATGAATTGCAGTTTGAATACCTTTAGAAGCCAAATATCTAATTAATTTATCTCGATTATTTACCTGTATTACAAATGTATGATAAGTATTAAATTCTTCTTTTTTTTCCTTTGGGAAAAATATTTTTTTTTGATTAAGATTCTCAAAGTACAATTTTGCATTTTTTCTTCTTGTAGTTATTGTTTTCTTTAAATTTTTAATTCTATAATTCAAAATAACAGACTGCAAAACATCCATTCTTGATAAAAAACCAAATTTTTTAACTAAGTTTCTGTTGCTTAAACCATGGTTTCTAAATTGGGTGGCTTTTAAATAAAAATTTTTGTTATTTGTTGTCAAATAACCACCATCTCCACAACCGTTCAAATTTTTTAAAGGATGAGCAGAAAAACAACCTAGGTTTCCAAAAGATCCTGACATTTTATTATTTAGTTTTGATCCAACAGATTGTGCGGCGTCCTCAATAATTGGAATATTATATTTTTTAGATAAATTCATAATTTTATTCATTTCACAAACTCTACCTGTTAAATGAACAGGCATTATTGCTTTAGTTTTTTTTGTAATAGCTCTTTCTATTAAATCTGGGTTTATATTTTGATCTGGTAGGACATCAACAAATATTGGTTTTGCTCCTAGATGAACAATTACCGATGTTGAGGCTATAAATGAATTTGGAGGAGTTATGACCTCATCACCTCTTTTCACACCAGCTAAATGTAAAGCTAAAAGTAAAGCATCAGTTCCACTATTAAGCGCAACTGCATACTTTGTGTGACAAATATTAGAAATATTTTTTTCAAATTTTTTTATTTCTTCTCCGCCTACATAATTTCCTTTTTGAAAGACTTTTTCTATTAACGGTAAAAGTTTCTTTTTTTCTTTATTCCATTGAAGTGAAAGATTTATATAAGGTATTTTCATTAATTTTTTTTATAAAATTCTTTAACAGTCGAAATTACATAATCTAATTGTTTTTTTGTAAGATGTTGGTCGCAAGGAAAAGTTATTATTGATTTTGTATGTGCGTCAGTAACAGGAAAATCACCTTTTTTATGTTTTAAATTTTTCAAAAAATTTTGTAAATACATAGGTTTTGGATAGTGTACTTTTGCTTCAATTCCTTTTTTTAAACAATATTTTAAAAGTGCATCTCTTTTTTTAGCAAAAACAATATATAAATGATAAACAATCTTAAAATTTTTAGGTCGATTAGGAATTCTAATGGAATTTATTTTTGACAAATGTTTATCATAGTAATTTGCATTTTTTATTCTTGTATTGGCAATTTTTTTAGCTTTTGGTAAAATCCAATTACCAACAACTGCTTGGATGGTATCAAGTCTAGAATTATAACCTGGTATTTTAACCGTATCACGATCAATTAAACCATGATTTCTAAGTAAAAGTAATTTTTGATAGTGTTTTTTGTTATCAGTTGTTATTATACCTCCGTCTGACCAAACATTTATATTTTTAAGAGGGTGTAAAGAGAAAGCAGATAATTCTCCCCAGGTTCCAGCTTTTTTTTTATTTATTTCTCCTAAAATAGATTGGCAGGCATCTTCAATTATAGGAACTCTATATTTTTTAGAAATTTTCATTAATTCAGGCATATTTGTCATGTAGCCAGTAAAATGAACTGGGATAATTGCTTTAGTTTTTTTAGAAATCTTTTTTTTTATCTTATTTACATCCAAACAAAATGTATCATCACAATCTACAAATACTGGTATAGCTCCTAATTCTAAAATTCCACCCACTGTTGCAACAAAAGTATTTGCTGCTGTTATAACTTCATCTCCACTTTTTACACCTATACATTTTAAAGAAATTTTTAATGCATCAGTACCTGAATTTACTCCAACTGCATATTTTGTTCCTATCAATTTAGCAAAACTATCTTCAAATTTTTTCAGTGGTTTTCCCAAAGTAAAATCTTCAGTTAAAACAAATTTTTTTAAATTCTTCCAAAGATCATCACAATTTGAAAATTGCTGTTTAAGATAGGAATAACGTACTTTCATAATTTAATTTAGATCTATTGATTGCATCCTTTTAATATTGAAATACTTCTCATCTTCCAAAGAGTTCGGCAGCAGACCTTTCTCAAAAGCTAATTTAAGATCTTGAACAGCTTCTTTAATTGTATGTTTTGGAACAAATCCTAATACATTTGCAATTTTTTTTGATGAAATATGATAAGATCTATTATCGTCAGTTGGAGTATAATTTAGCTTAACATCTTCACCTACGACTTCTTTAACTGTCTCAGCTAAGCTTTTTACTGATTGATTTTCATAACCTGCATTAAATATTTCACTTTTAACAAGTTTTGAAGGTGATTTAAGTAAACTCAAGTAAGATTCTACCATATCTCTAATATGTATATTTGGTCTTAGCTGTTCCCCACCAAAAACACTTATTATACGTTTATGATAAGCTAAATTTGTTAAAATATTTACCACAACATCTAATCTTTGTCTTGGAGCATACCCACAAACTGTTGCAGGTCTGATTATAATATTTGTAAAGTCAGAAGAGTTAAATTCTAAAAGTATTTTTTCACAATCTGCTTTAAATTTTGAATAATCAGTTAAAGGTTTTAAAGATATATCTTCATGAACATCTTTTTCTTCTCTTATTCCATAAACAGATGAAGATGAAGCATAAATAAAACGATTAACACCACTTTTGACACTTACTTCTACCAATGGTCTAAATGCATCAAGATTAATAGATTTTCCAAGCTTAGGATTTAATTCAAAGCTTGGGTCGTTTGATATACATGCCAGATGAATTACTCCATCGTGACCAGGTATTAATTCTTTAAGAATTTTAATATCTCTTATATCACCTTTAACAATTTTAAGATTGGGATGTGGTTTTAAAACATTTTGTCCATATATCATTATATCAAATGCTGTTACAGAATAACCTTCAGACAAAAGCCTTGGAACAAGAACTGAACCAACATACCCTGCAGCTCCTGTAATAAAAATATTTTTATTTTTTTTGATATTATTCATCAATCATATTATCGTTTAGTTCTTCCCTATCAAGAAAAGGGGTCATATCATGAATTGGTTTCCCAAATTCTATTTTAGGAAAAACTCTTTGATCAGATTTAATTTTTACATCACACAAAATTGGTTTTTTTAATTTTAAAACATAATCCATTTTTTCTTTAAGTTCATTGTGGTTATTAATTTCGCATGTTTCTATATCATAAGCTTTAGCTATCTTTTGCATATCTGGCATACCTAAACCTGAATCTTCATCAACACCTACCTTAAATGAGTTTAACCATGTTTCTTGTGTTTGTTTAATCAAACCATATCCTCCATTATTAATAACAAATATTTTTACTGGTAATTTGTAAAAAGAAATTGTTTCAAGTTCTTGAATATTCATTTGCATTGACCCATCACCAATAGTGCATATTACATTTTTAGTTTGATCAGCAAAGTATGCGCCAACAGTAGCTGCCATAGAATATCCCATTGGTGAATGGTTAAAAGCTGTAAATACTTTTTGGCCATTAATCTTAAAAGCTTGTAAAGCCCATATTAAATTTGCACTAGCGTCAGGAATTAAAATATCATTTTTTCCTGTTTTTAATGAAAGTTCTTGCATAAAAACATATGGATTTACTTTTTCCGATTGTTCTAGATAGCTAGGTAAACAGATTGGATATTTTTTTTTCCATAATTTAAATTTTTTAATCCATTTAGAATAATCTTTTTTGTCAAAATTTAATTTTTCAGTTTTGTTAAAAAATTCCTTTAAATCCAAATTAATCTTTAAATCAATCTTTAAACCATTCTCTTTATTAAGCTCTGCTAAATCTATGTCTACAACTATTTTTTTTGCTTTTTCAGCAAAAGTATTTATTTTTCCTCCTGTAAGTTGTGTATTTAATCTACACCCAAGAACTATTATTAAGTCTGAGTTTTGAACAGCAAAATTTCCAAATCTTGTTGCTGCAACACCAAATGTTCCAGCATTTTTTTCATCTGAATCAGAAAATAAATCAACTACCGCCCAGGTTGGTGCATAAGGAATTCCTGTTTTTTCAATAAAATTAAAAAGCTCTTTTGATGTTTTGGAAACTGTTACTCCATACCCAGGAATAATTAAAGGTCTTTTAGCTTTAGAAATTTCTTTTATTAGGTCATCTTCAAATTTTATATCTATATTATTCTTTGTTTTTGCATCTCTTTCATCAAAACCTTCTAGTTCTTCTGGATTAACTTCCATCCTTTGAATATCATCTGGTAAATCCATAAGCACTGGTCCAGGTCTCCCTTCTTTACTTATATAAAACATCTTTTCTAATTCGTATCTAATTTTATTTTTATCTTTTAGTAGTACTGCATATTTAGTTATTGGATTCACTAGATCTACAACTTCCATTTCTTGAAAGCCTTGTTGTCTTAATTTTGGATCTTTTCTTAAATGTGGTGTAATAACTGCTCCAGAAATATGTAATGTGGGAACTGAGTCAAAATATGAACATGCAATGCCTTGCATTAGATTTAACATACCTGGTCCACTTGTGGCTATAGATACTCCATACCTTCCATTGATACGAGAATAAGCGTCTGCCGCAATAGCAGCTCCTTGTTCATTTTGAGAGGGGATAACTTTAACATTATTTTTTTTTCCCAAACTATCAAGTAAATGAATAACACTACTTCCTTGACCTACAAAAACATGGTTTGTTATTTTAGATAAAAAATCTGCTACGTAATCGGATAACTTCATTTAAAAAAAAGATCTACTCACACAAAATCTATATGATTAGGAGAATCCCCCTCTGGTCTTTTAAGTGAGCCCTTCCCTTTTAAATGCGCATCTAGTGTTTCGTTTACATTATGTTGAAGACATAAAGATGCACACATTTTTTGAGCATTAAATTTAGGTGAGGCTAAATAATTCATAACTTCCCAATATCTATCTGAATTCCATAAATCTTTAAATCTAGTTTCGCATATGTTTCCTATATGAAATTTTTTATATTTTTCATTGAATAAACCTCCGCAAGGAGCTACTAACCCAGAACCTGAAAGTTGCAACATAAAAGGTGCTCCATAACAACGTTGATAACTTCTTCCGTTATTACCTTTGTCTTTAATTTTTGACCATTTTATAACGCACTTATATTCTTCATCAGAGTAACTTTCTGCTTCTTTTAAAAGTGGAAAAATTTTTTCATAAGAATCATAGTCTACACCTAATCCTCCATCTTCATTATCTGAACAGTGCTTGATGATAGCATAGTCTGGTCTTAACTCTTTGCCTAATTTAGCAAGTGGAATAATTTGGTCAGCATCCTCAGGCATTAAGACCATTTGCATTCCTATAGTAACAGATAGATTATCTCTTTTTTTAATTGCAACCATGTCTTTAATATTTTGACAAACTCTATCAAATGAACTTTCTTTAACTCCCATAATCTCTGAATATCTTTTTTTTTCTCCTGCAGAAAAATTTACTCTTAAATAAGTTAGATATGGAAGAACTTCTTCTAGTCTATTTTTTGTAAGAACAAATGCATTAGTACCTACAGCCATGGAAATTCCAAGCTCATGACCTTTTTTGCAAGCATCTATAAATACTGGGGATATTGTGCTTTCTCCATCTGAAACAAAACTTATTCCCTTCACTCCTATTTCAGCACAGTCTTCTAAAAAATCAAAAATAACTTTTTTAGTTATTACTTCCCTGTCATTTTCTTGAAACATCGCATAACAAAAACCACAAGAATAATTACATGCTCTGGTTAAGGCCATATCGATAGTTATAGGAGCAATCCTCTCACCTCTCTCCCATTTTTCAACGCGATCGAGATGCCAGGCTAATTTAGTACCGTCTAAAATTAAATCTTGGTGATCTTTCATATAATATTTTGTGGCGAATTTTTTAACCTCAGTTTATTTTGATCTTTAACCTCCATAGTAAATAATTCAAGTCTTTTTTCTATTTTTTCTTTTAGTATAGTTTCAGCTTTAAGTAAAAGGCTTTCATTTTTAAGCCTTTTTCTAAAATCTTTGCTTAACTCAACAACAATTCTAAAATCAATTTCAATTCCACTCAAAATGATATCATCTTTTTTTAGATTAAGCTGCTCAGTAATGTTTTCATTAATAATCTTATTTACTATAGTTTCTCTATTTTCGTTGCTCATAGATATCCATTTATTTGATAATCGCATATAGTCTTTATTAATTTGATCATTAAAATCAAACTCTGATTTTATCTTTTTATAAATATCTCTTATTAAATTATTTAAATCTTCAAAAAGGCTTCCTGCTTGAAATGGTAAAAATATACCATGGTTTTTCTTAAAGTGCTGGGGTCTTAAATAATCTTCTAAATAAATAAGACTATGTTCAGAAACTTCTTGAATATGTTTCTTTAATATTTGAGATAAAAAAATATCAATAATAATAAATTCTTCCTTAAATTCTTTGAAATCATGATAAGCATTTGTAACAATGAAATTATTAGTATCAATTTGTAAATAAATAAAGTGATTTATTATTTTTTCTTTATAAGTTTTACAATTTTCATTTGTAATAGCTTTTGTATTTTCAAATTTTTTAACATTCATTAAGTTAATTTTTTTTCTTAATAAATTATTCACAAGTTCTTTTTCTTTAATTCTTGTTATTGATTTAATTTCTGGAAAAAATCTTTTATTTTGTATATTCTTACTTAATGTTTTTTCTTTTAAGTCAAGTTTGTTTAATTTTTTATCAATTTTAAAAAATAAATTAATTTTTCCATTTTCTAAATTCATGGTTATTATACCAATTTTTTTGTTAAATTTTAAAAGCTCTGAAGATATTTTTTCCTCTTCTTTATCTAAAATAATATTAAATTCATAAGTCTTAGACTCAAAAAGCGCTTCAACTAAATTGAATAGACTGTTTTCTTTTGTAGTGCCAGGAACCCAATACTGCAAATAATCATTGTCTTCTCCAAAGCCTCTTAGTTTGGTTATAAGATTGGTATTGTAATTATCCAAAAGTTCACTAAATATTATTTTTTTCATTTCAATAAATGTTCAAGTGTTTTAATTAATTTCATTTTACTAACAGACAAGCTGTTTCCTATGGTTTCAACTGACTGAGCGCCTGCTAAAGATCCTATTAAAAGTGATAAATTTATATCCATTTTTTGCAACAAAGCTATCGATGTTAATGACATCATTGCATCACCTGCTCCTACTTTGTCTACTACTTTAGATGCAAAAGCTGGACATCTACAGAATTGATTATTTTTTTTATTATATAAAATAGCCCCATTACTTCCTTGGGTAACAATCAGATTTTTTACTTTTATTTTTTTACATAAACTTTTCATCAAATTTTCAATTTTTTCATTTTTATTTCTTAATTCATGTCTTAATTCATTCTCATTTATTATTACACAATCAACATTTTTATATTTTCCTATAGTATGATGTCCTATATTTGCTGCATTAACTTGTGCATTAATTGCTAAAAAAGAAGATTTAGAACAAATAAATTTTGCAGATTTTTTTGATACCAAACCATGTCCATAATCAGATAATACAATTAAATCATGTTTTGGAATAAGTTTTTTTAAAAGTTTATGAAAATCTTTTTCATTTTTATCTTTAATAACTTCGTCATTTATTTCATAAATACCAAAAACTTTATTCTTATTTATTGAGTCAATATATTTTTTTTTAACAATTGTAGGAGATGATTTTTTATAAATAAATTTTTTTGAAATATTTTTTGGTAGACTTGAAGAAATAAACTTTTCATATTGGCCTTTTTCCCCCAACATACTTAAAAGACTTACAGAAGAACAAAATTGAGATAAATGCCTGGCTATTGCAAGTGCACCACCTGCGTACTGCTCTGAATTTAAATCTCTGAACATCATAATTGGCTCTTTTCCAGATTTTCCGAGAGCTTCTGTAAAGTAATATTGGTCTATAATTGTCTCTCCAATAACCAATACTTTGAGTTTTTTAAATCTTTCTATTGAATTTTTTATATCTTTAAAACTTTTATTTGGCAGCTTATTTAACAACAGTCGCTGTTTTTCTGAAAGAGTATCGCTATGTTGGTTTAAGATTTTACTTGAACTAAAAGTAATATCATTTGTATATTTAATTTTACCTTTAATTGATTTGACAGCATTTATTTCATTTTTAATTTCTCTAGAAACATCGTTTTCATGTAAACGATAATCTGGGCCTTTACAATATACATCTGGCTTAATTAACTTTATTGTTTCAATTGCTGTTGGCCATCGGTTAATTGAAACATAATTAATAGATTCAAGTTCTGATAAAAACTCAGCTCTGTGCTGAGCAGTAAATACAGGTCTATTTGGCCCTTTAGTTATATATTTATCAGGGGTAATTGTTACTACAAGTATATCTCCTAAAGCTTTTGCTTCACTAAAGTGTTTAATGTGACCAAGGTGAACTAAGTCAAAAACTCCATGACAATGAATAATTTTTTTCTTTTTTAATTTAGCTTTTTTAATTGTTTGGGCCAATTTTTCTAATGATATCAATTTATTGTTTAACATAAATTCTAACCTAAAAATTTAAACCAATCTTTGGTTGCTTCTTTAATGCTGTCAGGAGTCCAAACAGGCGCATTTTGCCAGTATTTAATTTCATTTATTAATTTTTTAACTCCTTCTTCTATATTAATTTTTGGTTGCCATTTTAAATATTTTTGTATTTTAGTTATGTCGGCAAATGTACAATCAGGCTCACCAGGCCTTTTTGGAATATACACTTTTTCTCCACCTAATAGTTCAGTAATCTTATTTACTGATACACTTTCTCCACTTCCAACATTAAAAATCTCACTTTTTAAAGATGAATTGGCAGCAAAAATAATAGCTTCTATTATATCACTAACATATGTAAAATCTCTTTTTTGTTTTCCATCTCCAACTATTGTAAAAGGTTTTTTTGCTATTTTTTGTGCAAGAAAAACTCCAAACATAGCTCCATAAGTTCCAGATGTTCTAGATCTTGTTCCGTATACATTAAAAAATCTAAGAGAAATACAATTTAAACCATAGAGTTTTGACCAATGCATGACTAGCTGCTCACCAAGAAGCTTTGTTAATGCGTAAGGATACTGTGGATTAATTTTTTCATCTTCGTTTGTTGGATATTTATCAGGTATTCCATAACACGAAGATGAAGCAGAATATATTAATTTTTTAATATTATATTTTTTACTAGCTTCTAAAATATTTAAAGTTCCCACTACATTAGATTGAAAATATTCATTTGGTTTTTTTATACTAGGGACAATATCAGCTAAAGCAGCTAAATGAATTACCCAATCAATCCCTTTAAAATATTTTTGCCATTCTGTGTCTTTTGATAAATCTTGATTAACAAAAGTAATTTGATTTTTAACAGTTTCAAGATTTTCAATTCTTCCTGTTGATAGATTGTCAATAACTATAACTTCATGTCCTAAAGTTATTAATTTTTCAACCAAGTGACAGCCAATAAAACCAGCACCTCCAGTAACAATTGTTCTAATTTTTTTCATTTACATTAAAAAGACAATCTTAAATTATAAAGTGTTCAAAATAAGATAAATTTTAATCATTTATTTCCATTTTTTTGCTTGAGAAATCCAATTTTTCTTAAATCCAAGCGCTTTATCATCTACAAAAAGATCATATGATGGTTTGCCCATAATTAATTTATGATATTTCAAGCCCCACATTTTTAGCTGATTACGGGTAAATTTATATCCTTGTTTTTTAGCTTTAGAAATATTTTCTTTATTCCTGCCCATGTATCGTGCTGTAAAAATCTTAATAGTATTTCCCTTATTAAATAAGTGATTAATAAAATTAATAACTTTTTTTTTGGGTTTACATTGAGAATAATTTTTGCTTTTTGGAGTTGAGCAAATTACATTATCTATATCAAAGCAATAAGTTTTTTTCATATAATCGAAAATAAGTTTTGTTTTTATATCAGTTTAAAAAAAAATTTCACTAAAAAAACTATTTATAATAAATTATATTTCGTTAGAAATTGGTCAAATAATTTTTTAGTATTTTTAAAATCAATTTCTTTTATTGAGGTTCTGGTCAAAATATTATTTTCTGGCAAAATTGGAAAAAAAAAGGGTGTATAATTATGTGGTGGTAAATCTCCATGAATTATAAATGAAGGTATTTTTAAAGAGACTGTTATGTGTGAAAATCCAGTATCATTGCCTAAATATAATTTAGCTTTTTTAAATAGAGATAAAATTCTTTCAATATCTAAATTACTTGTAGATATAAAATTTAAAGATAAATTTTTGTTAAAAGTTTCAATAATTTTTTTTTCTAGATCTGCTTGTCTGTGACCAGCTAAAATACAAAAGTTTTCATATTTAAGCTCAACCAGATATTCAATAATTTTAATATAATTATTAACACCCCATTGTTTTTCATCTCCTGAACATGCAATTCCAATTAATATTGTATCTTTAGGTAAGTTTGATTCATCTTTGTTAAAATAATTTTCTTCTAAATTTTTTATAGAATATATCTTTTTTATCAAATTTTCACTTTCATCTCTTGGATGCATCGATTGATCAAAAAAGTTATTATAAATTCTATTTTTGGAATTAATAAAAAATTTCTGTAATCTAAATCCTGGCGCATAAATTTTTTTAATACCAGCAATTTTAGATGCTATGGCATACCTCTTAGATGCATGTAATATAAAAACTTCATCACAACAAGTTTTTTTGATTAAAAAACAAAGTTTAAAAAAATCTACAATATGTGAAAAAAAATTAATCAAACCTCTTTTTCTTTTTGGCAGATAAATAATTCTTTCAAAAAAATACTCTTTTGCCAAAATTTGTTTAGCTGAAGTACTTTCTTTAGTAATGATAATTAATTTTTGTTTTTTTTGTTTATAAATGGTTTTAAAATGCGCAAGAAAAGATACTAGATCTCCCATACCCATTCTTGGACAAATTACACAAATCTTTTTTTGAAACATTTTAAATATATAAATATAAACTCAAAAAAAATATTACGATAATAAAGAGTATTATGTTTTTGATAGTTTGTTTTTTTTCTTGAGATTCTTCTATCTTTATTTTTTGTTTTAAATTAAAAACATTAGAATTTTTAAATTCATTAGAGGAGCTTTCTCCTTTTTGAAAAAAATTATATTTATTTATTTTACGCATAATATATTTAAGCAGATTAAACAAAAAAGTAAATATTAAGATTAAATTAAATTATTTTAAAATTATTTTGTTTAAGTGGTTTATGATGAATTATTGCTTCATACATCTTTTTTTCAACTTCTATATACAGTTTCTTATTGGCTAAATCTTTTTCTGACACATCGTTATTGATATAACCATAGGACAAATTTTTGTTAAAATTAAAAGAAAAATTGCCAGAAGTAGTGTTGCCTATAATTTTATTATCCAAATAAATAGGTTCATAATGTAAAAGCAAAGGAAAGCCAGGCTTACTATTTTTTAATGATAGAATAACAAATCTCTTTAATTGTTTTTTATTTTTTATTTTTATTAATGAATCTTTCCCAATAAAATCTATTTTCTTTTTAAAACTAATGGTAAAATTTAAACCTGCCTCATATTGATTTTCTTCTGGCGAAATATCATGTCCCCAATGTAAAAAACCACTTTCCATTCTCATAATATCCATTGCGTGCATTCCGCAATGAGAAAGTTTATGTTTTTTTCCTTCTTGTATTACTATGTCGTATATTTTCTTAGCTAGGTTTGTCTCAATATATAATTCAAATCCTAATTCACCAACATAAGATAATCTTTGAATCCAAACTTTAATCCCAGATATATTTACGTATTTTCCAGTTCCAAATTTAAAATTATTATTAGAATAATCTTCACTACTTATTTTAGAAACTAAATTTCTACTTTTTGGACCAAATAATCCAAGACAACAATAATCTTCTGTAACGTCTTTTAATTTAAAACCTTTTGATAAATGTTTCTTAATATGAAATTTATCATGTTCTCGTGTAGCTGCTGGACCAATTATTCTAAAATAATTTTTTTCTAAACAAACAACAGTTAAATCTGTCTCTATTCCACCATCTTTATTTAACATTTGTGTA
The DNA here is from genome assembly GCA_002689925.1 of Candidatus Pelagibacter sp. Lineage (GTDB taxonomy): Bacteria > Pseudomonadota > Alphaproteobacteria > Pelagibacterales > Pelagibacteraceae. Next base: position 21,541 of record NZIO01000032.1, read on the forward strand.
TATGTTGTATTTCCTATCTTGTTTTTAATATTTGCCGTACACAATCGTTGAAGTTCATCATGGGATTTTTCACCTTTCAAATCAAATTTAGAAAAAGGAGTAAGATCAAAAAGCCCAACATTTTTTATTGTATTTTTTGTTTCAAACTCTGCTGAAGGAAACCAATTTTGATAATTATAACTATATTTATACTCTGCTTTATCTTTATTAAGTGCAAACCACATTGGTCTTTCATATCCTCCAGAAACACCAAAACATGCTCCTCTTTCTTTTAATTCTTCATGATAAGGTAAAATTTTTTGATTTCTAGATGTTTTTGGTTGTTTAAATGGCCAATGCATTCCATATAAATCCCCAAGTGTTTCTGTAATTCTTTCTTTTATAAAACTTAATTTTGAATGAAATTTTTCAAATCTTTTTATGTCATAAATAAAAAGATCTTCGTTAATATGACCTGTCATCATCCATTCAGCAGTAACCTTTCCAACACCTCCTCCACTACCAATTCCAATACTATTTAAACCACAGCATACAAATAAATTTTTAATCTCTGGAACTTCTCCCAACAATGAATTTGTATCAGGAGTAAATGATTCTGGGCCAGAAAAAAATTTTCTGATTCCTGTTTTTTCTAAAATTGGTACTCTTTTTAATGATGCTTTTAAATAAGGTTCAAAATGTTCAAAATTTTCTGGAAACTCTCCAAATGAAAAATTTTCAGGAACTCTATTATTTTTGTTGAATGCAGGGATGGATTTACCTTCAAATATACCAATTAGCATTTTACCAGCATCCTCTTTCAAATATAAGCTATCATCAAAATCTCTTAGGACTGGTATATTCTTAGGAAGATCTTTTATTGCTTCAGTGATTATATAAAAATGTTCAGCTGGATATAGAGGGATGCTTACACCCATGTCCTCGCCTATTTGCCTGGACCACATACCTGTAGCTAAAACTACATAATCACATTCAATTATTTGATCTTTTAATTCAATACCATTAATTCTACCATTTTTAGTAAGAATTTTTTTAGCTGGAGTATTCTGGAATATCTTAACACCCTCTTTTCTTGCAGCTTTTGCAAGTAGATTTGTTACGCCAACTGGGTCTGCTTGCCCATCGCCTGGCATAAATATTCCTCCCAATATTCCTTCTTCATTGATTACAGGATAAATTTTTTTTATTTGTTTAATATTTAAAATTTCAACATTGACTCCATATAATTGAGCTGTAGTAGCTTGTCTTAAAAGTTCTTGCCATCTTCCTTGGGTTGTTGCTATAGAAAGAGCACCATTTAATTTTAAACCACTAGAAAAATCTACTTCCTTTTCTAATTTTTTGTACAATTCTAATGAATACTTTCTTATTTTGGTTATACCTGCTGATGGACCAAGTTGACTAACTAAACCAGCTGCATGCCATGTAGTTCCTGATGTAAGTTGATCTCTCTCTATAAGTATAGTGTCTTTCCATCCAAATTTTGCTAAATGATAAGCAACAGAACAACCTATAACGCCGCCACCTATCACAACAACTTTTGCGCTAGATGGTATTTTATTTTCCATCTTAAATTAAATTGTGATTGCTTTTTCTGGGGAAATAAAATCGTAACCAAGTATATCTGCAACTGCTTTATATGTAACCATACCTTTGTGTACATTTAGCCCAGCTAAAAAATTCTTGTCTTCTATTAAAGCTTTTTCATAACCTTTATTAGCAAGATTAATTAAAAAAGGTAGTGTTGCTTTATTCAATGCAATTGTTGATGTTCTTGGAACTCCCCCAGGCATATTTGCTACACAATAATGAACAACATCTTCAACTATGAATGTTGGTTTACTGTGAGTTGTAGGTTTGCTAGTTTCTACACATCCTCCTTGATCTATTGCAACATCAACTATTACCGATCCTCTCTTCATTAATTTTAACATATTTTTTGTTACTAACTTTGGGGCTTCTGCTCCAGGAATTAAAACACCACCAATCAAGAGATCAGCTTCAGATACTAGTTCATTTAAGTTAACCTTATCACTTTGTTGAGGAATAATTTTATTACCAAATATTTCAGTTAGTTGTTTTAATCTTTTCTCAGATTTGTCCACTATATAAGTTTTTGCTTTCATGCCTGTAGCAATTAAAGCAGCATTTTCTCCAACAACACCACCACCAAGAATTACAACAGTCCCTCCTTCAACTCCTGGGGCGCCTCCTAACAAAAGACCTCTTCCATTTTGATTTTTTTCTAAACAGTGTGCTCCTGCTTGAACAGACATCCTTCCAGCAACTGCACTCATTGGAGCAAGAAGTGGTAACCTTCCATTGTCATCTGTCACTGTCTCGTAAGCTACACAAACTCCTTTAGATTTTATTAAACCTTCAGTTAATTCTTTTGCTGCTGCTAAATGAAGATAAGTAAACATAATTTGATTTTCTTTAATCATTTTAACTTCATTTGGCTGAGGTTCTTTAACCTTAACTATAATATCTGCATCATTAAAAATATCTTCTGCCTTATCTATAATTTTTGCTCCAGCTTTAAGATATTGATCGTTTTCAAAACCTGCTTCAAAACCACCATTATTCTCTATTAGAACTTCATGGCCTTCTGATATTAAAGTTTTAATGCTGCTTGGGGTTAATCCAATTCGATTTTCTTGTGGTTTAATTTCTTTAGGAACCCCTATTTTCATAATCTACCTTTATTGATTAACTAGTCTGATTGCTAGTTTTTTTGATTTTTTTGATAGTTAGTAATACCAGTTCTTAGTTTATCAATAATCTCATCAATATGTTTTTCTTCACAGATAAACTGAGGTGCAATAATTAAACAGTCTCCTGTTGCTTTAAAATTAACACCAATTTCATAACATGCTTTAAAACATTCAAAGCCAGCTTTACCTGGTTTTGTATTTAACTTCATGTCTATACCACCCATCATTCCATAACCTCTGATATTTTCTACAGACTCAAGGTCTTGCAGAGAAAATAATCCTTTTTGAAAATAAGGAGATAAATTTTTTGCTCTGTTAAAAATATCTTCCTTTTCAATAATATCTTGAACAGCCAATCCAGCAGCAACTGCAACAGGGATGCCTGAATAAGTGTAACCATGAAATAATTCAACAGAACCTTTTGGTGCTGCATCTATAACTGAATCATAAATTTCTTCTTTTGAAGCAACTACACCCATAGGAACAACTCCATTAGTTGTAGCTTTAGCCATCGTCATTATATCTGGTGTTACTCCAAATTCTTGGGAAGCAAAAGCGGATCCTAATCTTCCCCATCCAGTTATAACTTCATCAAAAATTAATAATATTCCATGGTTATCACAAATTTTTCTTAATTTTTGTAAATAGCCTTTTGGAGGAACTAGTGTTCCAGTAGATCCGGCAACAGGTTCAACTATACAAGCTGCAATATTTTCTCCACCAAAATTTGCACAAATTCTTTCTAAATCATCAGCTAGTTCTGCTCCTGTTTCAGGTTGACCACTTATAAATTTATGCTCAGGTAAATGAGTATGTCTCATATGAAGTACTCCAGGCATTAAAACACTTGCAAATGTTTTAACATTATTAATCATACCTCCTACTGTGGTAGCTCCAATATTCATTCCATGATAACCTCTTTCTCTACCTATAAATCTAAATCTTTTTCCATCACCTTTAGCTCTATGGTAAGCTATTGCAATTTTAATTGCAGTTTCTACTGCTGTAGATCCACAAATTGTATAAAAAATTCTATTCAAATCACCTGGTGTATGTCTAGCAATTTTAGTAGCTAACTCAAAAGATCCACCAAAGCCTTGTTGAAATGGTTGGCAATAATCTAAAGTCTCCAATTGTTTTGTTACTGCGTTAGTAATTTCTTTTCTTCCATGTCCTAGAGGGTTACAAAATAATCCAGAGCTTGCATCAATCATAGTTTTACCTTTATGATTTTTTATATAAACTCCTTTAGCTTCTGTGATAAGTCTTGGATTTTCTTTAAAATCTTTATTTGCCGTAAAAGGCATCCAGTGCTCTTGTAATGAGTTAGGTACTTTAGATATATTGTCTGAGCTCATAATTTTTTTTTAAAATAATTTGTAGACTATCTTTTTAATTAAAACTACCAATAAAAGTTAAATTAGTACAACCGTAGGTGGTATATTATTTTGTTTTACTTCTTCCTCTATTTCTATTTAAATAGCCCATTAACTTAATAACTATTAAGAGGAAAATATGAAAAAAATAATAACAATGATACTAGGAAGTATAGTTGCTTTTACTTTAAGTATGTCAGTAGCTTTTTCAGCTGCTAATGAAGTAAGAGTTGCATTCTTCTTAGAATGGCCTACTCCTAATCAAGAAGATAAAGTAAAAAAACTTTTTGATGACGCGTTAGGTGTTCCAGTTAAATGGACAAACTTTGCAAATGGTGGAGCAATGACTGACGCTATGTTAGCAGGAGATATAGATATTTCTTACTCACAAGGTTTAGTACCATTTATAAACGCAGTTAAATCTAATGCACCTTTAAAGCTAGTTGATATTGCTATGGAATATGGAATGGGTGGTACAACTTGTATTACATCTAAAGCTTCTGGAATTACAAAAGCTAATGGTTCAGAGTTAGAAGGCAAAAAAGTTGCTGTTCCACTAGGAACAATGGCTGAGTATGTTTTTGATGAAAGTATGAAAGTTGTAGGCGCTGATAGAAACAAAATGGAAATTATTCAAATGGATCCCGAAGAAGGAGCTGCTGCAATAGTTGCAGGTGATGTTGTTATGGCATGTCTATTTGGTGGTAACTCTATAAAATCAGCACTAACTGTTGGTACAAGACTTTTAACAGTTCAAGAAGCTCGTGATGCGGGTATCTTAGGTATCGATATTACATCTGTTACTACGAAATTTATGAAAGAAAACCCAGGAATGGTTAGAACTTTCATAGAAGTGACTCATGAAGCTAATGCTAGATACAGAGCAGGTAAATCTGACCTGAATGTTATAGCTAAAGATGCTGAAATGAAACTTGGTGATATGAAAGACACAATAGGTGGATTTAAATTTTTAACACCTGCTGAAACTAAAACATCTATGGAAAGTGGTAACCTTGATGGTTTTCTTAAAGGAATGGGAACTCCTGGTGGAGCTGTAGATACTAGTTATTTACCTTTATAATTTAAAGGAAAAGATAAAATAAGGATAGGCGCCAATTGAATAAATTGGTGCCTATTTTTTTAATAAGAATTTTAATATAATATTTTTTATGAGTGATCTAGTTTCTCAAAATCTAAACATGATTTTTAAGACTCCGAAGGGGGAAACTGTTCATGCATTAAAAGATTTAAATTTTACGCTTAAAAAAGGAGAACTCTTAACAGTTCTTGGTCCTTCAGGTTGTGGGAAAACAACTTTATTAAATATTGCAGCTGGCTTTCTTAGACCTACATCTGGTTCGATTGTTTTAGGTGGAAATGAAATCAATGGCCCTGGTGTTGAGAGGGGAATGGTTTTTCAACAAGGTGCTTTGTTTGAATGGTTAACTGTTGCTGAAAACGTAAACTTCGGCTTAAGGATGAAAAAAGAAGATCCTGTTAAAACTACAAAAAAAGTTGAAGAGTGGTTAGAAATCGTAGGATTACAAGGATTTGGAAATACACCAACTTACCAATTGTCTGGAGGGATGCAGCAAAGAGTTGCTCTTGCAAGATGTCTAATTAATGATCCAGATCTAATTTTAATGGATGAACCGTTAGGTGCATTAGATGCTTTAACTAGAGAAAAAATGCAATCTTTAGTTCTAAAAATTTGGAAAGAAACTGGAAAAACAATTATTTTAATTACTCACTCTGTTGAAGAAGCTCTATTACTTGGAGAAAGATTATACGTAATGGCACCAAGACCTGGGCGGATACATAAAGAATATAAACTACCATTTGCATCGATGGGATTAAATGGAGACTTAAGGGAAATTAAAAAAAATAAAGATTTTAATAGCAAAAGAGAAGAAATCTTAAGCATGATTTGGGATATGGAAGAAGAAATTATGGGTAAAGATATTTAAAATGATTACAGGAATTTTAACATTTTTAACTATTTTTGCCGTAATCGGTTGCATACTATATGGAAGAAAATTAATTAAAACTGAAAAGGTTGACGCTGTTTTTGGAAATCCTGAAAAGGCTAAAGGAGGAACACATTGGGTAATTGTTGGAAGTAGCTTTTTATTATTAGTATGGCTCTATTATTCATGGGATATGGCAAAATCCTTCTACCCAAAATCGGCCAACGAACTCTGTCAAGTCGCAAAAGTCAACGAATCATTACGTTCATTAAAGTATTTATTTCCAATAGATGAAAGGGAACTCAAGAGCACTTCTGTTATTAAAATTGAAGGAAAAAATATTGAAAAATACTTTAATAAAATTAAAAATTCACCAAATATAGATTCACAAAATAAAGATAAACTTTTAAAACTTCTTACAAAAACTAAAAATACAATTCCATTATTAACTAATGAAAACTTGCTAGAAACAAAAACTAAAATCGAAATTAAAAAAATAACTGACAAAATTAATATTTTAACAGATGAGTTTCAAA
>NZIO01000033.1 GCA_002689925.1 Candidatus Pelagibacter sp.
AGAAGAGGGCTTAGTTGCTTTCGCTTGCACTTCATACAAGCCTGCTGTTGCTCCTGCTGGTGCAATTAAACCATTATTTGGAACAAACCCTATTTCTTTTGCTTGGCCACGACCAGGTAAAACTCCTGTCGTTTACGATATGGCAACCGCATCAATGGCAATGGGAGAAGTTCAAGTTGCTAAAAGAGAGGGACATAAAGTTCCTTTAGGGACAGGATTAAATAAAGATGGAAAAGAAACTACTGATCCAGCTGAAATAGCAGACGGTGGAGTTTTACTTCCATTTGGTGGATATAAAGGATCAGGAATAGCAATGATGGTAGAGCTGTTAGCTGGAGCTTTAGTTGGAGATAATTTTAGTTTTGAAACAGCTGCTAAAGATAATAATGATGGCGGACCACCTAGTGGAGGAGAGTTTATATTAGCAATTTCACCTGAGAAAATTGCAGGATCTGGCTGGGATTTACATGCAGATAAATTTTTTCAAAAATTGTCCTCAATGAAAGGAGTTCGTTTACCTGGAGAGAGAAGACATAAAAATAGATTAGATTTAAATTCTAGAAAAATTAATGAGGAATTAATTAAAAAAATTCAAAGTTTATCTTAATAAAAAAATTAGGCTGACTTTATCTTCTTTTCAATAAATTTAGGAACATCTTCATCTGTTATTACATCTTCCTCTTTTGCATTCTTAGGCTGAAATGCATATAGAACATGTAGCTTACAATAAGAAAAATTTTTTTCTGATGTTCTTCCACAAAAATGAAAATCATTTTCATCTGGATGCCCTAGTGGCCATCTACAAGTTTCATCATCAAGTTGTTCTAGAGATTTAGGATTCTCTGGTTCAAAATTTTTATCTAATAGTAGTGATTTGAATTTTACTTTTCTGCTCACCCTTCCACTATTTATTTCTTTATTTTTTTGATCTTTATCTTTATTTCTAACATTAAAGCTTCTTAAAGAATTCGTTCTAGATGCTAAATTTAGTCTATGAGCTTTTCCAATAACCGCATTTCGAGTAGTTGCACCAATTGCTTCAGCAATTTGACTTGCTGTATGACCTTTAGCCCAAAGATCTCTTAGTTTACTTTCTCTTTCTGGTGTCCAGCTCATTATTTTAATTAATACCTATATATAGTGTATTTTCAATTAAATTATACATTATATAGGTTGAAATAAAGCTTAAAATTGAAAAAAAACCTATTTTTTTTGAGTTTTACACATTTTTTTATCGTTTTTAAATATATAAGGCTTATTAATTTTATTTATGGTTCAAACTAATAAAAAATATAAAATTGGAGTAAGAAGATTTGGCTTAATCAACTGGCTAGGATTTTTTGCACTGTATAAAAAAGAAGTTCTTAGATTTTTTGTAGTTTGGGCTCAAACTTTACTATCTCCAATAGTTACATCTTTACTATTTTTGATGGTGCTATCATTATCTATTGGAAATTTTAGAGGTGAAGTTTTAGGTTATCCTTTTATTGATTTTTTAGCACCTGGCCTTATTGCTATGCAGATTATTCAACAGTCTTTTTCTCATTCATCTTCTTCTATAGTGATTGGAAAAATGCAAGGAAATATAGTTGATGTGCTTTATGCACCTTTGTCAGCGGCTGAAGTAACTTTAGCAATTGTTTTAGCAGCCACAACTAGAAGTATTATGATTGCCTCAATATCTGTAGTTGTATTTTCATTAATAATTGAAATGAATTTTTTTAATATTTTTTATATTATTATTTATACTCTTCTATCTTCATTTATTTTAGGTTCGGTAGGGTTTATAGCTGGTTTATGGAGTGAAAAATTTGATCAAATGGCTTCGGTAACTAACTTTATAATTGTTCCATTATCTTTTTTATCTGGAACATTTTATACAATAGATAAGCTGCCAAATATTTTAAAAAATGTTAGTGAAATAAATCCATTTTTTTATATGATAGACGGTTTTAGATATGGATTTTTAGGTATTTCAGATGGTTCTTTAAAGTTTGGAATGATTTATTTAATCTTAATATCTTTTTTTACTTGGCTTGTTGCCTATATTTTATTTAAAAAAGGCTATAAAATAAAATCTTAAAATAAATTTAATTATGAGCTTTTTAGTTAAAAATTATAATAGAAGAAAAATTTCTTTCAAAAAAGGAAAAGGATCCTATCTTTATTCAACAAATGGAAAAAAATATTTAGATTTTGTGCAAGGAATTGCAGTGAATTCTTTAGGCCATTCAAACCCATATTTAATTAAAGCAATTAACAAACAAGTAAAAAAAGTTTGGCATGTCTCAAACTCTTTTATTATTCCTGAAGGAGAAAAGTTGGCCAAAAGATTGACCAACAAAACATTTGCTGACTACGTTATGTTTCAAAATAGTGGTGCGGAAGCAACTGAGGCAGCGATTAAAGCTGCAAGAAGATACTTTTATTCAATCGGTAAACCGCAAAAAAATAGAATTCTTTGTATTAAAAATTCTTTTCATGGAAGAACTATTGCTGCAATCTTTGCTAGTGGTTCAAAAAAAATGACTGAAGGTTTTTATCCTAAAGTCGATGGTTTTGATCATTTTGAATTTGGTGACCACAAATCACTAAAAAAATCTATTACAAAAAAAACTGCTGCCATCATGATCGAAACTATTATGGGGGAAGGAGGCATCAAAGTTATACCAGATTGGTGTCTTAGAGATTTAAGAAAACTTTGTAATAAGAAAAAAATTCTTTTGATTCTTGATGAAGTTCAGTGTGGGATAGGAAGATCAGGAAAATTTTTTGCATACGAACATGCAAATGTTAAACCAGATATTGTGCCAATTGCTAAAGGAATTGGAGGTGGTTTTCCGATTGGTGCAGTTTTAATGACAAAAAAGGTAGCCTCAGGAATGACTCCTGGGACACATGGTTCTACTTTTGGAGGAAATCCTTTAGCAATGAGTGTAGGTAATGCCGTGCTTGATGTGATATTTAAAAAAGGATTTCTTAAAAAAGTTCAACAAATTTCAAAATATTTTCATAGTGAATTAGAAAAATTAAGAATTAAACATCCTCACATTATTAAAGAAATTAGAGGACTTGGTTTATTAATTGGAGTGCAATTATTTTCTGATCAAACTAATTTTATTAAAAGACTAATGGATAAAAAACTTCTAACAATTAGAGCTAGCGAAAACGTAATAAGATTGCTTCCACCACTTACAGTAAATAAAAAAGAAATAGATTTAGCAATTAAAATTATAAATGAAGTTTGTGAAGAATAAAAAAAATATGAAAAATTTTTTAAATATTAAAGATATTTCAAAATTAGATCTTAGAAAAATTATTTCTGATGCTAAAAAAAGAAAATTAAAAAGAAGAAAATTGAATCTTCTAGATCCAGATCAAGACAAGCCTTTAAAAGGAAAATTTCTAATACAAATGTTTGAAAAATCAAGCTTAAGAACAAGATTAAGTTTTTATCTTGCAATAAGACAACTAGGAGGTGGGGCACTTAACTTAAGAAATGATGAGATACATTTAGGTATAGGAGGAGAGTCTATTCACGACACTGCAAAAATTTTGTCTAACTACGGTGATATATTTATGTTTAGAACCGACTCTGATAAAAAAATGCAAGAATTTAGAAAATATATGGAAATTCCAATTATTAATGGACTAAGCCCAACATCTCATCCTACTCAAATTTTATCTGATATATTTACAATTGAAGAAATAAAAAAAAAACCAATATCAAAACTGAATATTAGTTGGATTGGGGATTGCAATAACGTTTTAAACAGTTTGATTGAAGCATCAATTAAGTTTTCTTTTTCTCTAAAGATAGGTACGCCAAAACAATATATGCCAAATAGAAGTATATTATCTTTAATAAAAAAAACTAAAAATAAGATAAGTATTTATAATGATCCCAAAAAAGCAATTAAAAGTGCAGATGTAGTTTTTGCTGATAAATTTATAGGTCTTAATGACAAAGTTAATAAAAAAAAAAAACTTAATGATTTTAAAAAGTATCAAGTTAATAAAAATTTGATGAAATTTACAAATAAAGATGCAATCTTTTTACATTGCTTGCCTGCGAGCAGAGGACATGAGGTTACGGGTGATATAATTGATGGAAAGCAATCAGTAGTTTGGCAACAAGCTGTTAACAGATGCCACCTACAAAAAAGTATTTTACTCTATTGTTTTGAAAAGCTTTAATTAAATAATTTATTGAATTGGTTTTGGGTTGTCACTATTTTCGTTTAGATATAATATTACAGAAGCTCTATCCTCTTCTTTTTTAAGTCCAGCGAAAGCCATTTTCGTACCTTTAATGTGTCCTTTTGGATTAATCAAAAATGCATTTAGTTCATCAAAAGTCCAATTTTTTTCATAATTTAACAATGCTGCTGAATATTTATATTCATTTACAGCACCAAATTTTCTATCCACAACATTCCAAAGTGCTGGCCCCATTTTATTGTTGCCACCTTTATTTATACTGTGGCATGCAGCACATTTTTTAAATACTTTTTTACCATCTTCTATATTTGCTGATACTAATAAATTTTTAATACTTTCCATGCTAGAGTCGTTACTAACACTTTTCGTGCTGGTGGTTTCTTCTGGTTCAGGAACTAAATAAGCTGCCTTTTCTGGTTTTTGAACGGCAAAAACGTAATCAGCAACTTTATTTATTCCCATTACAACGATTATTGTTAATAGAACTGCAGAAAAAATTTTACTTATTTCAAAAAAATTCATATGTTTATTCTTTTAAGCAAGTAAACATATACCATGAGTCATAAAAATAAAGACAAAGAAATCAAATATTTTGTGACTGTTAGACGCACTTTTAAGCATTTATGTCAGATACTGTAATAATAATTCCTTCTAGATTGAATGCCAAAAGATTCCCCAACAAACCTTTATCAAAAATCAACGGTTTACCAATGATTGTTCATGTAATGAATAAAGCAAAAGAATCAGACGTAGGAGAAGTTTTTGTAGCTACTCCAGATAATGAAATTGCAGATATTGTAAAAAAAAATAATGGAAATTTTATTTTAACAAATCAGAATCATCCTACAGGCACTGATAGAGTTTTTGAAGCATTTGAAAAGAAAATGTCAAAAACAGTTAAATTTATAATTAATTTACAGGGTGATATGCCAAATATAAAAGTAGATTCCATTTCAAAAGTAGCAAATTATATTAAGACAAACCAGTGTGATATATGTACCCTATGTTCTTTTTTAAAAAAAGAGGATATAGTAAATAAAAATGTTGTAAAAGTTCAAGTTAAAAATAAATTAGATTTAAAAAATTTTGTTGATGTAGAAGATTTTTTTAGAGAAAGTAAAAATATAACTAAAATTTATCATCATATAGGAATTTATGCATTTACCTCTGAATCAATTAAAAGATATATTAATACACCAAGATCTAAAAAAGAAATGGAAAGAAATTTAGAACAAATGAGAGCTATGGAAAATAAATTTGTTTTTAAAACAGGATTAAGCAAAACCATACCACTTAGTGTTGATACAAAAGAAAATTTAATTGAAGTAGAAAAGGAAATGGCAAAGAATGACTAAAAAAATAAAAGCAGCTTTTCAAGGAGAGCCAGGAGCATATTCACATATTGCTTGTTTAGAAATTTTTCCTGACGCTGAAATTATTCCTTGTTCTACATTTGAAGAGACTTTTAAAATAGCAAAATTAGATTCAAATTATAAAATAGTAATACCGATAGAAAATTCTTTATCTGGTAGAGTTGCTGACATACACTATCTTATACCTAAGTATAAATTACAAATTCATGCTGAGCATTTTCAAAAAGTTAATCATCATTTACTTGCTTCAAAAGGAACTAAATTAAAAAATATTAAAACTGTAAGAAGTCATGTTCAAGCACTTGGCCAATGTCAAAAATTTATAGAAGAAAATAAATTACAACCTATTATTTCTTCAGATACGGCTGGGTCAGCTAAATTTGTTTCAGAAAAAAAAGACCAAAGTGATTCTGCAATCGCTTCTAAGTTGGCAGCTGAGATTTATAAATTAGAAATTATAAAATCAAATATAGAAGATGAAAAAGGGAACGTAACTAGATTTCTCATCATGTCTAATGACGTAAAGCATCCAGATTTTGAAAATAAAAAGTATATCACTAGTTGTATATTTAGGCTTAAAAGTCTTCCTGCTGCTCTTTATAAATCTCTTGGCGGTTTTGCTACAAATAATGTTAATTTATGTAAACTAGAGAGCTTTTCAGCCAGAAATACATTTGATCAAGTTAACTTTTACTTAGATATAGAGGGTCATATTGAAGATCCTCGCCTACAAAAGGCTTTAGAAGAGCTTGGTTTCCACACAGAAAAACTAGATATTCTAGGAGTATACGAGGCAGCAAAGTTCAGATCTAAATATTAGTTTTTTTTTAATTATATTCATTATTGTAGTTCTTAAATTTATGCTGATATAATATCATTGGAGGTTGGCAATAGGTGATAATTTCGGTAATAGGTCAGGTCTGAAAAGAAGCAGCCATAACGAAATTTTTCAGGTTATTGTTTAACCTCCTATAAAAAAATGAAAACAAATATTCATAAAATTTTAGCAACAAAATATAGGCCAAAAAATTTTAACGAATTAATAGGCCAAGATATTATGGTGCAGACAATAACAAATTCTATAAAATTAGAAAAACTACCAAATGCATTTTTATTAACTGGCATAAGAGGAGTAGGGAAAACTACAACAGCTAGATTAATAGCTAAAGCTATTAATTGTAAAAAAAAATTTATTTTAAATAAGGATAATGAAATTTGCACATGTAAAGATTGTGATGAAATTTCAGACTCTAGGCATTTAGATGTATTAGAAATGGATGCTGCATCAAAAACTGGAATTGATGATATAAGAGAGTTAATTGAGTCTTCTAGATATAACCCTACCAGTGCAAAATATAAGATTTTTATAATTGATGAAGTTCATATGCTCTCAAAGCAAGCGTTTAATGGACTACTTAAAACTTTGGAAGAACCACCACCATATCTTAAATTTATTTTTGCTACTACAGAAATTAAAAAGATTCCTTTTACAATTATATCTCGTTGCCAAAGATTTGATTTGCATAGAGTTAGTATTCAGATTTTATTTGAGTATTTAAAAAAAATTGCAAAAATAGAAAATTGTAAAATTTCTGACAAAGCTTTAATTTTAATTTCAAAAGCAGCAGAAGGATCTGTAAGAGATTCATTATCATTATTAGATAGATCAATAATAAGCCAAAATTTCAATAATAGTGAAATTGATGATCAGTTTGTTAGAAAAATGCTAGGAATAGCAGATAGATCAAAAACTCTTGAGTTGATAAAATTTATTTTTGAGGGTGAAAAAAAATCTGCACTTCATCATCTAAAAGAAATGATTGATGAGGGACTTGATCCATCAAATTTTCTTAACGATTTTTTAGAAATAATATATTTACTTATTAGACAAAAAGATTTAGGTGAATTTGACTCTGATTTGTCAATTTCTGAAGCAGAGTTAGCTAACATTAAAGATATATCCAAAACAATTAATATAAAAACTTTAACACTTTTTTGGCAGTTTACATTAAAGGCCATTCAAGAATTATCAGTTGTTTCTAATCAATTTTTGTCATTAGAGATGATCGTAATAAGATTAATTCATTTAAAAGAGATGCCAAGTTTTGATGAAGTGATAAACAAGATTAATCAAAGTGGAGAAAATTTAGATGACACAAATATAATTAGTTCATCAACTCAAAAAGAAGATGCTACTACTGAGAAAGAAAAAAATATTAAATCTGATCAATTGAAAAATATTATACAAACAAAAACTGAACCTAGTATTAAAAATGAAGATAAAGAAAATAATAAAGCTTTTTTATCGATTAATAATTTTGAAGAGCTGATTAAGATTGCTTCAAAAGAAAGAGAGATAGAACTCAAGTTTGATTTAGAAAGAAATGTTAATTTAGTTAAATTTTCTCAAGGAAAAATTGATATAAGTTTTAATGAAAATTTAGGAAAGGATTTTATTCGAAATTTAACCGACAAATTGCTATTATGGACGGGTAAACGATGGATCATATCTCTTACTAAGGAAAAAGGACAGAAGACATTTGCAGAAATGAACATTGTTAAAAAAAAAAAATTGATAGCAGATGAAAAAAAAGGAAAAATTTACAATGATTTCAAAAAAAATTTTTCTGATGCTGAATTGTTAAAAATAGAAGAGGATAAATAAATTTATGAATGATTTTTCAGAAGTTTTGTCTAAAGCTAAAAAGATGCAAGAAAAAATGAGTGAAACTCAAAATAATATTAAGAAAATTGAAGCTGAAGGTGTATCTGGAGGAGATGCAGTTAAGATAGTTTTAAATGGAGATAATGAATTAAAAAAAATTTTTATTGATCCAAAAATATTTTCTGAAAGCAAAGAAATGTTAGAAGATCTTATAGTTGCAGCACATAATGATGCAAAACAAAAAATTAAAATAAAAACATCTGAAGAAATATCTAAAATTACAGGTGGCTTAAATTTGCCTTCTGGATTTAAATTTCCATTTTAATTTGATGAGTAATAATATAATTGAAATAGAAAAATTAGTTAAATTAATTTCTAAATTACCAGGTTTGGGTCCAAAATCAGCAAAAAGAATTACCCTCAAATTGATAAATAATAGAGAAGATTTAATCAAACCTTTGTCTAGAACTTTGGCAGAAGTTTATAAAAATGTTGTAAGATGTATGGAGTGTGGAAACTTTAAATCTAAAGATCGTGAATGTGATTGTAATCAAAAAAAGTTTGACAAGATTTGTGTTGTGGAAAATATAGCTGATATGTGGGTTATAGAAAATACAGGAATATACAAGGGTTATTACCATATTTTGGGAGGCACATTATCTTCTATAGAAAATAAAAATGTAGATAGTTTATTAATTTCAGCTTTAATTAAAAGAGTAAAAAATGACTCAATTAATGAAATAATACTTGCTACAAGTGCAACAGTGGAAGGGCAAACTACAGCTCATTATATCCAGGATAGTTTAAAAGATAGCAATGTTAAAATTTCTAAATTAGCACAAGGTTTACCAGTTGGTGGAGAAATAGAATTTCTTGACGATGGAACTTTATTTTCAGCTTTTAAAAATAGGACAGGTATTAGTTAAATTTTTTTTAAGATTCTGTTTAAATGAAGAATAGGCTCAGTATATCCTGAAGGTTGGTTTCTTCCATGAAATATAAGTTCACACGCGGCTTTAAAAGCAATAGATTTATCATAATTACCAGACATTGTTTTATATGAAGCGTAACCTTTTAAATCAGGATCTTTAATATTTTGCTTATCTACAATTTTTGCCATTTTTTTCATAGTTTTTATTACTCTTTCTTTACTACAAATACCATGATGAATCCAATTAGCTATATGTTGAGATGAAATTCTTAAAGTTGCTCTATCTTCCATTAATCCTATATTATTAATATCAGGTACTTTTGAACAACCTACACCTTGATCTATCCATCTAACAACATAACCCAAAATTCCTTGTGCATTATTTTCAAGTTCTTTAGCGATTTCTTCAATAGACCAATTAGGTCGAGTTGTAATTGGAATTGTAAGAATATCAGAAATTCTAGTTTTAATTTTATTCTTTAAATTTTTTTGTTTAATAAAAACATCTATTTGATGATAATGCATCGCGTGAAGAGTTGCGGCAGTAGGAGATGGAACCCATGCACAATTAGCACCTGACATTGGATGATTAACTTTTTGAGAAACCATATCTGCCATTTTATCGGGTGCTGCCCACATACCCTTTCCAATCTGGGCTTTTCCTGAGAATCCACATTTTAAACCCACATTAACATTATTATTTTCGTATGCAGCAATCCATTTAGAAGACTTCATGTCTCCTTTTTTAATCATTGCTCCCGCCTCCATTGATGTATGTATTTCATCACCTGTACGATCTAAAAATCCAGTATTAATAAAAACAACTCTATTTTTTACTTCTCTAACACATTCTTTTAGGTTTACAGTTGTTCTTCTTTCCTCATCCATTATTCCAATCTTAATTGTGTATTTTTTAAGACCTAAGACTTTTTCAACTTTTTCAAATATCAAATTAGTAAAAGCAACTTCATCAGGCCCATGCATTTTCGGTTTAACAATATAAACAGAATTTGTTCTAGAATTACCTTTAATTTTAAAATCATGAATTGCTGCAGCAGTAGTTATAAAAGCATCCATTATACCTTCTGGAATTTCTGATCCATCTTTTAGTAAAATTGAGGAGTTAGTCATTAAATGACCAACATTTCTATTTAACATTAATGATCTTCCATGTAATTTTATTTTATTTCCTTCGGCTGAAATATATTCTTTATCTGGTTTTAATTTCCTAACTATTTTTTTTCCATTTTTATTTATTTTAGTTTGTAGGTCACCTTTCATAAGACCTAGCCAGTTTTTATATCCGAGTACTTTATCTTCTGCATCTACAGCAGCAACAGAGTCTTCGTGGTCTATAATTGTAGTTATAGCTGACTCCAAAATTATATCATATATTGCAGCCTTATCCTTGAGACCACCCAATGTATGATTTGGATCAAATTTGATATCTATATGAAGATTATTATTTCTTAATAGAAGAGATGATAGATTATTTGATTTTTTATTGTAACCGACAAATTGTTTTGGATCTTTTAAACTTAAACTTAATTTATTATTTTCTACTTTTGGGATTTTTAAAATATTTTTCCAACTACCTTTTTTTAGTGGTACATTTGCATCTAGAAAGTTACGTGCATATTCTATTACTTTTTCTCCTCTTATATAATTATATTTTTTTCCTCTTTCTGCTCCATTTAATTCTGAAATTGCATCTGTTCCGTACAAAGCATTATATAAACTTCCCCATCTTGCATTAGCTGCGTTTAAAGCATATCTTGAGTTCATTACTGGAACAACCAATTGTGGTCCTGCAATAGTTGAGATCTCATTATCTACGTTTTTAGTCTTAATTTTAAATTTACCACCTTCTTTTTTTAAATATCCAATTTCCTTTAAAAAATTATAATATTTTTTATTATTTAATTTTTTACTTTTTTTATCCCTATGCCAAATGTCTATTTTTTTTTGTAAAATTTCTCTAAATTCTAGTAAATTTTTATTTTTAGGTGAAAGTTCGTGAACACATTTATCCAGACCATACCAAAATCTTTTTTTTGTAATTCCAGTTCCTGGCAAGAGTTCATTATTAATGAAGTTTAATAATTCTGAAGAAACAGATAAATTATTTATTTTTCTATATTTTTTTACCATATCAATCTATTTTTTTACCCCCTCTGTCTTGGTACCGGTGAGATTTGCTCCTTTGGTGAGAAATTATTCTCTTTCCAGAGTTAATATGGTTTTACGGTCCTTTTGCCTGAGAGTTTCCGGGGTGGTTGCTCCTTCGGCTCTATTAATTAAAATAGTATCTTCCGTAAAATTTATATTCTAATAGGTTTGTGAAAAAGTCAATTATTAATTATATTATTATTCTAATGAAAAATTATTTAGAGTTTGAGAAAGATTTAAAAAACCTAGAAGAAGAATTGATTGAACTCAAGGATCCTTTTAAAAACGAAGGTATTACAGAAGTAGACACAAAAAGAATTTTAGAAATTCAAGAAGAAATAGATAAAAAACTAGTTTTAGTTTATTCAAATCTTAATAGCTGGCAAAAAACACAAGTTGCAAGACATGAAGACAGACCAAAAGCTAAATTTTTTATAGATAATTTATTCACAAATTTTTCAAACTTATCTGGAGACAGACAATTTGGGGAAGACAAGTCTGTTATAGCTGGATTTGCTATTTTTGAAGGACTGTCAGTGTTAGTTATAGGACAAGAAAAAGGAGATGATCTTGATAGCAGAATAAAAAGAAATTTTGGAATGATGAGACCTGAGGGGTATAGAAAATGTATAAGACTAATGCGATTGGCTGATAAATTTCAAATACCTGTAGTAACATTTATAGATACACCTGGGGCTTATCCAGGAGTTGGAGCAGAACAAAGAGGACAAGCAGAAGCTATCGCAAGATCTATAGAATGCTGTATGTCTTTAGAAGTCCCCACAATCTCTATAATTATAGGAGAAGGTGGATCTGGTGGTGCTATAGCATTAGCATCATCAAATAAAATAATAATGTTAGAAAATTCTATTTATTCAGTTATTTCTCCTGAAGGATGTGCATCTATTTTATGGAGAGATTCTTCTAAATCTTTAGAAGCAGCCACTGCAATGAAACTTTCAGCAAATGATTTATTAGAACAAGGAATAATTGATGAAATCATCCCAGAACCACCTGGAGGAGCACACAGAAATAGAGACCAAGTGCTTTTAACAACAAGAGAAGTTTTAAGAAAAAATATTTTTGAATTAAAAAATTTAAGTAGAGAGGATATTTATAATCATCGTAAATCAAAATTTTTAGAAATAGGAAGAAAAAGTAAAATTATTTCTGGTTATGAAAAAGGATATAATAAGCTAGCTTTAAAAGAAAACATTTTAAATTTTTACAAAAAATTTGCTGCAAGTAAAAAAGTAGGTATAACAATATTATTAATTCTTATTTTATCTTTAATAACATTCTTATATTTTTAAAATTATTTGATGAATTTTTTTATTCTTTTGTAAGCAAATTAAAAGTTGTGGCGCGCCTGCTAGGAGTCGAACCCAGAACCTCCTGGTCCGTAGCCAAGCGCTCTATCCAGTTGAGCTACAGGCGCATTTCATTAGTTATTATCAGAGATAAATTATTATTTAAAGATAATTTCTCATGATAGAGAAATTATTGATTTTTAGTTAATAAAATATTGTTTTAAATACTTAACTTTTCATTTGTTTGGATTTTAATTGAAAGAATTTAGATTATCATCTAAAAATTGAAATAGATTATGAATGTAAATTCAAAAAATATAGTCATAACCTCTGCCACAAGAACGGCGATTGGTAAACTTGGTGGAAGTTTAAAAGATTTAACAAGTTATCAAATGGGTTCGATTGTAATTAAAGAAGCTTTAAAAAGATCTAAGGTTCAAGCAAAAGAAGTTGATGAAGTAATCATGGGCCAAGTTTTAACTGCCGGAACAGGTCAAAACCCCTCTCGGCAAGCCGCAATAGGAGCTGGTGTCCCAGTAGAAAAAACAGCTTATGTAATAAACCAAGTTTGTGGATCAGGATTAAGATCAGTTATTTCAGGTTATCAAAATATATTATTAAATGATTCAAAAATTTTAGTTGCCGGTGGCCAAGAAAGCATGTCAAATGCGCCATATACAATTGATATACGTGGTAAAAAAGAATTACTTTCATCAAACTTAGAAGACAGCATGATCAAAGATGGTTTGCTAGATGCTTTCAATAACTATCATATGGGTATAACTGCAGAAAATGTTGCTGAAAAATTAAATATTACAAGGCTCGACCAGGATAATTTTTCTTTTTTGTCTCAAGACAAAACACAAAAAGCAATTAAAGAGGGAAAATTTAAAAAAGAAATTGTTAAAACAGATTTAATAGAAGATGAAAATCCAAGAGAAAATATTACTATAGAAAAACTGTCTTCTCTTCAGTCTGTCTTTAAAGAAAATGGAACAGTAACAGCTGGAAATTCATCTGGATTAAATGATGGAGCAGCAGCAGTTGTTTTAATGGATAGTTTGGAAGCAGAAAAAAGAGGCTTAGATCCTTTAGCCAGAATAGTATCTTGGGCTACATGTGGTGTTGACCCGTCTTTAATGGGATTAGGTCCTATTCCAGCTTCAAAAAAAGCTTTAGAAAAAGCAAATTGGTCAGTTAAAGATTTAGATTTAATCGAAGCCAATGAAGCTTTTGCATCACAAAGTATAGCGTTTATAAAAGATTTAAAAATTCCAGCTGAAAAAGTAAATGTTAACGGTGGGGCGATCGCATTAGGTCACCCAATTGGCGCCTCAGGGACAAGAATTTTAGTTACACTTTTGCATGAAATGATAAGAAGAGATGTTAAAAAAGGGTTAGCCACACTATGCATAGGTGGAGGCATGGGTATTGCAATGTGTTTAGAGCGAAATTTTTAATTCTTTTTTAAATATTTTTGTAAAATTATTTTTTGAACCCAAAACTTACCATCTAAATTTTTATTTTTAAAAATAAAAAAATTTTCAATATTTTCTATAAACTGAATCATATAATATATAAATAATAATTAAATGGCTGAAAAAAGATAAAATTGTGTTATAAATAAAACTATAAAAATGACTGTTGAAATACTTGTTCCTGATATTGGAGACTTTGAAAGCGTTGAAATAATAGAAATATTAGTAAAAATTGGCGATGATATAAAAAAAAATGACCCAATTGTAACTTTAGAAAGTGATAAATCTAGCGTAGAGGTTCCCTCACCAATTAATGGTAAAATTTCTGAGATAAAAGTTAAAATAGGAGACAAGGTTTCAGAAGGAAATGTTTTAGTTTTAGTCGAAGATAATCAGCAAAATTTAAAAAAAATAAAAAAAGAAGAAACAAATTTAGTTAAAAAAGAAGAAAATATATTACCAATTACTGAAAAGATTATTAAAGAAGCTGAGTCTACAATAAACTCTAATGTCTCAAAAGAATCGCAACAAAAGGTTTATCCAAAATCAAAGTCTATTGATATAGATCCAACAGAAACCCGAGAATGGTTAGACTCTTTAGAGTCTGTTTTAAAAAAAGATGGAACTGATCGTGCCCACTATCTATTAAAAAGATTAAGTGACGAAGCCTACAAAGAAGGTTCTAGTCAACCAATAACCAGAATTACACCTTATATAAATACAATACCTGTAGAATTAGAAACTAAATCTCCTGGAGATCAAAATATAGAAAGAAGAATTAGATCCTTAATTAGATGGAATGCTGCAGCAATGGTAGTTAAAGCGAATAAAAAAAACCCCGAACTTGGTGGCCATATTGGAACATTTGCTTCAGCAGCAACTTTATACGACGTGGGAATGAATCATTTTTGGCGAGGTAAAAATAATAAATTTGGTGGTGATCTTGTTTATTTTCAAGGTCATAGTGCTCCTGGAATGTATGCTCGAGCTTTTTTAGAAGGAAGATTATCAGCAACTCAATTAGGAAATTTTAGACAAGAAGTAGACTCTGACGGATTATCATCATATCCACATCCTTGGTTAATGCCGAAGTTTTGGCAATTCCCTACTGTATCAATGGGACTAGGACCTGTTTTATCAATTTATCAAGCCAGATTTACTAAATATTTAATTAATAGGGGATTGATAAAAGATGAAGGTAGAAAGATTTGGGCTTTTTTAGGAGATGGAGAAACAGATGAACCAGAGTCTTTAGGAGCAATAAGTTTAGCCTCAAGAGAAAAATTAGATAATCTTATATTTGTTATTAACTGTAATTTACAAAGATTAGATGGTCCAGTCAGAGGTAATGGAAAAATTATTCAGGAACTTGAAGGTATATTCAGAGGAGCAGGTTGGAATGTCATAAAAGTTGTGTGGGGATCATATTGGGATAATTTATTAGCTAAGGATAAATCAGGATTATTAATTAAAAGAATGAATGAATGTGTAGATGGAGAGTATCAAGCTTTTAAAGCAAACAATGGATCATATGTAAGAGAAAAGTTTTTTGGTAAATATCCAGAATTAAAAGATTTAGTTTCTACGATGACTGATAGAGATATATGGAAATTAAATAGAGGAGGTCATGATCCACATAAGGTATTTGCAGCCTATAACGAAGCAATAAAAACAAAAGACAAACCAACCGTAATCCTTGCAAAAACAATTAAGGGTTATGGAATGGGTAAATCTGGCGAAAGTATAAATATTACTCACCAACAAAAAAAATTAGGAGAAGAAGACTTACTTTATTATAGAGATCGTTTTGACATCCCCCTTACAAATGAACAAGTAAAAAATGTTGAGTTTTATAAACCAGATGAAAAATCAATTGAAATTAAATATTTAAAAGAAAGAAGAATGAAACTTGGTGGTAATTTACCTGAAAGAACATCTTATGCAAAATCAATTAAAAAACCTTCAAAAGATATTTTTGAAAATATGCTTAAGTCTTCTGGTGATAAAGAAATGTCAACTACCATGGCTTTAGTAAGAATGTTAACAAATTTATTAAGAGATAAAAATATAGCGCCTAGATTAGTTCCAATTATTCCTGATGAAGCAAGAACTTTTGGAATGGAAGGCTTTTTTAGAAAGATTGGAATTTATGCACATGAGGGACAAAAATATGAACCTGAAGACTCTGAACAATTAAGTTCATACCGAGAAGACAAAAAAGGTCAAGTGTTAGAAGAAGGGATAACAGAAACTGGAGCAATGTCATCTTTTATTGCTGCTGGAACCTCTTACTCTAACCATGATTTGGAAATGATACCTGTATATACTTTTTATTCTATGTTTGGTTTTCAGAGAGTAATGGATCTTATTTGGGCAGCTGGAGATTCTCAGACTAGAGGTTTTCTTATTGGAGCAACATCTGGCAGAACTACGTTAGCAGGAGAAGGCTTACAACATCAAGATGGACACAGTCATCTCTTAGCTTCTACAGTACCAAATTGTATAAGTTATGATCCTACATTTGCTTATGAACTTGCTGTAATTTTTCAAGATGGTCTCAAAAGAATGCACGATAAACAAGAAAATATTTTTTATTATTTAACAACGATGAATGAAAATTATAAACATCCAGAAATACCCAAAAATTGTGAAAAAGGTATTCTTAAAGGCATGTATCTATTTAAAGAATTTAAAAACAAAGGTAAAATAAATGTTCAACTGTTGGGCAGCGGAACAATTTTAAGAGAAATGATTTCTGCAGCTGAAATATTAAGCAATGAATATAATATCGATAGTGATGTTTGGAGCGTGACAAGCTTTAATGAGCTCAGAAAAGATGGAATGACAGTCGAAAGAAAAAATCTTTTAAACCCAAATCAAAAGCCTGAGAAGTCTTATGTGGAGGAATGTCTTGATAAAAAAGATGGACCAATTATTGCAGCTTCTGATTATATGAGAAGCTTTGCTGATCAAATAAGGCCTTATACATCTAAATCATTTTATTCTTTTGGTACTGATGGCTATGGAAGAAGTGATAGCAGAAAAAACTTAAGAAAATTTTTTGAAGTTGATAAAGAACATATTGTGACATATACATTAAGTGCGTTAGCTAAAGAACAACTTGTACCCTCAACTTATGCAGATAAAGCAATTAAAAAGTATAAAATTAATAAAGATAAACCAATACCTATAGTATTATAACAATGGAAAAAAAAGATTTACCAACTATTAGTGCTAGTCCAAAAACTAGAAAGTTTGCAAGAGAAGTAGGAGCTGATTTACGTTTAATAAAAGGATCACAAAGAGAAGGAAGAATTAGTGAGGAAGACGTAAAAACATTTGTTAAAAATTCATTCTCAGAGGTAACAACAAAAAAAAATGAAACAAAATTAGCTGAATATAATCATTCAGATTTTGGAGATATCGAAAAAAAATCTTTACCAAGAATAAAAAAAATTGCAGGACCGCATTTACAAAAATCCTGGAATGAAATTCCTCATGTCACACAGCACGATGAGGCAGATATTACTGAAATGGAATTATTTAGAAAATCATTAAGAGATTTATATAGTGGAGAAAAAATATCTATTACGCCATTGGCTTTTATTATCAGGGCTGTAGTTAAAGCTCTTAAAGATTACCCAAATTTTAACACTTCATTAGATTTAAAAAAAGATCAAATAATCTATAAAAAGTATTATCATATAGGAATTGCTGTAGACACACCGCATGGCTTAATGGTACCTAAAATTAGAGACGCAGAAAAAAAAGATATAACAGCTCTTGGAAAAGAATTAAAAAAGATAAGCAAACTTTCTGCAGAATTAAAAATTGATAAAAGAGAATTTTTTGGAGGATCTATGACAATTTCTAGTCTAGGAAGTATTGGGGGAAGTTTTTTTACTCCAATTATAAACCAACCTGAAGTTGCTATTCTTGGAGTCGGTAAAGCAGAAAAAAAACAAGTATTTATAAAAGATAAATATGAAAGTAGAATCATGCTTCCATTATCTCTTTCTTACGATCATAGAGTTATAGATGGAGCTGAAGGTGCACGTTTTTGTTCACATTTAAAAGAAAGCCTAGGAAAAGATTTTGCCTACAAATTAGCAGTTTGATTATATGACAAAAACGATGTCTTTAGTTAGTGCACTTTTATGCACTTTTATTTGGGGAACAACATTCATTGCACAAGATACAGGAATGGACGAAATTGGTCCACTTACATTTAATGGAGCTAGATTCTTTATTGGCTTTTTGTCTGTTTTGCCTTTTGCAATTCTTTTTGAAAAGAAAAAAATTATAAAGGAAATAAATCTTAATAAAAAACTTTTTTTTAAATTACTTTTTTTTGTTGGGTTATTTCTATTTTTAGGAACATATGTTCAGCAAGCAGCTTTGCTATATACTGACATTGCTAATGCTGCTTTTTTTACAATTTTTTATGTTCCAATAGTTCCAATAATTCTCTATTTTTTTTACAACAAGTCTATCCATTGGAGTATTTGGCCGTCTATTTTATTTTGTATAGCTGGTGTTTATTTATTAAGTGATTTTTCTAATGCTACAATGAGAAAGGGAGATGGTTTAGTTATACTATGTGCTATTTTTTGGAGTTTGCATATAATTTTTATAGGAAAATTTATAAAACAGTTTGATCTTCCTTTATCTTTTGGAGCTCTTCAAGCTTTGCTAGTTGCTTTTTTTTCAACTTTTTTTGCAATAATTTTTGAAACAGTTACTTTTTCAAATATATTAAATGAATATATATCAATAATTTATGCAGGTGCATTATCAGGTGGAGTTGCTTTTACATTACAAATATATGCTCAAAAAAATATTTCTGCTGCACCAGCAGCTATAATCTTTTCTCTAGAGGGTGTTTTTGCTGCTGTAGCTGCATGGTTAATACTTAATCAAATTTTAGGTTTTAACAATATTTTGGGCTGTGTATTAATTCTTTTAGGTGTGCTTTTTTCACAGCTTGCACCTTTATATAAAAAAAAACTAAAAGTAAACTATACTTAATATAAATATTGAAAGTATTATTCTATAGAGTATGAATATTTTTAAACTAAATTTTTTGATAAAATTTAAAAAAATTGATATTGTAATATAAGAAAAAACAAAGGAAAATAACACAGCGCAAATAGCTAAAATATTTAGCTCAATGCTTTCTTCTTTATAAATATTATAAATTCCTAAAGAGCTAGCTGCTGTTAAGGCAGGTATAGCTAAAAAAAAAGAAATCTTGGATGAATCGAATCTACTAAAACCCATGATCCTTCCAGCGCTAATAGTAATACCAGCTCTACTTACACCTGGTATTAAAGACAAAACTTGAAATAAACCAAAAATAAGCGCTGATTTGTTAGAAAAATCATTTTTAATTAATTTTCTAACTTTTACTTTGTCGCTTATGTATAAAAAAATTCCAAATATAAGGCTCATCCAACCAATTAACTCTAAACCTCTTAGTTTTTCAATCAAACCAGTTTGATACAGAACATAACCGATTGGAATTATTGGAATTGTACCAACAATAATTTTTAGTAAAAAATTTTTATTATTTTTAAAATCAAATAAATCTTTTCTAAAATAAATTACTATCGCCATTAAAGAACCAAGGTGTAAACAAATATCTATTAATAAATTTTGATTTTCAAAAATATAATATTTAGAAATTAAGATAAGATGCGCAGAAGAGCTAATAGGTAAAAATTCAGTAATACCTTGAGTTATTGAAAGAATTAAAACTTCTATGTAAGATATGTAAGAAATCATTGATACTTATTATTGCATAGCAGATATGCAATATAAATTACAATTTTGCTGGATTTTTATTAAAAAAGGTCAGTTATTCTGTCCTAAAACTACTTTTAGGCTTATTTGTATTGATATAAAATACCTATAGAAAAAAAAATATGACTGAAAAAATGCTTAAATTTACTGAGTTAGAACAACAAACTCCAAAAAAAAGAAAAGTAGAAAATAGAGTAAGTGATTTTGAAGAAGTTTATGATGAATTTATTAACGAGAAAGCGAAGCAACAATCTAGCAGATGTTCTCAGTGTGGAGTCCCATTTTGTCAAGTTCATTGTCCGTTGCATAATAATATTCCAGACTGGTTAAAGCTTACAGCTGAAGGAAGGTTACAAGAGGCTAGTGAACTAGCTCACAGTACAAATAATATGCCAGAAATTTGTGGAAGAATTTGTCCACAAGATCGCTTATGTGAAGGGAATTGTGTAATTGAACAATCTGGACATGGAACTGTAACTATAGGTTCAGTAGAAAAATATATTACAGATACCGCATGGGATGAAGGCTGGATAAAACCAATCAAAGTAACTAAAGAAATTGATCAGTCAGTAGGAATTATTGGAAGTGGACCAGCAGGACTTGCATGCGCAGAAGAACTTAGAAAAGCAGGCTATAAAATAAGTATTTATGATCGATATGATAGAGCTGGAGGTTTATTAATTTATGGAATACCAAATTTTAAATTAGAAAAGTTTGTAGTTGAAAGAAGAACAAAACTTTTAAAAGAAGGAGGTATAGAATTTAATCAAAATATTGATGTAGGAAAAAATATAACTCTAGAAGAACTACAAGAAAAACATGACGCTATTTTAATAGCCACAGGAGTATACAAACCAAGAGAAATAGATTTACCTGGTAATAATTTAAAAAATATTTTTCCAGCAATGGAATTTTTAACTGCTTCTAATCGTAAAGGCTTGGGAGATAAAGTCCAGGACTTTGATAATGGAAAACTTAATGCTGAAAATAAAAATATTGTCGTAATAGGTGGTGGTGATACTGCTATGGATTGTGTAAGGACAGCAATAAGACAAAATGCTAAATCAGTAAAATGTCTGTATAGAAGGGATAAAGAAAATATGCCTGGATCAGCAAGAGAAGTAAATAACGCAGAAGAAGAAGGAGTAGAATTTTTATGGTTAACAAATCCTAAAGAATTTATTGGATCAGAAAAAATTTCTTCTTTAAAGATAGAAAAAATGCAACTTGGTGAACCAGACTCTTCTGGCAGAAAAACTCCAGAACCCATTACTAATTCTACTTTTGAAATTAAGACTGATATTGCTATTAAAGCACTTGGTTTTGATCCTGAGGACTTACCAAATATGTTTAACAATAATAATTTATCAGTATCTAAATGGGGGACTTTAAAAGTTGATAGAGATACAATGCAAACAAATATTCCAGGAGTTTTTGCAGCAGGCGATATAGTTAGAGGAGCCTCTTTAGTAGTATGGGCAATTAAAGATGGACGAGACGCTTCTTTGTCAATTAAAAAATATTTAGAATTTAAAAAACAAAAAAAAATTAAAGCAGCATAAAATGAAACTATATAAAAAAAATTTAAAAAAATTAATTGAAGGTAATGTTTATAATCCCAAGGATGAACATGATGCATGTGGAGTTGGCTTTGTTGCAGCTACAGACGGAAAAAAATCCAGAAAAATTGTAGACTTTGGGATACAAGCTTTAAAAGCTGTGTGGCATCGAGGTGCAGTAGATGCTGATGGAAAAACTGGTGACGGAGCAGGGATTCATTTAGAAATACCAACCGATTTCTTTATTGAAAGAATAGAAAATGCAGGAAGAAAGCATACGGAAGGCACAATTTGTGTGGGCATGGTTTTTCTTCCTAGAAATGATTATAGCTCTCAAGAAAAGTGCAAAACTATTGTAGAAAATGAATTATTATCTAAAAATTATTATATTTATAGATGGAGACAAGTTCCAGTAAATGTAAAAGTATTAGGAGTAAAAGCAGACTTTAATAGACCAGAAATTGTTCAAGTAATTTTCAAATCAAACAACAAAGAATTAAAAGATGATGATTTAGAAAGAGACTTATTCGTAGTTAGAAAAAGAATTGAAAAACAATCTAATCTTTTAAAATTAAAAGATTTTTATATATCTTCTTTCAGTTCAAGATCAATTATTTACAAGGGAATGTTTCTAGCAGAATCTTTGTCAGATTTTTATCCTGATTTAATGGATAAGAGATTTATTTCAAAATTTGCAATTTTTCATCAAAGATATTCTACCAATACTTTTCCTAGCTGGGATTTAGCACAGCCATTTAGAACCTTAGCTCATAATGGAGAAATTAATACAATTAAAGGAAATGTTAATTGGATGAAAGTTCACGAACAAGACATGAACAATAAATTGTTTAAAAATATTGAAGACTTAAAACCTGTTATTGGAGAAGGAAACTCAGACTCTGCAGCTTTAGATAATGTTTTTGAATTATTAATTAGATCTGGAAAGTCTGTTCCTCTTACAAAACTTATGCTTATACCTGATGCGTGGTCAAAAAGAAGAAAAACTGTTTCAAAAGCTCACCAACAACTTTTTAATTTTTTAAATAGTACAATTGAACCTTGGGATGGACCAGCAGCAATCGCTGCTACAGATGGAAAATGGATAATAGCTGCTCAAGATAGAAATGGACTAAGACCTTTAAGATATAGCATTTCCTCAGATAATATTTTGTTTGCTGGCTCTGAAACAGGGATGATCCCGTTTCAAGAAGAAAAAATTAATTTTAAAGGAAGGTTAGGACCTGGCCAAGCAATTGCAGTTGATCTTGAAAAGGGCCAAGTTTATGATAGCAAAAGTCTTAAAAATAAAATTTCTAAAGACTATAAAAAATATAATAAACAAATTATTGATTTAGATAAAAAATTTTATATCTCTAAAGAAAAATTTAATTATAGTGGTGATGAATTAAGGCGAAGACAATTTTTAGCTGGCATGAGTATAGAAGATTTAGAACTTATACTTCATCCAATGGTAGAAGACATGAAAGAAGCTGTTGGATCAATGGGAGATGACACTCCTGCTGCAGTGTTATCTGATAAATACAGACCTTTATCTCATTTTTTTAGGCAAAACTTTAGTCAAGTCACAAATCCTCCTATTGATTCTTTAAGAGAAAATGAAGTTATGAGTTTAAAAACACGTTTTGGAAACACTGGTAACATTTTGGATTTTGAAAATTTAACAGAGGACAACATATATGTTTTAGAAAGCCCAGTATTATCTAATTCACAATTTTCTAAATTCTCAGAATTTTTTAAAGAAAACATAAGAACAATAGATTGCACTTTTAACATTGAAGAAAGTTTAAAAGATAGATTAGATAAATTGCGTATAGAGGCAGAAGTTGCAATTCGAGAAGGAGCAAAACATTTAATTTTAAGTGACAAAGAAGTTAGTGAAAAAAAAGTTCAAATACCAATGGCTTTAGCAATTGGATCAATTAATTCAAGACTTACAAGTTTAGGCATTAGAGGTTTTGCTTCAATTAATATTCAAACCAGTGAAATCTTAGATACACATTCGTTTGCAGTCTTGTTAGGTGTTGGTGCCACTACAATCAACCCCTATATTGCGATTGATTCAATTTTTCAAAGGTATCAAAAAAAATTATTTGAAAAAATGAGCTTTGAAGAATGTGTTAAAAGATACATAAAATCTATAGACAATGGATTGCTTAAAATAATGTCTAAAATGGGCATTTCAGTTTTAAGTGCTTATAGAGGGGGATGCAATTTCGAGGCAGTTGGATTAAGTAGATCAGTTGTAGCAGAATACTTTCCAGGGATGGTTTCAAGAATATCAGGGATAGGAATAAGTGGAATCGAAAAAAAAATAAAAGAATTGCACGCAAAAGCTTTTCAAAGCAATGTTTTAATTCTTCCAATCGGAGGTATCTACAAGTATAGAAAAAATGGTGAAACTCATCAGTATCAAGGTAAATTAATTCATATGCTACAAAGTGCTGTAACATCAAATTCTTACAAAGTTTATAAAAAATATAGTCAAGGAATTCATGATTTACCAGTAATAAATTTAAGAGATCTTGTAGACTTTAAAAAACTAAAAAAATCAATTAATATTAAAGAGGTTGAGTCAATCGAAAGTATTAGAAAAAGATTTGGAAGTGGAAGTATGTCTCATGGTGCACTTTCTTCAGAAGCTCATGAGACTTTAGCAATTGGAATGAATAGAATAGGAGCAGCTTCTTGTAGTGGCGAAGGAGGAGAGGATTCAAAAAGATTTATTAAAAGACCAAATGGAGACAGTGCTAATTCCAAAGTTAAGCAAATAGCTTCCGCTAGGTTTGGAGTAACTATTGAGTATCTAAATAACTGTAGTGAAATAGAAATAAAAATTTCCCAAGGTGCTAAACCTGGTGAAGGAGGACAGCTTCCGGGTTTTAAAGTATCAGAAGAAATTGCAAAGTTAAGACATTCTACTCCTGGAGTAACTTTAATATCTCCTCCGCCCCATCATGATATATATTCCATAGAAGATTTAGCTCAACTTATTTATGATCTTAAACAATCTAATCCTAGAGCAAGAGTAGGTGTAAAGTTAGTGGCATCGAGTGGGATTGGTACAATTGCAGCTGGAGTAGCCAAAGCTAAGGCAGACGTTATATTAATTTCAGGTCATTCTGGAGGCACTGGAGCTAGCCCTCAAACAAGTGTAAAATTTGTAGGAATACCTTGGGAAATGGGACTTACTGAAGTAAATCAAGTTTTAACACTAAATAATCTTAGACATAAAGTTACTTTAAGGACTGATGGAGGATTAAAAACAGGTAGGGATGTAGTTATTGCAGCAATGATGGGAGCAGAGGAGTTTGGAATTGGAACTACTTCATTAGTTGCAATGGGTTGTATTATGGTAAGACAATGTCATTCTAATACTTGCCCAGTTGGTATTTGTACTCAAGATGAAGATTTAAGAAAAAAATTTACTGGCACTCCTGATAAAGTTGTAAATTTGTTTAGTTTTATAGCTGAAGAAGTAAGGGAAATTTTAGCAGAAATAGGCTTTAAAAGTTTAAATGAAATTATTGGAAGAAGTGATCTTTTAAAACAAGTAAGTAGAGGAACATCAAACTTAGATGATTTAGATTTAAGCCCCCTTCTTGTTCAAGCAGATCCTGGAGAATATAAAAGACACTCTACTCCTAATTTAATTAATAAAGTTCCAGATACATTAGATGAAAAAATTTACAAAGATGTAAAAATTTTAATTGATAAAGAAAAAAATATTGAAAAAAACTATCAAATTAAAAACGTAGATAGAGCCGTCGGAACTAGATTATCCCATTATATTTATGAGCATTTTAAAGAAAAGGATTTAACACAAGACTGCATAAAAATTAATCTTAATGGGTCTGCAGGCCAATCTTTGGGAGCTTTTGCAATTAAAGGTTTAAAACTAAATATAGAAGGAGATGCAAATGATTATGTTGGAAAAGGACTTTCTGGTGCAACTATAGTGGTTAAACCACCATTAAAAAGCAATTTAATAAGTCACGAAAATACTATAATTGGAAACACAGTGCTTTATGGAGCCACATCAGGAAAACTTTTTGCATCTGGACAATCAGGAGAAAGATTTGCTGTAAGGAACTCAGGTGCAGTAGCGGTAATCGAAGGATGTGACTCTAATGGATGCGAATATATGACAGGAGGAACAGTGGTTATTTTAGGAAAAATAGGAGATAATTTTGCAGCAGGTATGACCGGGGGTATGGCATTTATTTATGATCCAAATCAAGAATTTGAAAACTATGTTAATCCTAACTCGGTAATTTGGCAGAAACCTGAAACAGAACATTGGGTTAAATATTTAAAAAAACTTATTAGTAATCATTTTCAAGAAACACAGTCAAAAATAGCATTTAAGATATTAGATAACTACGAAGAAGAACTAAAAAATTTCCAACAAGTCTGTCCAAAAGAAATGATTGACAAATTGTCAAATCCTATATCTTTAAAAACTATCGTTTCAAAAGCGATTTAACATTACATGAAAGAAAATTTTAAATTATTATGTTTTGGTTTTGGGCAAGTAGCAAAGTATTTTGTTAAAAATCTTATTAAAAATCAATTTAAATTTGAGTTAATCACAACAAATACAACAAAAACACAATTTAAAGATTTTGATGGTTTAAAATACAAGTCTTATTATTTTTTTAATAATTTATATGACAAAGAATTATTGGAAGATTTAAGATCTTCAAATAAAATTTTAGTTTCCATTCCACCTAAAAATGAAAAAGATATTGTTTTAGAAACCTTTAATCAAATATTTCAAAAAAATAATTTTGATTGGGTTACTTATTTATCTGCAACAAGTGTTTATGGTAATAAGAATGGAGAATGGGTTAATGAAGATGTAAATCCTGAACCTACTAATAAAAGAGGAATTTTGAGATTAAAAGCAGAAAATGATTGGTTAAAATTTCATAAACTTTTTAATTTACCAGTTCAAATATTTCGTTTGTCTGGAATTTATTCTCTTGAAAATAATATACTCAAGAGGCTAAAAATGGGAGACCTAAAAATTATCAAAAAGAGTAATCATTTTTTTTCAAGAATACATGTTGAGGATATTGCTCAAATTTTAACTATTTCTTTAAAAATAAAAAAACCAGGAGAAATTTTTAATATTTCAGATGATTATCCTTGTAGTAATAAAGAGATTGCAAAATATGCTGCGAAAATTATGAAAACAAATGATCCTGAAGAAATTAATTTAGAAGATATTAAAAGTGAAATGTTAAAGGAATTTTATAAAGACTCAAAAAAAGTAGATAATAAAAAGATGAAGTTTTTTTTTAATTACAAGCTAAAATATCCCACATATAAAGATGGTTTAAAGATGATTAAAGATCATAAAATTTAATGCACTGCAGATTTTTTTTAAATCACTTTTTCTAGAAAGGCTATGATCACCATTTTTAATTTTTATAAGTTTTTTATTTTTTCCTTTAAAATAATTTAGAATTTTTTTTGAAAATCTGGTTGGTACAACTTTATCTTTTAAACCATGAAAAAGAACAATAGGAATTTTTAAATCAATATTTTTTTTTAAAATTTTATTTTTTTTTCCATCAAATATTAACTGTTTTGTTAAAGGATAATTAAATCCACCATGATCAAGGTAATAAATTTTTTTTTTAATAATAATTTTTTTAATTTTATTACTAAATTTATCCCACATTAATTTTTGAAGAAATTCAGGAGCAGAAGCTATTCCAATAAAACCTTTAACTTGATTTTTAAATAATTTAATTAGATTTAAAGCAATCCAACTTCCCATACTAGAACCTACAAATATTAAATTTTTATTTTTATTTTTTAAATTAATTAATTGTTTAGATTGATTGGTCCATTTTGAAATATTGCCTTCGGTGAATTTACCACTAGACTTACCATGACCCGAGTATTCAAATTTTAGAAAATTAATTTTTCTTCTTTTACAAAATTTTTGAATTTGAGATGGTTTTTCTCCAACCATGTTTGACATAAATCCGTGAAAAAAGACTACAGTCGTTTGGCTATTATTGTTTAAAAAATAATATTTAATACGTTTTTTATCTGACGTTAAAAAGTATTTTGATCCTCTATAGGTCATTTAAAATTTTTAATTTATTAAAAATAATACTATAACATTAAAATTAACAATTATTTTAAAAAATGAATATTTTACAAGTCATACCAAAATTAGGCTTCGGGGGAGCGGAAACAGGGTGTTTTGATTTGGCACACTACTTGTATGAAAAAAATTGTAAATCATTTATAGCTACTGGTGGTGGTGACCTAATTAAATATATTAATAAAGATAAAGTTAAAGTTTTTAAATTTTTAGTACATTCAAAAAATCCATTAATTATTTTGATAAATACTTTTATATTAATTTTTATAATAGTGTTTTATAAAATTGATATTGTACATGCTAGAAGTAGAGCTCCTGCTTGGTCGTGTTTAGTAGCAACTAAAATTACGGGAATAAAATTTGTAACAACTTTTCATGGAACTTATAACTTTAATAACAAGATTAAAAAGTTTTACAATTCTATTATGGTTCGTTCTGATTTAGTTATTGCAGGTTCTAACTTCATTTTTTCTCACGTTAGTTCAAATTATAAAAATTTTTTTGATAATAACAAAAGGAAATTAATGGTTATATTTAGAGGAATTAATACAAATTATTTTGATGATAGAAAAGTTTCTCAAACTAAAAAAGACTCTCTTTATCAAAAAACAAAAATTGAAAAAGATTTTTTTAAGATATTGCTTCCAGGAAGAATAACTAAATGGAAAGGGCATAAAGTTTTTCTAGAAGCTTTAAATATTTTAAGTCAAAAGGAGAATACCAAACCATTTGTTGCGATAATACTTGGAAGTGATCAAGGTAGAACGGTTTATAAAAAAGAACTTATATCACTAGTGTCAAAATATAAATTAAACCAAAAGGTAAAATTTATTGATAAATGTGAATCAATGCCTGTTATATATAGTATTGCTGATATAGTTATTTCATCATCAATTGAGCCAGAGGCTTTTGGACGTGTTTCTGTTGAAGCTCAGTCAATGCGCAAACCTATTATAGCAAGTAATTTAGGTGGCTCAAAAGAGACTATTATGAAAGAAAAAAGTGGTTATTTATATGATAGTAAAAACCCAAATGATCTAGCTGATATTATTTATTCTTTCATGAATATGAGCTTAGAATCGTTGAAATCTTTTGGAATAGAGGGTAGAAAAAATATTCTTAAGAAATTTGATGTTGAAAAAATGTGTAACACCACTTTTACTGAGTATAATAAATTGATAAGTTAACTAATATTAATGCCTAATATACAATTACCAAATGGAAAAAAAATTTCTTTTAGCAAAGCTATAGATGGTTTTGAGATTGCTAAAAAAATAAGCATCTCTTTATCTAAAGAAGCCTGCGTAATGGAAGTTAATGGCACACTTAAGGATTTAAGTTCTTTAATAAAAGAAGATGCAGCAGTTAGAATTATCACAAAAAAAGATAAAGAAGGACTTGAAGTTTTAAGACATGATACAGCTCATATAATGGCTATGGCAGTCCAAGAATTATATCCTGGAACACAAGTTACAATTGGTCCTGTTATAGAAGATGGTTTTTTTTATGATTTTGCTAGAAAAGAATCTTTTACAAGCGAAGATTTGAAAAAAATTGAAAAAAAAATGTCAGAAATTATAGATAGAGATTTAAAAACTAAAAAAGAGATTTGGAAAAGAAAAGATGCAATAGAGCATTTTAAAAAAATAGGAGAAAAATATAAAGCTGAAATAATTGAAAGTATTCCCGATAAAGAAGAAATTTCAATATATCATCATGGCAATAGTTGGTATGATCTTTGTAGAGGGCCACATCTAGCCTCATCAGGAAAAATTGGAAAAGCTTTTAAACTTACTAAAGTTTCGGGAGCCTATTGGAGAGGAGATTCTAACAATGAAATGCTGCAAAGAATTTATGGAACTTGCTGGAGAAATCAAAAAGAACTAGATGATTATTTGAATAGACTTGAAGAAGCAGAAAAAAGAGATCACAGAAAACTTGGAAAGGA
This sequence comes from Candidatus Pelagibacter sp., assembly GCA_002689925.1. GTDB lineage: Bacteria > Pseudomonadota > Alphaproteobacteria > Pelagibacterales > Pelagibacteraceae. The sequence goes on from NZIO01000033.1 coordinate 29,599, forward strand.
TATGGATTTATTTCATTTTAGAGAAGAGAGTCCAGGAGCAGTCTTTTGGCATCCAAAAGGGTGGAATTTATTTCAAAAACTTGTTGATTATATGAGAATAAAACAAAAACAAGCTGGGTATAAGGAAATTAATACTCCAGAAATATTAGACAGAACTCTGTGGGAAAAATCAGGGCACTGGGAAAAGTTTGGTGAACACATGTATACTTCAACCACTCCTGACGAAAAAGTTTTTGCTATAAAACCAATGAATTGTCCCGGGTGTGTTCAGGTATTTAATCAAGGAATAAAAAGTTATAGAGATTTACCTATAAAACTATCTGAATTTGGAAAAGTTCATAGATATGAACCCTCTGGTGCCTTGCATGGATTATTAAGGGTTAGGGCATTTACACAAGATGATGCACATATATTTTGTACAGACAATCAAATAACTGAAGAATGTTTAAAGGTTACAAACTTGATTTTAAGTATTTATAGAGATTTAGGTTTTAAAGATATTTTTTTAAAATATTCTGATAGACCAGAACAAAGAGTTGGAGACGATAGTGTATGGGATAAATCTGAAGCAGCTTTATTGCAGGCTATAAAAGAGTCAAAACTTGAATATACGGTTAACAAAGGTGAGGGAGCATTTTATGGTCCTAAAATTGAATTTGTATTGAGAGACGCAATTGGTAGAGATTGGCAATGTGGAACATTGCAAGTAGACTTAAATCTTCCTGCCCGATTAGGAGCCTCTTACATAGATAAAGAAGGAGAAAAAAAAATACCAGTAATGCTTCACAGGGCTTTATTTGGTTCACTCGAACGTTTTATTGGAATTTTAATTGAGCATTATGCTGGCAAGTTACCAATTTGGTTATCACCAATTCAAGCTGTAATATTACCAATATCACCAGAATTTGATGATTATGCAAAAAAGATCTATGAACAAATATTAAAAGCAGATATAAATTCTCAAGTGGATTTAAAAAATCAAAAAATAAATTTTAAAATTAGAGAATACTCTTTGTCTAAAGTACCACTCTTACTAATATGTGGGCAAAAAGAAAAAGATAGCAATAGTGTTACTATAAGAAAATTAGGGGAAGAAAAACAAGAGTTTTTAAAAGTTTCTGAGGCAATAAATTATATTTCTAAAAAATCTAAATTTCCAATTAACTAAGTGGCATATCCAAAACAAAATTATTTTCAAAGAAGGACCAAACAAAGGGGCCCAAGAACTAATCATAGAATAAATTCACCACAAGTTCAGGTAATAACAAATGATGGTGAAAATCTTGGTGTAATCCCAACACAAGAAGCTATTAAAATTGCTCAAGAAAGAAATTTAGATTTAATAGAAATATCACCAAATGCAAAACCGCCAGTTTGTAAAATTGTTGACATTGGAAAATTTAGATATGAGTTACAAAAAAAAGCAAAAAAAGCAAAAAAGAAACAAAAAATTTCTAATTTAAAAGAAATAAAGATGAGGCCTGGAACTGAAATACATGACTATAGTTTTAAAATAAAAAATGCTAAAAAGTTTCTAGAAAAGGGAGATAAAGTTAAATTTACAGTAAGATTTAAAGGAAGAGAAATGCAACATGTGCAGCTTGGAAAAGAACTTTTAAAAAGAGTTGAGGCAGACACTCAAGAAATAGGAAAAGTAGAATTAGCCCCTAAGTTTGAAGGAAGGCAAATTATAATGATCATACAACCCCTTTAAATACTGAAATATTAGTTATTGTAAAATAAACTTATAATTCGTATAACCGACCAAATTTATGCCAAAATTAAAAACAAAAAGTTCAGCAAAGAAAAGATTTAGAATAACTGCTAAAGGTAAAGTGAAAATGGGCCAAGCAGGTAAACGTCATGGGATGATAAAAAGAACAAACTCTCAAATTAGAAAACAGAGAGGTACAACAATCATGTCTAAACAAGATACAAAAATAGTTAAATCTTATATGCCATATAGCTTGAGAGGATAGAATGTCTAGAGTTAAAAGAGGAGTTACAAGTCACGCGAAACATAAAAAAGTTTTAAAAGCTGTCAAAGGACAATGGGGTAGAAGAAAAAATACAATAAGAGCAGCTAAGCAAGCTTTAGAAAAATCACTTCAATACGCTTATAGAGACAGGAAAGCCAAAAAAAGAGATTTTAGATCTTTGTGGATACAAAGAATTAACGCTGGTGTTAGAGAAGAAGGTTTGACTTATGCCAAGTTTATTAATGGCCTAAATAAGTCAGGAATTAAGCTTGATAGAAAAGTATTAGCTGACATAGCATATAATAACCCTGAAGCCTTTAAATCTTTAGTAAAAAAAGTACAATCGTCACTTAACTAATTAAGATAATTCAATTATCCTAATAGATATAAAGAATCATAAAAAAGTATTTTGATATGGAAAACTTTAATCAAATTGAATCTACTATATTGGACAAGATAGAAAAAATAAGTGACAGAAACACTTTTGATACAGCAAAGACTGAAATTTTTGGAAAGAAAGGGATTGTTACTGAACTATTTAAAAAAATTGGTAGTTTAGATCAAAATTATAAAAAAGAATATGCTTCAAAGCTTAATTCTTTAAAAACAAAAATAACAGAAATTCTTGAAAAAAAACTTAATGATTTAGGTCAATCAGAAATTAATAAAAAACTTAAAAATGAAAAGGTAGATGTAACTTTACCAGGAAGGTCATATTATTCTGGAAAAATACATCCCGTATCTCAAGTTATAGATGAAGTGACTTCAATTTTTTCTGAAATTGGATTCTCTGTTGAAGAAGGCCCTGATATTGAAAATGAATATTATAATTTTTCAGCATTAAACACTCCAAAAGATCACCCAGCTAGAGACATGCATGATACTTTTTATCTTGACCAGTCTAAGGATTTACTTTTAAGAACTCACACATCTCCAGTACAAATTAGAACAATGTTAAAAAGTAAACCACCTTTTAAAATCATTGCACCTGGGAGAACTTATCGATGCGATAGCGACCAAACACACTCTCCTATGTTTCATCAACTTGAGGGTTTACATATAGATAAAAATATAAACATGGGTCATCTTAAAGGCTGTTTATATTATTTTGTAAAAAAATTTTTTGAGGTTGAAAAGGTAAAAATAAGATTTAGACCAAGTCACTTTCCTTTTACAGAACCATCAGCAGAAGTAGATATTGGTTATAAAATTGAAAATGGAAAAATTAAAGTAGGTGAAGGAGATAAATGGTTAGAAGTACTTGGCTGTGGAATGGTTCATCCAAATGTTTTAAAAAATGCAAAAGTAAACCCAAATAAATATCAAGGTTATGCATTTGGTGTTGGCCTAGATAGATTAGCTATGTTGAAATATGGGATTAATGATTTAAGAGCATTTTTTGAGAGTGATATTAGATGGTTAGAGTTTTATGGGTTTGACCCTCTCGATGTTCCAACTAATTACAGAGGTCTTAGTAGATGATAACTTCTCTTTCATGGTTAAAAAATCATATTTCAACAAGAGCAAACACCCAACAAATAGTTGAGCGCTTAACTGAGATTGGACTAGAAGTAGAAAGTGTCAAATCTCCAGAAAGTGAAAGGGATAATTTTATTATTTGTAAGATTATTAAAGCTGAAAAACATCCAAATGCGGATAAATTAAAATTATGTGATGTAAAAATTGGGAATGATAAATTAGTGAAAGTTGTTTGTGGGGCAACAAATGCTAAAGATGGTTTATTTACAGTATATGCTCCTCCAGGATCAATTATTCCAAAAACAAAAACCAAATTAAAAGTAGCAAAAATTAGAGGCATAGAGTCTTTTGGTATGCTTTGTTCTGGAAGTGAGCTTGATGAATCCCTAGAAAAAGATGGAATAATTGAATTACAAAAAAATGAAAAAAATATAGGTGAAAAATATTTTAAGTCTTCAGCAGAAGAGGTAATTGATATAGCTGTTACTCCTAACAGGCCAGATTGCTTAGGTGTAAGAGGTATCGCAAGAGATTTAGCTGCATCAGGGTTAGGCCAATTAAAAAAACAATCTAAAATTAAAATAAATCAAAAATTTAAACAGCCAATAAAGATTTCTATAACTAAAGAAAAAAATCAAGGCTGTGCTGTTTTTGGAAGTATATATATAAAAAATGTCCAAAATAAAGAAAGCCCAGATTGGTTAAAAAATAAAATTATATCTCTGGGTTTAAAGCCTATTTCATCAATAGTAGATATTACTAATTATGTTATGTACGATTTGAATAGACCTTTGCATGCCTACGACGCTGATAAAATTAATAAAGAAATCATAGTAAGAAATTCTAAAAAAGAAGAGTCTTTTGAAGCTCTAGATAATAAAAATTATACACTAGATAGTAATATGTGTGTGATTACAGATAAGACAGGTGTATTAGGGCTTGGCGGTATAATAGGTGGAATTAGATCTGGAACAGAAGTATCAACAAAAAATATTTTATTGGAATCTGCTTATTTTTTCCCATCAGGAATAAGAAGAACTGCAAAAGGCTTAAATATTGACACAGATGCAAAGTATAGATTTGAAAGAGGTATAGATCCAAATTCCATACAGGAAGGATTAGAACTAGCAACAAGACTAATTTTAGATATATGTGGTGGAGAAGCTAGCAAATTTTCAATAGCAGGAAAATTAAAGAAAAGTGTTAAATCGATAGATCTAAGTCATGAAAAATTTTTTAGTGTCATTGGTTCTAAGATTAGTGAATCTGAAACAAAAAAAATATTAACTTTTTTAGGATGTGAAATAGGAAAAAGAAAAAAAGGTATAAAAGTATTGCCCCCATCATGGAGACCAGATCTTAAAGAGGATATTGATCTCATTGAAGAATTAGTAAGAATGAAAGGTTATAATACGATACCTCTAATAAGTCCCCAGAAAGATAATATTAAAGATACTTTGAATTATAGACAAAAACTTTTTCATTTTTCACAAAGATCTGTTGCTTCAAAAGGTTTTACAGAAGCTATTACCTGGTCTTTTACAGATTCTAAAGTAGATAGTTTTTTTTCTGAATTAAAAAATGAAATTAAAATTTTTAATCCAATATCAAGTGACCTCGATGTTTTAAGGTCATCACTTTATTCAAATTTAATGATAAGTGCTAAAAACAATATTCACAGAAATTTTGAAGACTTAATGTTGTTTGAAATTGGTCCAGTTTTTCAAGGAAAAGAACCAGGAAAACAATTAACAATGATAGGAGCAATCAAAACAGGAAAATACTCAAGAAAAAATTGGATAGAAAAAGAGAGAAATTTTGATGTGTTTGATATTAAAAATGATGCTTTAAGAACTTTAATTGAAATTGGAATTGATAGTTCAAAAATATCAGTCAGCAACAAGACAAAAAAATGGTATCATCCAGGCAGATCAGGGTTACTTTCATTAGGCTCGATAAATGGACCTGAGTTAGGATATTTTGGAGAAATTCATCCTTCAATAATTAAAAAACTGGATCTAAGAGTTGAAAGCATTTTAGGCTTTGAAATTTTTATGGACAATATTCCTGAATCAAGAAAAAAAATTAGAGAAGCTAAAAGAATTTTTACTGTATCAGATTATCAAAAAGTTGTTAGAGATTTTGCTTTTGTTATTGATGAAAAGTTTAGCTCAAGTGAAATTACTAATTTAGTTAAAAATATAGATAAAGAATTAATTAAAATTGTTAAAATATTTGATGTTTATCAAGGAGAAAATATACAATCAGGTAAAAAATCTATCGCTTTTAGTGTAACTCTAGAGCCAAAAGATAAAACTCTAAGTGAAAATGATATTGATAAAATAAGTAAGAAAATAATATTTACAGTTCAAGATGTAACTGGCGCTACAATAAGATCATAATGTCAAATAATAATAATATCCGTAATTTTTCTATAATTGCGCATATCGACCATGGAAAATCAACAATAGCCGACAGAATAATTCATAAATGCGGTGGATTAACAGATAGAGAGATGAAATCTCAAGTTTTGGATTCTATGGATATAGAAAGAGAACGAGGAATAACAATAAAAGCTCAAACTGTTAAATTAAAATATAAGTCAAAAAATGGAAAAGATTATATTTTAAATATCATCGACACCCCAGGTCATGTTGATTTTGGTTACGAGGTAAGTCGCTCACTGTCTGCTTGCGAAGGATCCTTGCTAATCGTTGATAGCACTCAAGGAGTTGAAGCACAAACTTTAGCAAATGTATATCAAGCATTAGAAATTAATCATGAAGTTATTCCAATTTTAAATAAGATAGATTTGCCTGCTTCAGATATTGAAAAAACAAAAAAAGAAATAGAAGATGTTGTTGGGATTGAAACTTCAAATGCTATTAACTGTTCTGGAAAAACAGGAGAGGGTATTGAAGATATTTTAGAAGGAATAATAAATATTTTACCAGCACCCACTGGAAACCAATCAAAAAAATTAAAATCATTATTAGTTGATAGTTGGTATGACACTTATTTAGGAGTAGTTATTTTAGTCAGGGTTATTGATGGTAAAATTAAAAAAAATATGAAAATTAAATTAATGTCAAACAACGAAGAGTATATAATAGAAAAAGTAGGAGTTTTTACCCCTAAACCGGTAGATATAGAAGAATTGAATGCCGGAGAGATTGGATTCATAATAGCTGGTATTAAAACTTTATCTGAAACAAAAGTTGGAGACACCATATGCGATGCATCAAATCCAGTAAGTGAACCTTTATCAGGATTTAAACCGAGTAAACCAGTTGTTTTTTGTGGATTGTTTCCAGTAGATAGTTCGGAGTATCAAAAATTAAAAGATGGCCTAGGTAAACTTAAACTTAACGATTCTAGTTTTTCTTATGAAGCAGAGTCTTCTAGCGCACTTGGATTAGGCTTTAGATGTGGGTTTCTTGGCTTGTTACATTTAGAAATAATTACTGAAAGGCTTGAAAGAGAATTTGATGTAAATTTGATAACTACTACTCCTGGAGTAATTTATAAAGTTCATAAAATTAAAGGTGAAATTATTGATTTGCAAAATCCATCTAGTATGCCCGACCCTACTCAAATTAAAAAAATAGAAGAACCATGGATCAAAGCTACTATAATAACACCAGAAGAATATTTGGGATCTATTATAAAAATTTGCCAAGACAAAAGAGGTTTGCAAAATAACTTAAGCTATTCAGGGAACCGAGCAGTTTTATCTTACGATCTTCCTCTTAACGAAGTTGTTTTTGATTTTAATGACAGGTTAAAATCTGTCTCTAGCGGATATGCTAGTTTTGATTATGAAATAACAGAGCATAAAGAAGGTAATTTGGTAAAACTTGGCATTTTAGTCAACAGTGATCCAGTTGATGCTCTTGCAATGATAATTCATAAAGATTTTGCACAAAAAACTGGAAGACAAGTTTGTGAAAAATTAAAAGATCTAATCCCAAGGCATAACTTTATGATACCAATTCAAGCAGCTATAGGTGGAAAAATAGTAGCAAGAGAATCAATAAAAGGATTTTCAAAAGATGTACTTACCAAGATTCATGGTGGTGGTGCTGGAGATAGGAAAAAGAAATTACTCAAGAAACAAAAAAGAGGAAAAGCTAGATCAAAACAATTTGGAAGAGTGGAAATTCCACAAGAAGCTTTTATTGGTGTTTTGAAAATAAATAAAGAATAAAAAATCAAATATTCTTAAGTTCATCTAATACTTCTTTTGCATGATCTTTTACTCGAACATTTGACCATATTCTATGAATTTTCCCCTTTGCGTTTACTAAAAAAGTAGTTCTAATAATTCCCATAAATTTTTTTCCTAAGAATGATTTTTGACCCCAAACTTGGTATTTTTTTAAAACTATAAGTTTTTCATCAGACAATAAATCAAATTTTAATTTATATTTTTTTTTAAACTTTAAATGGCTTTCAATACTATCTTTTGAAATTCCAAATATTAAAGTATTATTTTTAGAAATTAAGTTATTTAATTTACTAAAATCTTTAGATTCAATTGTACAACCAGGCGTATCATCTTTTGGATAAAAAAATAAAATAATATTTTTTTTTTTAATTTTTTTAAGTTCAAAAATAGAACCATCTGTACTTGGCAACTTAAAGTTTGGTGCTAATATTTTAGTTTTTAACATCGTTCTGTATAGATATAGTTAATTTAATTTTTTGTTTTAATGATATCTTTTACAGATTGTTTTATTATTGATGGAAACATATCTTTATTAAATAAAACATTAGTCGACATTGCACATTCAAAAGTACATTTACATTTTGTATCTTTTATTTTTGTTCTTAAGTCTTTCGCTTGTTTAGATTTAAATATTTCACTTACACTTATTTTAGGATCATTTATATTACCTAAATTATCTTGCAATATTTCGCATGGTTTTAATGATCCATCTTCCATTGAAACATAGCTTAAATTTCCAGCAGTGCACGGTGTAACAAATTTTTCTTCTTTAGCTACTGTCAAAATTAAATCTTTTTGTACTTTTTCTTTAGCTTTAAGAATTAAATTGCTTAACAAACCATAAGATTTTTTAGTTCTTATTTTATCATATTCATTTATAGCTGCTTCATAACCTTGTATTATTTCATCTTTAACTTTTGGACCATTTAAAGTGTGATGTCGAAATAAATTAATTGAAATAGATGTTGGGTTAAATTCTTCATACAAGCTGTTTATAGTTCCAGGGAAAAATTTATAATTATAATCTTGAACAGTAATCACTATATTTACATGTAATTTCTCATAAAGTTTTCCTAATTTTTTTAGTACTTCAAAAGTTTTTCTAAGTTTTTGAAAAGAATTTTTTCCTCTTATTCGGTCATGAGTTTCTTCTGGCCCATCAATTGAAATAAACACTACAAACAAACCATCTTTAAGATTTTGCATTACTTTTAAGCAACTAAGATAAGTTTTATTTGTATACCAACCGTTAGTTGGCAGAGAGATTACAACTGGTTTTGCTTCTTTTTTAACTCCAAGAACAATATCACTAAAATCTTTTCTGATAAAAGGTTCTCCTCCCGCTAAAGAATACCATAATAAAGGACCACTTTGTTTTGCGGCGTCTATTAAAATTTTTGGATCTAGTTCACCTGGGTCTGGTTTATTTAATGTGTCTTTATAAAAGCAATGGTCACATCTTAGATTACATCTTCCAGTAATATATTGGATGAGTTGAATAGGTTTTCCATATTTGAAAACTATTTTTATAAAACAAATTGATAAATCTTTTAATTTTATAAAATAATTGAAGGTATTGTTTATAAATAAAGATACCAAGCTTGTTGCTATAGAAAAATACGAAACCATTCCCACTATTGATAAAACGACAGTTGAAAAAAAAGATTTTTTAAGATTTTCAAATATTTTTAAATTAAAAAAAGAGGCTATTAAAATTGTGCTAAAAAAAGACATTAAAAATAATAAAGAACTATTAAAAAATAAACCAACTAGAAATGAAGATAGCAACAATAAGGGAGCTAAATTTATCCTCCAGTCAACTAAAGAAGGAACATCTCTAAAAAAATTTATAAAACTTAATCTAGTTTTTGTAAAATTAAAAGTTCGATTGAAAGTTTCTTTTATTAAACTAAAAATATTATATTGTTTGTTGTGTAAGGCAGTAAAATTTTTTTCTATATTTACATTCGCATCAAAAACTTTTTGTGCTCTAGTAAAAAAATCTACATCTTCATAGCTATTAAGATTTTCATTAAATCCACCAACTTGTTTGAAAAAATTTTTATAAATTACAAAATGAGATGATGATGCCAACTTAATATCTTTTTTATTTAGAATCAATAATCTATATTTTAATAAATTAGTTAAAAAATTTGCTGTAAAGCTTACTTTATTATTGACATCATAAATGCCTGAATAAATTTTATTTTCAATTATTTTATTTTTTATTTCCTTTAAAGCCAATTTACCATTTTCATTTATCTCTACATCTGCGTCGACAAATAATATTAATTCACTTCTGGCTAATTCTGCTCCAATATTTCTTGCTCTGGCAGCATTAGTTCCTTTTTTTGCATCTATTAATTTAATTTTATCATCTTTATTTGATATTTTATTTTTATTATCTGAATTAATAATTAATATTTCATCGACATAATCTTTTATAGAATTTATTGTTGATTCTATTCTTCTATTATCATTTGATGGAATTACAGCACTAATTTTTTTTGGAGTAATGTTATTGTTCATTTCTTTTTGATTTTATTACTGATTTTTCATTCATATTAAACCAAGTTGTACAAATACCATAAAAATACCATCTAAGATATGCTGGCAACCATTTAAAAATTTTAAATCTACTTGATCCTTCGCTTCTTTCTTCCCATTGCGCTGGCACTTCAGCAATATTCAATCTTAATCTATGACATTTTGCCAATAACTCTAAAGAGTATGAAAAACCAACTGTCGATTGCACATTTACTGTATCAAGTAACTTTCTGGAAAACAACCTGAACCCATTACTTGCATCTTTTACAGGTATACTAGATAGGTAATAAAGTGTAAATGATGCCAATCTTACCAAAATTGACTTAAGAAGTGGACATCCTTTCATAGAACCACCTTCTACAAAGCGACTTGCCACAACTACATCATTTCCATTTTTAAATTTTTCAAACATTAAATCTATAATATCACAATTTAAAATATCATCTGCAGGATAAACAATAACGCAATCTGAATTACTATAATATAACCCTTTTTTAATTGCTGAGCATGGACCTTTGGAAGAATTTTTTACAAACTCTACATCAAATTTAAATTTTTCAATTCTTTCTTTAAATTTAAAACAATCATCATCATCTTGGTCATAACAAATTAAAACTTTAAAATCTGTTTTTACATATTGCTCTAAAAGATGTAATAATTTTATTAAATTTTCACCTTCATTATAAACTGGTATGACAATTTCTAAAGGAAATTTATCCATTTTTTTTTAATTTATTAAATAAATTTAAATTCATTGACGCATCTTTTGCCATAAAAAATTTTAATTTTTTAATAAGTTTAATTCTTTTTGTAGGCATAATATCTTTTTTATGTTTTTTATAATTGTGATAATCTGATTGTCTTTTTGATCCAACATTAACTATTCCAATAAAATTAGAATATAGTAATAATTTTATACTATCCACCAATTCATTTACCTCCATCTTTGAAGTAAAAATATCATTAGCAGATTTCTTATATTTAATTTTGTCTTTATTATAAAACCTTGTTCTAATAATTACATAATTTTTCAAGAATTTTACCAGATATTCTGAAGTCATTTTAGTCCAGTCATAGTTGTTATGAGGCCAAAGTTCACTTTTTTCAGAATAATTTCCATTAGTAGATTTATAAACAGCATCAGTTGATATATGTATAAATCTTAAATTATTTTTTTTTTTTAAAACTTCTTTGACTAAATTAAAAGTTCCATCAACATTTACTTTTATAGCTTTTGATGGATTGGCTTCACACTCTTTAATTCTAGCAATTGCTGCACAATTTATTATAGTTTTAATATTCATCCTATTTAGAATTTTGGCTATACTTTTAGAATCTTCTATATTCAAAATTTTTTTATTTGGTGCGTATAAATTTTTAAATATTTTAGATTTTATAATAGAGGAACCTAAGTTACCACTACCACCAAGAAGAAGTATTTTATCTTTTTTATTTTTCATTACGAGTGACCAAAGTAATCTTAACGTTTTTTTAAATGAGGAGAAAGGTTAAAATAATGGCGGAGAGAGTGGGATTCGAACCCACGGTACCTTTGACAGTACACACACTTTCCAAGCGTGCTCCTTAAACCACTCGGACACCTCTCCTTATAATTTTATTTTATCTAAAAGAGTATTATAAAAATATTTTATGTATCTTAAAATATATTTAGAATATCTCAAAAATAATCTTATTTTATAAAAATTTTTCTTTTTTATTGGCAACATGTTATTTTTTACTATGTTGCTTAATTCATCATTTATCTCTTTTTTCACTACTATCAAGTTATGATAAAAATGTATTTCAGTAATATTTTTTGAAAAATAATCTGCTTTATAAAATGGATTATCAAGTTCTTGATAATTAATTTTATCTATTATTTTTTTAAAGTAATTTATAGCTGTCTTGTCTTTTTTTAAATAAAAGCTATCACCTCGGTATCCACTCCAATAAGAAGTTTGAACATCTTCTATAAAATAATACCCACCATTCTTTAAAAATTTAAATGTATATTCAAATGTTTTAATAATATCTTTACTTTGATGACTTCCGTCATCTATTATAAAATCAACATCTCCTATTTTTTGAAATATTTTTTCTAAGGCAAATTTATCAGTTTGGGAACATTTGAATATTTTTGTTTTATTTGTTTGAAGAGGGCTTTTGTCAAACATATCAATGGCATAAATTTTTCCATTCGGAAAATATTCCTCCCAAACTTTAAGCGAGTTACCACCAGATTTTGGATCATGGTATCCACCAACACCAACCTCAAACAAGGAAATCTCTTTATCTCTGGATGATATAAAATACTTCTCATAAACCTTTATATAGTTATGGTCATTAACTTTATCAGTATCATGTTTTTTAGCTATATTTTCTAGATCAGTCACAATATGTTCACAATTAGTGTTTAATAAAATATCTCTGTATTTATATTATAATGTTATAAAAAATTACATTAAATAAAATGAAAAAAAAAATTCTTATTACTGGAGGCTCAGGTTTTATTGGGACCAATTTAGTAAATTATTTATCAAATAAAGGTTATAATATTACCAATTTAGATAAAATTTCTTATGCTTCCACACCAGAAATTTTTAAAAAAAATGTAAAAAGACAAAATTATAGGTTTTTAAAAATAGATCTTGCAAATAAAAATAAAGTTTTGAAAATTTTTAAAAAGATAAAACCCAATATAATCATAAACCTTGCAGCAGAAACACACGTAGATAGATCTATAGATAATTCTGATGAATTTATTAAAAGTAATATTTTAGGAACTTATAATTTGATTAATATAATTAACAAAACTTTAAGCCGTAAAGAAATTAAAAAATTGAAATTTATACATATTTCTACAGATGAGGTATATGGTAGCAATAAATTATCTCCGTCTAAAGAAAATGATCAATATAACCCCAGCTCTCCATATTCAGCTTCCAAAGCAAGTGCAAATCACCTTGTAAAATCTTTTGGAATAACTTTTAATATCCCAATAACAATTTTAAATTTTTGTAATAATTATGGCCCATATCAATTTCCTGAAAAATTTATTCCAACAGTTATAATAAATGCATTAAAAAAAAAGGTAATTCCAATTTATGGCAATGGTAAAAATATACGTGAATGGATATTTGTTGAAGATTGTTGCAAAGCTATAGAATCTACATTTTCAAAAGTTAAATTTGGTAATGAATATAATATTGGATCAGGTTATAGAACTGATAATTTAACAATAGCAAAGATGATTTGTAAATTATTAGGTAAAGTTGAAAAGTATGATTTTAAAAAGTTAATTCGTTATGTAAAAGATAGACCAGGTCATGATTTTAGATATGCATTGAATTCTTCGAAATTCAAAAATAAAACTAAATGGAAACCTAAGACAAGCATAGAAAATGGTCTTAAAGAAACAATTAATTGGTATATAAAAAATAAAAAATGGTTTAAATATACTCAAAAAAAATATTCAGGTAGTAGGTTAGGAAAAATATGATTAACAAAGGTATAATTCTAGCAGGAGGCATGGGAACTAGACTTAGTCCATTAACAAAAGTTATAAACAAACAACTCCTTCCTTTATATGACAAGCCTTTAATTTTTTACCCATTATCTGTTCTGATGTTATCTGGTATTAAAAATATCCTTATAATCACAAATCCTAATGAAAATAATATTTATAAAAAAATTTTAGGAGATGGAACTAGATTTGGAATAAAAATTTCTTATAAAGAACAAGCAAAACCAAATGGCTTACCAGAAGCTTTTATATTAGGAAAAAAATTTATTGGAAAAGATGGAGTTGCTCTTATTTTGGGAGATAATTTTTTCTATGGAGAAGGATTTACTAAAAGATTAAAAAATGGATTAAAAAAAAACAAGGGTGCAACAATTTTTGCTTACGCTGTGAACAATGCTTCAAATTATGGAGTTGTGAAAGTTAATAATAATAATAAAGTTTTAAATATAGTTGAAAAACCAAAAAAATATATTTCAAATTTAGCTATAACAGGCCTTTATTATTTTAATAACAAGGTAATTAGATTTGCAGAAAAACTTAAGCCATCAAAGAGAAAAGAACTTGAAATTACTGACTTAATTAAGAAATATAAAAGGGATAAACAATTAAAAGTAGAGCTCATAGGTAGAGGCGGATCATGGCTAGATGCAGGAACAATAAAAGATTTATTTGATGCTTCTACGTTTGTATCAACAGTTGAGAAAAGACAAGGCTTTAAAATTGCATGCTTAGAAGAAATTGCATTAAGAAATAAATGGATAACAAAAAATTTAATTATTAAATCAATAAAATTTTATGGAAATTGTGATTATTCTAACTATTTAAAAAAACTTATTTAATGATAAAAAAATATGTGATTACTGGTGCAGCAGGATTTATTGGAAAAAATTTAGTTAAAGATTTGCTTTCACAAAAAAAAAGTAAGATTTATTTAATATTAAGAAAATCTAAGAAAAATCAAATTTTATCAAAAAAATTTACAAAAGAACCAAATTATATTCCTATTTTTTTTAAAGACTCAAATGAATTAAAAAAAAAATTTAGAAAAATAAATGCTGACGTTGTAATAAATCTTGCTACCCACTATGTAGATAAACATAATTTTGAAGATTTGGAAAAGATTGTAAGTTCAAATATATTATTTTGCTCACAAATCTTAGAACTTTCCTGCGAAAGAAAAATAAAGAGTTTTATAAATATTTGCTCCGTTATGCAATTATATACCCACAATAAATATCCTTTAAATTTTTATGCAGCTTCAAAAGATTCTTTTAAAAATATAGGATCCTTTTATTCAAAAATTTATGGTATAAAATTTTTTAATTTATTTATTGGAGATACTTATGGTGATAATGATGAAAGAAAAAAAATCATTCCAATAATTTTAAAAAATTATAAAAAAAACAAAACAACAAAAATTATGAAAAGAAAACTTGAATTAAATATCCTTCATGTAAAAGATATAATAAATGCTATTTCAATTATTTTATGGAAAAAGATTAAACCTGGAGACTATTTAGTTCGCTCAAAAATTAATATTAAACTACATAGATTGATCTCTAATATAAATAAAGTACTAAAAAGAAAAATAAAAATAATATGGGGAAATAGTAAATTTATTAAAGTTAGAAAAATAAATATGAGATTATTGCCAGGATGGAAACAAAATTTTAATATAGAAACAGAAATAAAAAAATATCTTAATGAAAATTAAAAAAACAAAATTTAAAAACTTGATAGTTATTAAACATAAGAGAAATGTTGATAAAAGAGGTAGCCTTAGAGAAACTTATATTAAAAAAAAAATTAATTGGGACAATTTTTTATTAGAATATGCAACTACTTCTAAAAAAAATGTTCTTAGAGGATTACATTTTCAATACAAGAATCAACAAGCTAAGCTAGTTACTGTTTTAAAAGGAAAAATCTTGGATGTAGTAGTTGATTTAAGAAAAAATTCGAAAACTTTTGGCAAACATTATTCTATAATTCTTTCAGAAAAAAACTGTACATCGCTGTACATACCTAGAGGTTTTGCCCATGGTTATTATAGTTATGATAAACTAAATATAATTTACTATAAATTGTCAGATTATTATAAACCACAATATGAAAATGGCATTATTTGGAATGATAAAAAATTAGGAATTAAATGGCCCAATAAAAAGCCCATTTTATCAAAAAAAGATGTAAAATTTGGATCTTTAGCTAATTTTAGCGAAAATTTTAAGGGACTTTAATTATTACAAAACTTGTTAATTTTGCTTAAAGATGAAAAAATTGTTAATAAGTGTAAATAAACGTGCTTTTTAGGCAACATATTTCAAATTTTATCAATTAATTAGACCCTAAATTAGTGTTTTATCTACATATAGTATGGTATTCTTAGCCAAATACTACCGAAAGTGATTCGGTAGTTTTATAAATAAATAAACAAAGAGGTGCTTATGAAAATGTTAGCAGGATTATCAGCAACATTTAATAGTTTAACTAGCGTAGTAATTTCTTTACTTGGACTAGGAATAGTAGTTTCTCTTCTTGGTGGGAATGTCCCATTTGTTGGAGAAATCGCAAGTAATATCGTTGGTTTAGTGCAAAGTCTAGGAGATGCAGGAATAGTTGGCTTAATTGCAGCTATTATAATCCTAGGTTTTTACAAATAGTTAAAAGAAAAAATTTTAGCTAACCCTCTGTAGCTAAAAATAAATTACACCACCCTAATTTTAAAGTTATAATTAGGGTGGTGAGCTTAAATTTAAAAAAGGAGAACTATGAAGCCTTGGATTTCGAAGATTAAAAATTACTTAAACACTTTTCTTGAATTAGGTGTTCTTTTGTTAGCGGTATCTGTGTTAGCAGAAATATTGTTTGGACCTGATGTTGCTTTTTTTGGCTCTCAAGTAACTAAAAATTTAGTTGACTTACTTAATAGTCTTGGGTCGCAAGGTATTGCAGCATTAATTATAGTGTTTGCTGTAATATTTACATATAGAAAATTATTAAAATAAATTTTATTTTTTAATAGTTTCTTCAAACTCTTTTAAGTTTATACCTTTAATATTTGCTGGTACGGCTATATCCATCATTTTAGGGCTCGATAATTTTAAATTTTTCATTAGCTCTACATATTCATCAACTGAATTAACTTGCAATCTCGGATTATTTTTTTTTTGATCTCCGATAGTGCTTACTTTGTTACCTTTATAATCGTGAGCTGGATATACTAATGTTTCTGAAGGAAGTTTTAATAGCCTTTCAAAAAGTGAATGATACTGATCTTTGGAATTTCCGTTTTGAAAATCAGTTCTACCAGTTCCGTTAATAAGTAAAGTATCTCCTGTAAAAACTCTATCCTTCATTAAAAAACTATAAGAGTCATCAGTGTGACCAGGAGTATAGATTGAAGTTAATTCTATATTTTCTATTTTTATTTTTTCACCATCTTTAACTTTCAAGGCAACTATTTCAGATAAAGATTTTTCACCCATGATTGTAAGGCAATTTGTTTGAGTTTTGAGTTCTTTTAGACCAGATATATGATCCGCATGAATATGTGTATCTATAACTTTTACAAGCTTTAGTTTTAAACTATTTAAAATATCTAAATAATCTTGTGTATTTTCAATTACAGGATCTATTAATAAAGCTTCCCTACCTATGCCACTAGATATTATGTAAGTATAGGTTGAAGACTTAGTGTCAAATAATTGTTTAAATATCATAAAATATGTCAAAGGTTATAAAAAATTGCATATTAAATCAATCTTGCTTATAATGATTATAAATAACAACACATAAAAGGGGGAAAATATGTCATTAAGAATTAACGATATTGCGCCAGATTTTAAAGCCAAAACTTCTGAAGGCGACATATCTTTTCATGAGTGGATTGGTGATGGATGGGGTGTGCTTTTTTCACATCCAAAAGACTTTACGCCAGTATGCACAACTGAATTGGGTTCTTTAGCAAAATTAAGACCAGAGTTTGATAAGCGTAACGTTAAAGTTATGGGACTAAGCGTTGATCCTGTTGCTGACCATATTAAATGGTTAGATGATATTAAGGATGTTTGTGGACTAAAACCAAATTATCCTATTGTTGCAGATGAAGATCTAAAAATAGCTAAACTTTATAATATGCTTCAAGTTGATATCGAAGGATCTTCCAAAGGGAGAACTGCAATGGATAATAAAACTGTTCGAACTGTATTTATTGTAGGTCCTGATAAAAGAATTAAACTTTTTCTAACCTATCCAATGACAACTGGTCGTAATTTTCATGAGCTATTGAGAGTAATAGATTCAATGCAATTAACAGCTAAACACAAAGTTGCTACTCCAGCTGACTGGAATAAAGGTGAGGACGTAATTATTGTTCCAGCGGTAAAAGACGAGGAAGCAAAAAAATTATATCCAAATGGTTGGGAAACTTTAAAGCCATATTTGCGTAAAGTTCCAGATCCATCTAAGTAGTTTTGAAAAAATTATTTTAAAGTTTTAAAACCTCAATAAGAGGTTTTAATTCTGATTTATATCTTTCCCAGGCTTTAAGAGAATCTTTATAAATTGGTCTTCTAGCTTGGGCAAGACTTGCTGTAACAATTGGCCTGTTATTTTTATGAAATTGCATGCAGTTATCATCCCACTTTAAATTACAAAAATTAAGAATTTTTTTAGTATTTTCTTTTTGATCCATCACTAAATCTTCGTAAGATATATTACAAATAAAACTAGGTAATACGTTATTCCAATGATCCATTAAATCTTTATATAGATTAAAGTAAAGGCCCATTTCCTTAAGATCGTAGGCGTAAGGAATAAATCCTGCAAAAAAATTTTTAAAAATTGATAAACAAGTATCTTTAGAGTCCCTAACACAATGAATTATTTTAGCATTCGGTAAACATAATTTTATTAAACCTATAAACTGAAAATTATTTATTGCTTTATCTGTAATATGTTTAGTATTGTTACTAAATCTTTTTATACTACTTACATATTCACTTCCTATTTTTTTAAGATTAATTTTATCTTTAATTTTTAATGTTGAGAAATTTATTTTACCTTCACTTGAAAAATTTTTATTTATTAAAAAAGAAAGATCACCTAATTCTCCAGCTCCATAAACATCAGAGTGGCTAGATAGGATTTGTTCAACCAAAGATGTGCCTGATCTTGGCATGCCTAAAACAAAAATAGGAGTTGAGTCTTTAAACCCAAGATCATCAATATTTTTAAAAAAATCTGATGAAAAAATATTCTTAATACTTTGAAAATAACTAATATCATCTTCAATGGAATATTCATAACTTTCTCTTTTTATCTTATTTCCTGCTAAGTAAAATTGAAAAGATTTTTCATAATCTTTTACGTCATCAAAAGCCTTTCCAAGCGCAAAAGAAAGATCCATTATTTGATCTTTAGATAGATTTTTTTCCAAAATTTTATTTTTCATTTCATCAAAATGTTTGTTTTTAAGACTATATTTTGTGGAAATACTTATTTGTCTATGTGCAATACAAAAATTAGGATTTATTTTTAATGCTGATCTAAAACATTCATGAGCCTCTTCAAATTTGCCTTGATTCTGGTAAAGGGAACCCAAGTTATTATAAACAGGTAATAGTTTAGGCTGATGTTTTATTGCAGATTTAAAACACTCAACAGCTTGTTCAAATTTGTTTTCATCTCTTAATAAGTTACCAAGGTTGTTTAGAGCCAATGAAAAAGAAGGATCTATTTTAATGGCTTTTTCAAAGTATTCTTGAGCTTCTTTTTTCTCTCCTTTATTTTTTAAAATATTTCCTAAATTATTGTATGCAATGGCAAAGTCAGGTTTAATTTTGATTAACTTTTTATAACAAGTTATTGCTTCTTCTATTTTTTTTTTGATTAGAAAGAGCTAATCCTAAAATATTATAAAGTATAAAAATATTAGGATATTTTTTTATAAGTATTTTAGCTTTATTCTCAACAGTAATGTTGTCACCAGACTTATATAAATTCATTATAATTTCAATTTCTTTTTTTACTTTTTCTTGAAGATTTTTATCCATTTTATATAAACCTTTTTACTGACAAGACTTTTAGATTAGCAGTTTTATAAATTCTATCTATAGTTTTATCTATTGGCATAATAACTACTTTTTTTATTGGGCCATAGGCATGTATTAGTTTTTTACTTGAAATAGCTATTGCGACATGACCTTTCCAAAAAATTAAATCATTTTTTTTAATATTATCTAATCTTATATTTCTTTTAAAATATTTTATTTGATCTTTTGTATCTCGTGGGCAATACCTATTGTTAAAATTCATCATTAATTGAACTAAAGCAGAGCAATCTATGCCTTTATAGTTTTTACCTCCCCACTTATATTTGATATTAATAAATTTTTTAACATCTTTAAAAACGTCTTTAGTATTATAAGTTATCTCATTTAAATCTTTTTTTTTTACCCACAAATTGTCAAATTTATAAAAACCATTTTGTTTTTGTATAATTTTTATTTTAGAACCATAACTAAGTTTTTTTTTTATTTTACATCTTTTATTTGGTTTTAGGTAAAGCTCTGCTGATATGCTAGAGACTTTATGGGAATTTTTCTGTTCTTTCATAAACTTTTTTTCTTTTATAAAACCTTGGTAGCCATCTAAATAGTTTTTAATTTTTATCCATTTTCCAATTTTTTTTAATTTTTTAAAACTATCTCCATATATAAGTTGAGTAACAACTTTTGAATTTAAAGTTTGTTTTTCATAAACATTTATTATTGTATAATTATTTCTCACTGTAATTTTAATTTATTTCGAATAAACCATAAGCAAACTAACGATGGTATAACCATTAAAGCTGTAATTATAAAAAATATACCCCAGTCTCCATTCAGCCAATCAACCATTGCACCTGATGAGGCTGCTAAAGTAGTTCTTCCAGCAGTTCCAATTGATGCAAGCAACGCATATTGTGTTGCAGTATAAGTTCTGTCTACAAGCATAGAAATGAAAGCTACAAAAGCAACAGTTGCAAACGCAGCTGCCATATCATCAAATATTACTGCAATCGCGAAAATTAATTCTGATTTTCCTGACCAAGCAAGCACAGAAAACAGAATGTTTGTTGAGGCCATTAGAATCCCAGATATAAACATTGCTTTTATAACTCCAGACCTTATAGCAAACAATCCTCCAAGTAATGTAAACAAAACTGTAGTAAGCCAACCCAAGCCTTTAGAATACAAAGCAATATCTGATTTTGAAAAACCCATTTCTTTATAAAAAATTACAGACATTCTTCCAAGAAAAGCTTCACCAATTTTAAAAAGAAAAATAAACACCAAGATACCCAAGGCAATTTTAAAACCATTTTGTTTAAAAAAACTTATAATAGGACCACCAATAGTCCCACCAACCCAGGCAGCAGATTTTGCTATGGTTCCTGAAAACTTTAATTTTTTTTCTATCATTTCATCTGTTTTTTTTTGTGAATCTTTTCTGCTAATAGTTTGAGGCTCATGAACAAAGAGCAAGCCAATGTTACAAGCTATTATAACAATACCAAGAACAAGAAATGTTATTTGCCAGTAGTTTTCTATTCCCAAGTTTTGAAAATACTGAGCTGTATTAAGAGATATTACTCCTCCTAATTTATATCCCGTCCACCACCCAACAACAGCCATTGCAGCTCCCGCCTGCATTGATTTTCCCTCATTTTCACCAATTTGCTCTATCCTAAGAGCATCAACTGTAATATCTTGAGTAGCAGAAGCTATAGCTATTATTAAGCCAACAAAAATTATTAAACCAAGGTTTGCAGTAGGGTTTATTAAGCTCCAAAAAACAAGACTTGCTAGGATAATAAATTGCATGCTTATAATCCAGCCACGTCTATGACCAATTTTTTTAGTTAACCAAGGTATCCTAATTCTATCTATTAATGGTGCCCATAAGTAGTTGATAGCATAAACACCAAATATTAAACCTGCCCAACCGATTGTACTTCGGCTTAAGCCATCCTCCTTGAGCCAAAGGCTTAAACTGCTACCTATAAGAACCCAAGGAAATCCACTTATAATTCCTAATAAAAGAATTTTTATCATTCTTTTATCAAGGTATGTTGCAAAAGTTTCTGAAAAAGTTTGTTTTTTTTGAATTTCCATAAATTATTATTTCTTAATTTTTCCAAAAAGCAGGAACAAATAAAATTAATATAGCAAATAATTCTAGTCTACCAAGTATCATTCCAAAAGACAAAATCCATTTAGCTGTGTCTGAAATTTCTTTAAAATTACCATTAGGACCTATATTAGAACCTAATCCTGGACCAACATTTGAAATAGCTGTTGCGGCTCCTGAAATAGCTGACATAAATTCTAAACCTGTTAGTGATAATAGTATTGATATAATAAAAAAAATAAAGAAATAGACAAAAATAAAAGTAATTACTGACATCATAAAAGGATCAGAAATTTTTTCATTGTTATAGTTTATTGGGAAAATACCTCTCGGGTAAGCAAGTTTTTTGAATTGATTTAAAATGAATAAACCTAAAATCTGAACTCTAAATATTTTAATCCCACAAGTTGTAGAACCCGCACATCCTCCAATGAACATTAAAAAAAGAAAAAAAACTAAAGGAAATGTACCCCAGGCACTAAAATCTGTAGTGACATAACCTGTTCCAGATAAAATAGACAACACATTAAACATAGACTGTCTCAGATTATTTAAGAAAGTATTTTCATTGCTTAACATAAGGTAAATAAACATAATAAGCACAGAGAAAATAATAAGATAAATTAAACCTCTTATCTGGACATCTTGAAAGAAAATTTTCTTTTTTCCATTTATAAATTTAATGTATGAGATAAATGGAATACTTCCTAGAATTATAAATACTATAGAAACTATTTCTATATTTGAATTTTGAAAAAAACCAATTGAGTCATTATAATTTGAAAAACCTCCAGTAGCTATTGTGGTCATAGCATGAGTAATACCATCAAATAAATTCATTCCAGCCAAACAGTAAGAAACTATACAAAGAATAGTTAGTGTTAAATAAATTAAAAAAATAATTAATGCAATTTCTTGAGTTTTGGGTAAAATTTTTTCAGTAGTATCTGAGCTCTCTATTCTAAACATTTCCATTCCACCTACGTTTAGCAAGGGAAGCACAGTAATAGCCATAACTATTATTCCTATGCCACCCAACCATTGCAAAATTGCTCTCCAAATTAATATTCCTTTAGGAGCACTATCAAGATCATCAATAACAGTCGATCCCGTAGTAGTAATACCAGACATACTTTCAAAGAAAGCTTCGCTAATAGAAAAATTTAAATCTGAAAATAAAAAAGGAAGACTTCCAAAAATTGCAATAGCCAGCCATGAGATTGAACTTAAAAGAAATGCTCCCTGTAGGTTAAGTTTTGGGTTTTTATCAAGATTAGAGAGTATTAATAATATCCCAATAAATATTGTAACGGCAGAGGAATTGATAAAAATACTACTTTTTTCTTGGTACACTGTTTCTGCAATAATTGGCAACAGCATAAATAGACCCAATATAACCAACAAGGTACCTTGAACAAAAAACACATTTTTATAGCTATTCATTAGAAGATCGAAGATTATTTAATAGTATTAAAAATTCAACATAAATAGGTCGAATTTTACCTATATTTTTCATATAAAGTTTAATAAATCTTTAAATATAGTGATAGATAAATCGATAATTGAAAATACTTCAGCCTGGCCCTTTGTAGAAGCTAGGAAATTAATCAAAGACAGAAAAAAAATCTTTGAGAAGAAGGGCATAATTACTTTACAAACAGGTTATGGGCCAAGTGGATTACCTCACATAGGAACTTTTGCAGAGGTAGCCAGAACAACAATGATGGTAAATGCCATAAATCAACTTATTGAAATTCCAACAGAAATTATAACTTTTTCAGATGATATGGATGGTTTAAGAAAAATTCCTGACAATATTCCAAATAAAGAAATTTTAGAAAAAAATTTACATAAACCTTTAACAAAAATACCAGATCCATTTAAAAAATTTAATAGCTTTGGAGAACACAATAACGAAATGTTAAAAGATTTTTTAAATAAATTTAATTTTAAATATACATTTAGAAGTTCCACAGAATGTTATAACAAAGGAACTTTTAACAAATCTCTTTTGTTAGTTCTTGAAAACTATGAGGAGATAATGAAAATTATTTTACCCACATTAGGAAAGGATAGACAGAAAACATACAGTCCTTTTTTACCAATATGTCCAATAACTAATAAAGTTCTAGAAGTAAAAATTATTGAGATCAAAAAACATGAAGGAAAGATAGTTTATGAAAATGGGAAAGACAAAATAGAAACAGAAGTTACAAATGGTAAATGTAAATTACAATGGAAAGTGGACTGGGCGATGAGATGGTATAATTTTGATGTAGATTATGAAATGTACGG
Source organism: Candidatus Pelagibacter sp. (assembly GCA_002689925.1). GTDB lineage: Bacteria > Pseudomonadota > Alphaproteobacteria > Pelagibacterales > Pelagibacteraceae. The sequence goes on from NZIO01000033.1 coordinate 53,825, forward strand.
AAAAGACCTTATTGAAAGTGCAATTCTTTCAACCAAGATTTGCAAAGTTCTAGGGAAGAAAGCTCCTAATGGATTTGCATATGAATTATTTTTAGATGAAAAAGGAGAAAAAATTTCTAAATCCAAAGGTAATGGAATAACAATAGATCAATGGCTTAATTATGCGTCCCCAGAAAGTTTATCTTTATTCATGTACCAAAATCCTAGAAGAGCAAAAAAACTTTTTTCAGATGTTGTTCCAAAGGCAGTTGATGAGTATTTATCTTTTATAGATAAATTTAACCAGCAACAAGATAGAGATAAATTACTGAATCCAGTCTGGCATATTCATAATGGTAAACCACCTAAAGAAAAATCAATTATGCCATTTTCAGTTTTATTAAACTTGGTTGGAACAAGTAATGCAACTGATAAAGATGTATTATGGAAATTTATTAAAAAATATAAAAAAGATATAAAAATTTCAGACCACCCTATACTAGACAGTTTAACAGAATATGCTTTAAAGTATTTTGCAGAAGTTACAAAGCTTAAAAAAGTTTATAGAAAACCAAATGAAAATGAAAAGAAAGCTCTTAAAGATTTAGTTACAAGACTAGAAAAATGTGAAGAAGATTCAGATCCAGAAACAATACAAACAATAGTATATTCAGTTGGAAAAGATAATGGTTATAAAGAAAATTTGAGAGAGTGGTTTAAAACTATATATGAAGTAATTTTTGGAGATCAAGATGGACCAAGAATGGGATTTTTTATATGTTTTTTTGGAATTAAAGAAACTATTAAATTAATTAACAAATATATTAAATAATGTTTTCAGCGCTTAGACCTTTTTTATTTAACCTAGATCCAGAAACAGCTCATAATTTAGCTATAAAATCACTAAAACTTGATTTTTTACCAAGCAAAATATTTGAAATTGAGAATGAAAAAATTTTAAATATTGAGTTATTAGGCAAAACATTTCCAAATCCAATTGGATTAGCTGCTGGTTTTGATAAAAGTGCTGAAGTTTATAATCCAATGTTTAAACTTGGATTTGGCTTTGTGGAAGTTGGGACCGTCACGCCACTTAAGCAATTTGGCAATATTAAACCTAGGGTATTTAGACTAAAAGAAGATTCTGCTTTAATTAATAGATTGGGTTTTAATAATGATGGAATAGATGAAATTAAAAAAAGAATATTATCAAAAAAAAAAATAGGTGTACTTGGTATAAATATAGGACCAAACGCAAGCACAAGTGATAAAAAAAATGATTATTTTATTGGACTAAAAAGTTTCTTTAATTTAGCAGATTATATAACGATCAACATTTCTTCACCAAATACAAAAGGACTAAGAGACTTTCATGAAACAAATCAGTTAACTGAACTTTTAATTGGACTAAATAAAATTAAAGATGAAAATAAAACAAATATTCCTTTACTTTTAAAAATTTCCCCTGATATAAAAAAAAATCAAATAGAAGATATTTGTGGCATTGTATCAGACAATAATGTTTCTGCACTTATAGTAAGTAATACATCTGATAATAATAGAAAAAACTTAATTAACGAATTAAAAAGTGAAGAAGGGGGACTTTCAGGTCAACCACTTAAAAAAATTTCTACTGATTTAATAAGAGTGTTTTATAATAAACTTAATGGCAAGATTCCTATAGTAGGTGTTGGTGGAGTTGATAATGCAGAGTCAGCTTATGAAAAAATAACTGCTGGTGCTTCATTGATCCAACTATATACTGGTTTGGTTTACAAAGGACCAAATGTAGTCAAAGAAATAAAAAGTGAATTAGTTAAAATGTTAATTAATGATGGCTTTAATTCTTTAAATGAAGCAATAGGATCAAAAAGTTAATTATCCAATTTTACCCAATATCGGAAAATATTCTAAAATAAAAAAACCTAAAATTTGTAATTGGCCAGATATAATCGCAATACCCGTTAGAAGTAAAATTACTCCTGAAAATTTAAAAATGTATGGTAAATATTTGTTCATATTTTTAGAAAAAAATAAAAATTTTTCTATCAAAGCAGCTGATATAATAAATGGAATAGCTAAACCAAGAGAATAGAAAGAAAGTAAAAAAATACTTTGATAGAAACTATCTTTGGTTGCTGCTATAGCTAAAACTGAACCTAAAATAGGACCAATGCAAGGAGTCCATCCAAATCCAAATGCAGCACCTACAATTACAGGAAATATAAAGTTGTTATTATATTTATTTGTAAAAAATTTTAATTCTTTATTTAAGAATTTAAAATTAAAAACACCCAAAAGTTGAAAAGAAAATATTATTATTATAATTCCTGCAAATATTCTTAAAAGATTAGAATTATTTAAAAAAAATTTACCTAGTATTGATGCGGTAGATCCTAAAGCTATAAAAACAATAGAAAATCCTATGGTAAAAAGAATAGACTTTACAATAATCTTTTTATCTTGTTTTTTTGTTAATTCATTAAATGAAATACCTGATATGAATGATATATATCCAGGTATAATGGGTAATACGCAAGGAGATAAAAAACTTACTAATCCAGCAAAAAAAACTAAAAGAAAACTTATATCCATTGAAATTTCATAATAAACTTAAAATAATAGATATTCCTAGCAATAAGACTTGTCAATAAGCCATTAATAACTTGACGACTTTTTATTCTGGAATTATACCCGTCTAAAGGAAAAATAATAATGACAAAAAGATGTGAATTAACTGGAAAATCACCTTTAAAAGGTCACAAGGTGAGTCATGCTAATAATAAAGTAAAAAGAAAATTTTATCCCAACCTTAAGAAAGTTTCTTTTAAAAGCATTAAATTGAAACGAAATGTTGTGTTAAATGTAAGCAATGCTGCTTTAAGATCTGTGGACTTTAAGGGTGGATTGGATTTTTTTTTAAAAAATGCAAAAGCTGTAAGACTTTCTCAAAAAGCCAAGAAACTTAAAAAGAAAATAATCTCAATTTCTTAGATTTTTTTAATAGATGAAGGATAGTTTAAAAAAAAATATTTTTTTTCTCTTAGCTTTTTCAATGAGTGGAGTAGTAATTTTATCAAATTATTTAGTTCAATTTCCTTTTAGATATTTTAATTTAGAAACTGTACTGACTTATGGGGCTTTTTCTTATCCAATTGCTTTTTTAATAACTGACTTAACTAATAAAACTTTTGGAAGCGTGCAAGCAAAAAAAGTTGTTTATTTTGGATTCTTTACTGGCGTTATTATTTCAATAATTTTATCAATAAAACAAATCGATTTAATATTTTATAGAATTGCAATTGCTTCAGGAGTAGCTTTTTTAATTGCTCAACTACTGGATATAAAGATTTTTGATAGATTAAAAAATAGAATATGGTTTATTCCTCCCTTAGTATCATCTCTAATTTCATCAACTATTGACACATTTTTATTTTTTTCATTAGCTTTTTTTGGTTCAGGAGTAACATGGGTAACTTTAGCTTTTGGAGATTTGTCTGTTAAATTTTTTATTACTATTTTAATGTTAGTTCCTTTTCGAATAATTTTGATATTATTCAAAAGAAATTCAATCCTAAAAAAAATTTAGATTATCAATTAATTTGTCTTTGATTTTTTTCTTGTGAAAAAAGATTTGCTAATTGATTTATCATTACATCCCCTAGTTCTTGTACATCTGTTATTTTAATTGCTTTTTTATAATACCTAGTTACATCATGTCCAATACCGATAGCAAACATTTCTACATCAGACTTATCTTCAATTTTTTTTACTGTTTCTTTTAAATGTTTTTCTAGGTAGTCTCCAGTATTCACAGATAAAGTTGAATCATCAACAGGTGCACCGTCTGAAATAATCATTAAAATTTTTCTCTCTTCTTTTCTTTTTTTAATTCTATCAAAAGCCCATAGTATTGCTTCTCCATCTATATTTTCTTTTAACAAACCTTCTTTCAACATTAAACCAATGTTTATTTTAGACTGTCTCCACGGTGTGTCTGCGCTTTTATAAATAATATGACGTAAATCGTTTAGTCTTCCTGGATTACTAGGTTTATTTTTTACATTCCAATTTTCTCTACTTTTTCCACCTTTCCAATTTTTTGTAGTAAAACCAAGTATTTCAACTTTTACAGAACATCTTTCAAGTGTTCTTGCCAGTATATCTGAACATATTGCAGCAATTGTAATTGGTCTACCTCGCATTGAACCTGAGTTATCTATAAGAAGACTTACTACAGTATCTTTAAACTCAATATTTTTTTCTTTTTTAAAGGACAAAGAACTAAAAGGATCTATAACTATTCTAGTTAATTTTGAACAATCTAAAGCACCTTCTTCCAGATCAAATTCCCAAGAACGATTTTGTTTTGCAAGAAGTTTTCTTTGTAATTTATTAGCAAGTTTTGAAATAATGTTTTGTGTAGTTAAAAGTTGTTGATCAAGATTTTGTCTTAGTTTTACTAATTCTTTTTTTTGTTCTAATTTGTCAGCTTTTGCAATTTCGTCATATTCTTTTGTAAATATTTTATAACCTTTTTTTTCAGAATTTATTGCTTCTTTTGGAGAAAAATCTGGTTTTTGTTCAGACGAATATTCTTCATCACCGTTTTTAGCTTCATTTTTGTCATTCATCTTATCATTTATTGAACCCGATTCTGGATTAAAGCTTTCTTCTTGTTCCTCGCTTTTAGTGAGATTTTCATTATTTTCATTATTATCTTGAGAACTTCTATTTTCTTCTTTTTCGTTTTCATTTTCTTCTTTTTTTGAGTTTTCACTTTCTTCAATATTTAAATTGGAAATAATATTTGAAATTATTTTTGAGAATTTATTTTGATCAGAAATATTCTTATTAAGCTCATGTAAATCTTTTTGAATTTTTTGATCAAATAAATCTTTCCAATAGCTTAATATTTTTTCTGTAACTTTAGTTTTTTTTGTATCAAAAAAGAAATTTCTTAAATAAATCTCAAATGCTTCAGAAATTTTTATATCATTTTTTGTTTTTATTTCTTCAATTTTTTTATCCTTAAATTTTTTTTCATAAAATTTTGAAATATTATTTTTAATTCCTTTTAAATTTTCAGATCCAATTTTCTCATATCTTATTTTTTCTGCAATTGAGTATAAATCTCTAGAAAGAACACCAGAAGGTTCATTTTTTGTATATTCCTCTTGATTTGTATATTTTAATTTTAAAGACTCTGAGTCTGCTAAAGCTCTTATATCTAAATAATTATCTATATTATCAATTTCGGGTAAGTTAAGGGTGTTTTTTTCTGAGCTTACTTTACTTCCAAAATTTATTTCTAAGTTTTTTTTTTCTGATATTACTTTAACAGTCGAAGCTATAGCTGATTTGAATTTTTCTTTTAATAAATCTTCTTTATCCACTTTTATTTATATTTTAATATTAATAGTAGATTCTGGTAAATCTTTCCCAAAACTTCTCTGGTAATATTCAGCAATTATACTTTTTTCTAAATCATCACACTTATTTAAAAATGTTACTTTAAAAGCATATCCTACATCTTTAAATATTTGAGAATTTTCTGCCCAGTGTAAAACAGTTCTAGGGCTCATAACAGTAGAAATATCTCCATTAACAAATCCTTTTCTAGAAAGATCTGCAACTTTTATCATGCATGAGATAATTTCTTTTCCTTTTATGTTATTCATTTTTTTATTTTTAGCTAAAATTATTTCAAGTTCTTTTTCAAAACTTAAATAATTCAAAGCTGTTATTATATTCCATCTATCCATTTGCCCTTGGTTAATTTGCTGAGTACCATGATACAATCCTGTTGTATCACCCAACCCAATCGTATTAGTTGTTGCAAATAATCTAAAGAAAGGGTTTTGTTTTAAAATTTTATTTTTATCTAACAAGGTAAAATTTCCTTCATTTTCTAAAACTCTTTGTATTACAAACATTACATCTGGTCGACCTGCATCATATTCATCAAAGACAAGTGCAATTGGGTTTTGAAGTGACCAGGGAAGTATTCCTTCTTTAAATTCTGTGATTTGTTTACCATCCTTAATTACAATTGCATCTTTACCAATTAAATCGATTCTACTAATGTGACTATCTAAATTTACTCTAATGCATGGCCAATTAAGTCTGGCTGCCACTTGTTCTATATGTGTTGATTTTCCAGTACCATGGTAACCTTGTATTAAAACTCTTTTGTTAAAAGAAAAGCCTGCCAATATAGCTAAAGTCGTGTCTCGGTCAAATTTATAATCAACATCTATATCAGGGACAAATTCTTGTTTTTTTGAAAAACCACTAATTTCCATATCAGAATCAATTCCAAAAATTTGTTTTATAGAAATTTTAATATCTGGTTTTATTTCATTTAGAGAAGTCATTTTTTTTATTTTTTATTTTTAAAAATTAATTTTAGATGACTATAAGCTAAAGTTATTGACTTTAGTTTATTTTCAAATTCTTTATTACCTGCATTCATGTCTGGATGATACATTTTAACAAGAGTTTTAAATTTTTTTTGTATAATAGTCCAGCCAGAATCTACCTTTAAATCCATAGCTTTAAAGGCATCTTTGTCTTTTATGGATAAGTTTTTTTTAATTTCTTGGTTATTTTTATTAACATTTTCAAATAAATTAAAATTATCATTAATGGCATTATTCCATAAAATATTAAAAAAATTGTCAGGAGAGTCAAATTTTTGTGTTGAACGATGCCATGTTTGGTCAGATTTTATAAAGCACTCTATATCATGTTCAGACATCCCATCAAAATAATCCCAAGATTTATTAAATTCTTTAATATGCATAGAGCATAATAATCTATATTCTTTACTATTATCTTTTTCGATCGGAGCTTTATAAAAAGCAACATTTTTACAATTTTTCCAATCACAAATATTTTCCATAAATTTAAAATAGTGTATATTAACAAAATAAACAAGAATAATGAAAAAACTTTTACAAGATATAGAAAAAAAAATTAAAGAAAAAATTCCCTGTGACAAATTAATTTTAATTGACAATTCATATCTTCATAAAAAGCATAAAAGTTTTGATGAAAAAAAAATTCATTTAAAGATGCAAATTACAAGTTCTTATTTAAAAAAAATGAAACCTATTGAATCTAATAGATTAATTTTTTCTGCTTTAAAAGATGAAATCAAGGACAAAATTCACGCTCTGCAGATTGAAATTAAGTAGTAGTTTTTAAAAAAGCTTTTATTTTAGTTATTGAAAATTTTTTAGTAATAAAACTTTTTCCAATTTTTTTAATTAAAACTAAGTTAATTTTTTGTTTAATATTTTTTTTATCTGTCTTAATAAATGTAATTATTTTATTAAAATTCTTATTCTTTAAAAATTGATTATAATTATTTGGTAATTTATATTTAGCATAATGTTTTTTTATTATGTTTAAATCATGCAAAGATAACAATTTGTTGAAATGTGAAAAATTACAAATTAACAAAATCCCCAAAAGCACAGCTTCACCATGATTAAGTTTTTTAGAGTAGTTAGTTATTCCTTCAAATGCATGCCCAAAGGTATGACCAAAATTTAATATCATTCTATAATTTTTTTCTTTTTCATCTTTGCTCACTACTTTTGATTTAATCTTACAACTTTTTATAATTGCGTATTTTAGATAATCTAAATTTCTTTTAAAAATTATTTTTTTTGCATTTTTATCTAACCAATAAAAAAAAGCTTTATCCTCAATCAATGAGTGCTTGAGAATTTCTGCATAACCACAAACCATTTCTCTATGCGGTAAATATTTAATTGCTGATATATCTGAAATAACTAAATCTGGTTGATAAAAAGTACCTATTAAATTTTTTCCATATTTACTATTAACTGCAGTCTTACCTCCAATCGAAGCATCTACTTGAGACAAAAGTGTTGTTGGAATATTTATAAATTTAATTCCTCTTTTAATTAAATTTGCAGCGAATCCAGTGATATCACCAACAACACCACCGCCAACAGCAATTAAACAATCTGATCTTGAAAAATTATTTTTTAAAGTCCAATTAATTAACACATCAATAGTTTTAAAATTTTTAGTTTTTTCTCCTGGCTTTAGCGTAAAAACAATAGTATCAAATTTTTTTAAGGATCTCTTAATTTTTTTAATTAAAATTTTAGGAATATTAGAATCAGTAATAATTCCAATTTTTTTTATATTTTTAAATTCTTTGTTGATAAATAAACCAGTATTTTTTAATAGATCATTTCCAACTAAAATATTATATTTTTTGTCTTTAGTTTTAACTATTAAATTATTTTTTTTCATAGAAATTTATAATTTTTTTTTGAATTTGATTAATATTTAATTTTTCACAGTAAACTTTAAAATCTGCTAATTTATAAGTACTTTTTCTTTTTTTATATATATTTAATAACATTTTTTTATTATTTCCCCTCTGTAAAAGAGGTCTTTTTAAGTTATTATTCAATCTTTTAGAAAGTGTTTCTAAATCTACATCTAGCCATATTGATATGGCTTTATTAAGAACTTCAGTTCGAATTTTGATATTAATAAACCCCCCACCACCTAAAGCAATTAATGAATTGTTATTTTTGAGACAATCCAAAACAACAATTTCTTCTTGTTTTCTAAAGTATTTTTCTCCTTTTAGATTGAATATATCAATAATTTTCATTTGAACCTTTTTTTCTATAATTTGGTCAGTATCAAAAAATTTTAAATTAAGTTTTTTTGCGAGTTTTCGGCCTATAGTGCTTTTGCCAACTCCCATCATGCCCAGTAAAACAAGGTTTTTTGCCATATGTTTAAGTAAAATTATTATTAAATTTTTTTCACAATTATGTCTTAATTTTCCTGTGTAAGTAGTCTCTAATATTATATTAATATCATATGTTAACAAAAATTAAAACTAGATCAGATGACAAGTTTAAAATAGGCAAGCTATTGATAAAAATAATATTACCTATTTTAGTTATATTAGGTGCAATTTATTTAATTTTAAAAATTGATATGCCCTCTCCAAACAAGCCTATAAAGCAAGAAATTTCTACCGATAAACTTATCAATGTTAAATAAGTTTTTATTACTATCAATCTTCCTAATTTTTGTTTCTTTTTCATCCCAATCAGATAATGAGATAGATATATGGAAACAGATAGAA
>NZIO01000034.1 GCA_002689925.1 Candidatus Pelagibacter sp.
GCCACATCATATTTTCTACACAACTCAAACAATCTATCCATATCAGGAACTAATCCTAAAACAGATACAAACATCAAAGCTGATGGATTTTCTTCTTTAAATATTTTTTCTAAATGTTCTAAATCAACTGACAAATCTTCCATATTAGAATCTACAAGAATTGGCTTCATACCCAATTGCATTACAGGAGCTAAATCTGTAGACCAAGCAACAGATGGAACAACCACCTTATTGTTATCCATATATCCACTTTCCTTTAAAGCAGATAACATTAGAAGATTGGCAGATGAACCTGAATTACAAAATACTGAATACTTTCTACCCAACCATTTAGACCATTTTTCTTCTAATTCTAAAGTAACAGGACCTTTTGTTAATCTTGGATAAGTTTTCAACCAATCAATTAACTTATCTATATCTTTATTATCTATTGTGTCTTTGACTAAAGTTATCATATACTTTTCTAATCCCCTCTTCTAGCGATGTAAATTTAAAATCTTTTAATACAGATAATAATTTAGATGAGTCAACATCTTTTCTAAATTGCCCATCTGGTTTTGTATTATCATAATTTACAACTAATTTATCTTTTAAACAAGCTTTTTTTCCTATTTCTGCCAAATCATTTATAGAATGTACCCATTCAGGTGCTACATTGAAATTACCAACAATGTTATTATCTAACATATGTTTAATTACTCTAGCTAAATCACCACCATACATAAATTGTCTTAGTGGTTTTCCTGTTCCCCATAGTTCTAGAGAGTCGTCAGCTTCGTATATCTTTTTAATCAATGCTGAAACAAAGTGACTATGATGTTCTTCGTATTTATCATACTCACCATATAAATTACAAGGGATTAAATAAGACCATTTCTTGTTGTATTGTTTTCTATAAGAATCTATGTGAGCTGCCATACATCGTTTAGCAAATCCATATGAAAAATTAGTTTCAGTTGGAGGGCCATTGAACAAGTCTTCTTCTTTCATTGGATATGTTTCTACTACATCAGGATAGATACAAGTACTTAATATAGCTATAACTTTTTCTACATCAAATTCGTGACAAGCTTTCAATACATTTGTATTCATCAACACATTCTCTTCAAGGTAATCTACGGGATGGTTTATATTATCTACAATACCACCAACTCTAGCTGCTAAATGTATAACAGAATTTGGTTTGTATTCATTCATCATATCTTTAACTTGTTGTAAATCTGTTAAGTCATAGTCTTTTGATGATATATAGACAGCGTTGGGTAAAATATCATTTAGGTGTTTACCTACCAATCCACTTCCACCTGTAACTAAAATCATTGTTGACTATCCCCTTTCCATACTCTATAACTATCTTCATCAAAGTGTTGTGTTGAAACCTCAAACACAGTTCCATCTGTTAATGCTTCTAATTGATGTGGTTGCCCAACTCTTTGTCTAACTACATCACCTACTTTTAATTTTTGTTCATGAACCTCAGCTGTATCAGTATCTATCCATCTGTAAAGAAATTCACCCTTGTCCACATACCAAGTTTCATCTTTAATCAAATGATAATGCATTGAAAACTTACAACCTTTTTTAAAGATTAAAAGTTTACCACAATACATCTCATTATTTTCTATAATGAGTTCTTCACCCCAACCTTTTGGAACTTTACATCCTTCACATACTGTTGGTTTTACCATACAGTTTTACCCCCATCAATAATTAAATTTTCTCCTGTCATATAAGAACTAGCGTCTGAACATAAGAATACTATTGCACCTTTATATTCATCTATATCGGCCATCCTACCCATTGGAATAATATTAGATAACTTCTTAACAAAATCCTCTGGATGATTGTTATACACACCAGTTGGACTTAAACAATTAACTCTGATACCTCTTTGAGCAAAATATACTGATAAATATTTAGTCATACCAACTACAGCCCATTTAGCAGCTGAATAAGTTATTGGTTTAACATTTTGTCTATTTTCATCTACACCATCTTGTCTATAAATTCTTTGGTCTGGTGATATAACTCCTAAGTCCGATGATATATTTAATATAACACCACCACCATTTTCTAACATTTTATTTGACACTATTTGTGAACATAGAAATGTTCCGTTAACACAAGCGTCAATTCCCTCTTTCCAATATTCTTCTGTCATTGTTTCAAATCTTGAATCTGGTGTTAAACCTCCACCTTTTTTAACCTTTGGATCTTTAGCAGCATTATTTATTAAAATATCTATCTTATCATATTTGTCTACCACCGATTGAATAGATTCTTTATCAGTAACATCTATGTATTCATAACTAGCATTTTCACCAATTAATTCAGCTTTCTTTTTAGCTCTATCTTCATGCCAATCAGCGAGAATAACTTTACCACCATATTCAACTATAGCTTCAGCGTGTTTTGGTCCTAATAATCCACCACCACCAGTTATCAATGCTGTTTTACCTGTCAAGTCGAACAAATTAGTCATTATATATTCCTTCTATTATTTTTTTATGTCTTTTAATTGTTTCTATTTCTTTACCATCTTCCATTCTAGCAGTCTGTAAAGTATATAAACCATTGTAATTTATTTGTTTTAAACATTTAAATATTAATTCAAAATCTGTGTCACCCTTTGTGGGTTCTACAGTTTCTAAAGGCTTTATGATTCTATCTTTAATATGAACTTGTTTTATTTTATCTCCCAACTCAAAAATATAATCTTCGTGATTCAATCCACACGATGTAATATTACCTGTATCATACGTTACGAATAAATTACTATTAAAGTCAAGCATTTTTTTTAGTTTTTCTTGATTTAGTTCAGCTTCTATTAGGAAATTTATATTTTTATGTTCTTTAGTATAAGGATAAAACACTTTCATAAATTTATCTCTAATGTCTTTTTCTTCAACACTACTGTTTTCTAACAATGGTATTGTAATATTTTTAATATTGTTCTCTTCAACAGCTAAACATAATGGTTCTAAATATTTCATTAAATATGCAGAGTTACAAAACATATCACTAACCATAAAATCAGCACAAACTGATGAAATTGGATAACTACTTATATCTTTATAAAAAATAGGATTACTGTGAAAGTTATCGTGTGTTACAATCCATTCAATATGATTTAACCCAATATCAGATAGTAAATCAAACTCTCTTTTCCAATCAATAGGACACTCTTGAAATCCTTCTTTAGGTTCTGATAATCTCCCCTGTATTATACCTAAGTTCATAATTCTTCCACTAATTCTAACCACACATCATTTGGGTCTTTACAAAAAGCTACTTTTACTTTTCCATTTGATTCAGGTGGATTTATAAATTTTACACCTTTATCTGTTAATTTTTTATAAACAGATTCTATATCATCTACAGTCATAGCTAAATGACTACAACCAATATCATTAACTTTCTTTTCAATATCTTTACCAAAAGTCGATTCAATCCTATAACCCAATAATTCTATCATCTGGTTATCACAAGACATTTTTATAACTCTTATTTCACAATCATCTATTCCAAGTATCGTATCTAAAAACTTACCTTTTTCAATTTCATCACTAATAACATTGAATCCCAAATTGCTATAAAAGTTGTAAGAGTCTGTAATATTTCTAACCACTATACCAGAATGTCTAATGTTTTTAATCATTTTTTAGTTCCTTGAAATACAAGACAATCACCCAACATATTTTTGTTTATGATTTCTTCATATCTGTTTTCTACATCTACATAAAAATTATTTATTTCTGAAATTGAATCAGTAGGAATTGGTGTGTTCAATGCAACATCTGCTGAACCTTGTGGTTTATCATTTTGACACCAAAACACATGATTAAAAAATGGATACATTAAGAAACTTGAAACTTTACCATCAAAACCATTTCTTTCAAAAAGTTCTAAAAGAGACTTATCAGTAAAATAATGAATATGTGCTTTATGATAATAAAAATTCTTATATCTTGGGCTTCTATAAAATAATAATACATCATTATGATTTGGGACTTCCATATTTATAGTACCACCTGATTCCATCAACTCATAACATTTTTTTATAAATATACTTGGTGAAATAATATGTTCTAGTACCTCAAAACTTGTTACTAAATTATATTTTTCTGTTGTATCCATCTTTTCAAACATACCATTAAAGATATTAACATCACTAAAATTTTCTTTTAAAAATTTAACATCTGTTTTGTTTGGTTCAACTACAGAACAAGATTTTGCTTCAGACTTTAAGACATTATTTAACACCCCACCAAATGAACAACCTACCTCAAGATATTTTGTTTCATTATTTATGTGGTTTGAGAATTGTTTAAATTGTTTTATATTTAAATTCTTATATGTTTCAAAATGTTCTTTTGGACCAATTACATCTTCATTTACATTAGCGTTAAATTCATTTCTGTAATCATCCTCGTAATAATCTTCTTCAACATTTTCCCAATATTCCTCATCAAGTATTCCATGTCCTGTAATTTTATGTAACCAAATGTGAGCATTTCTACCATCACGAAGTATTATATCTTTTCTTTCAAAATCTTCAACTTTATAAAAAGAAAATCCAACCTTATCTAAAAATTTATTATCCATTATAACTCCTTATTGAATCCTTTATAACACCCATAGATTCTATGATTGCAGATTCAGATATTGTAAGTGGTGGTCCTAATTTAACAGATTCTCTTTTTGTCCAAACAGGTAACACCCCATTATTTACACATCTTTTTGTTACATAATTTCCCATATCACCATCCTTAACTATTATAGCAGAAACCATACCTTTTACATTCACAACGTCTACCCCATCTTCTTGTTCCAACTCTTTGTTTAATCTCTCAAACAATTTAACCCTCTTTTGGAAATCTTTTTGAAATGTCTCATCAGTTAAAAATTCAAGATTTGCTAAACCTGCAGAACAACATATAGCGTTACCAGCTTGTGAACCACTTAAATTTATATTAGAGTCTAAATCAATTATATCTTTGGTACTTAACAATGCAGATAAAGGTAAAGATGATGTTAAACCCTTACCAAGAGTTATAATATCAGGTTTATAATCACCATAAGTTTGATAACCATATAATGTTCCCATTCTATAAAAACCAGACTGTACCTCATCAAAACAGAATAGAATATTATTATCTCTTGAAGTCTTATATAGTTTGTCTATATATTTTTGTGGATACATCCAAGCACCCCATCCTTGATAAGTCTCTAAAAAGAAAGCTGCAATCTCATCCAATGGTGGTAAATCATTTAAATCTAACTCATCACCTTCTTTTGGAAATGGTAAAAACCATATTTCTTTATCTTTAAAATTACACCAATTTGTACTTGTGGATGTTCCACCAATCAAATCTGAACCCAACACGTGACCATGATAACTACCTGTAAATGTAACTATATATTTTTTATTGTGTTTTTTTCCCCATGTTTTTATAAGACGATATGCTGCATCAGTAACTTCACTTCCTGAATTTAACAATACTACCTTATCATAATGTGGTGGTGATATTTCAAAAAGTTTTTTAATGAACTCATCCCTCACATCAGTATTATATTGATATGAAAAAGTTAAATCAGAATCAACTTGGTTTTTAATTGCACGACTTATATCTGAATTTGAATGACCAGCATTTGTTACAAATATACCTGATGTCATATCTATCCACTTGTTTCCCTTATCATCATAAACATTAAAATCTTTAGCTCTACTCCATTTTACAGGCATTTCACATATATTTGATGGTTCATATTTATGTTTTACTGCATAATAAGATTCGGTGTCAAAATTAAAATCTTTTATAAATCTATTTTTAGTTTTTACCATAAACTACCTCTAATATTTTAAAATCCATTGGTGTATCAACTTCGTGTGCAAAATCTGTTACAAATGCTATCATTTTGTCTCCGTGAAACGAATCACTATTCATAAATTGTTTTGGTTTGACTATATCTATATAACCATTTGGTTGATATGTTTTAGGTAATTGTTGTCTTGGTAAATTATAATACTCACCTTGATACTCATTATCAAACAAACCACCCCAATATTTATCATTTTTCTTAAATGATTTATATGCTGTTTCAGATGATTCGTGTGCTGACCTCAATCCAGTGCATTCATTATTTTGAAAATATTCTATCGCTTTGTCTAATACATCCGACTCCACCATTGGTGTTGTAGCCCTTAAATGAACTATGTCACCATCATCTTCTAAATATTCAACAGCATGTCTCATAGCATCTATATCTGGTGTGTCATCTTGAGATAGTTCTTTAGGTCTTTCTATAACTTTAGCCCCATATTCTAATGCAACTTGTTTTATGTCCATATCATCTGTTGAAACATAAATATCTGATATGTGATTTGATTTTTTAGAAGCTAATATTGGATATGCTAATAGAGGTACTCCATTTATTTTTTTAATATTTTTGCCAGGAACACCTTTACTACCACCTCTAGCTAAAATTATAACCTTTAACTTTTTCATTACTATCCCACAATGTCATTAACTTTTCTTAATTTTTCAGCTATTGGTTTTTCTGAATCATAAACTTTCTTTATACCATCACCAACCATCAGTTCCATTTTTCTAATTCCAGCAACTAAATCATCAGCGTCTTCTATTGAAGCTGGTTGATCTGAACCATACATAGTTCTATCCATTGTTATGTGAAACTCTACACATTCAGAACCTAAAACTATAGAACCAACACACGCGTCTAAACCATTGTGGTGATTTGAAAATCCAACTTTCAAATTAGGATATTTATTTTTTAATGTTGTGATGTATTTTAAGTTAACCTCTTCAGGTATAGTTGGATATGTACTTGTACAAGCTAAAATGTATTCAACATTATCTAAAATATTTAAAGCTGCACCTATCTCTTCTTCCGTAGCCATACCAACTGAAACTATAACAGGTTTACCTGTATCATTTAGTTTTTCTAAAAATCCCTTGTCTGTTAACATAGCGGAAGCTACCTTATGATATTTCACATTAAGATTATCTTCGACATCATCTAAACTATTCCAATCCCAACAAGACACAATAAAATCTAATCCTAAGTCATTACTATATTTTTCAAGTTCTTGAAATTCTAATATATTAAACTCAATACCATTTTTTTGCTCTCTTGTTGTTGTTCCAAATGGTGATTTTCTTGGTGTGTCTAACTCCTCTTGAGAATAAACCACATCAATATCTCTTTTTTGGAATTTAACTGCATCACAATCAGATTGTTTAGCTTTATCTATTAGCTGTTTTGCTAAATCAATGTCTCCATTATGATTTATTCCTATTTCAGCTATTACATATGTTTTACTCATTACTTTCTCCTATTAATTTATTGTTTAAATATACGAAACTTTTCGCATATAAGTCAAGCTTTTTTATTGTAAACTACCTTTTTCAAATATTCCATACCAAGTATTATGATTTAAATTTATAATTTTAGTACCTATTTTCTTAGCACTTTCATTGATTATATTCATATCCTTTTTTGTCCAGTCTCTCCTCCAACCCTGCCAAGTTTGAGGACCTGGTGTAAAACCTTTCATTATGTTAGAACCATCTTTTACTTTAGCATATACACCACCATCACCAAAATAATCTAAATCAATTCCGTTTAAATAAATTGGATTACATCCCATTAATATAGAAAATGTAATCATCATTAAAGCAACAGTCATACCACTAGTCCCAAAATGTTCATCATAATTTGTGTATTTAGCTAATTCCTCTTGAACAGTTAATCTACCAGGTAATCTTCGAGTTTCACAACAATCTTTAACAAATTTAAAAAGTTTATTTTCTCGGTGTGCTAAATATCCATTTGGATTTTTTCGGTAGTTTTCATCACAACTTAACCCATTAAAATGACGACTATCGTATGGTAAATATGGACACTTTAAATTATTTATAGCAAAGTCCAATGGTGTAGAATCAACCGTGTCACAACTTAACAATGGTATTGTTCCTTCAGAATATTTATTAAAAATTTCTACATCTCTTTCAACTGATAAACCACCATTTGAACCAGTGTGAATCCTAACCCAATAATTTGGTTTTAACCTATTCTCAAACTCATACCATTCATTTGTTGCAAATGATATTAATTCATTATTTTTTGCAAAATCATTTAGTTTTTTTCGATTGAGATTAGCACTTGGACCATGACATTCAATCACAGCTGGTAAACCTTTATGTTTATCAATTATATCTTTTATTTGTAGAAACTCAAACATTTATAAGATTTTTTTCATATGTTTTTATTTTACTTACTGTTATGTTAAAAATTCCTAATTCAAATTCACCAACTTCTAATTCATCATTAGCAAGTATTTCTGATAAACTTGTGATGATATTAAAACTTTCTTGATTGAAATCTCCAGCATCAAATTCAAGAGTTATATCATTACCACCTTTATCAAATAAACCTTGAACTCTTTTCTTTAAATCAAAGTCTGTTTCTGATTGTTCCTTCTCAATGTATGTGTTAACTAATGGACTATCTACATATATGTTTGAACACCAGGGTTCTAATTCATATAAAATATCTTCACTACAACCAACAATAACAAAACCAACATTATACTTAGGTGGAACAATAGGTTTTAAATAAGCATCGTGTTTGACAAAATGTCCCCACTTACGAATAAAGTTACGAGTAGATTTATGATTTTGTTTTAACCATTCATCAGTCTCTCTACCTTTCATAAACACTTGTCCATCTGGATTTCTCTGAGCCCCA
This sequence comes from Candidatus Pelagibacter sp., assembly GCA_002689925.1. Lineage (GTDB taxonomy): Bacteria > Pseudomonadota > Alphaproteobacteria > Pelagibacterales > Pelagibacteraceae. The sequence continues at coordinate 8,773 of NZIO01000034.1, forward strand.
TCAGCAAATCGTGAACCTCTACAAGTCATATGATATACAAAACCCTCCCAAGTCTGAACAAACTTATATCCATTTAAAAGAAATCTATTGAATATATCTGAATCTTCTTTTGATTGTGGAGCATATAATGGGTCGTGTCCATTTATTTTTTGAAAGTCTGATTTATATATAGCCCACGGTGCAAATATACCTTCTGTAGTTTTACCCATATCTTTAAACTTGTCTAAATCACTTAATAACTGATGTTCATCAAACTCTTCAGGTTCAATACCATAGTCAGCCAATATCTTTTCAGGACCATCTGGATGTAGTGGTGGTTCTATTCTTGTTCCACTAACCACAACACCTGGTTTGATATGTTTGTTTATCTCTTCATCAAGTCCTGGACAAGCATACATATCAGCGTGATATATCATAACAATATCATTTGTAGCATAATCATTAATCAATGTATCGTATAGAATTGTATGTCC
>NZIO01000035.1 GCA_002689925.1 Candidatus Pelagibacter sp.
TGAGCAGAACTTTCAGGGTCTAATTGTATAAGTATTTGGCCGGTTTTTACTTTATCTCCTGCTTTTACTAGGAGTTTTTCAGCGACACCTCCACTTGGAATCCTTATCTCATGTACTTTCCCTTTAGGTTCTAATCTACCAGTACTTACTATAACTTCTTCTGTCTTTGCAAAACATAACCATAAAATAGAAAAACTTGAAGTCCCAATGAGCACCCAAGTAACTGATGTTATCCATATATTACTTTGTTTGAGCAGACTTTCATCATTTTCATTTACTTGGAAACTTTTTTCTAATTGATCTTGACTGTATTTCCAATTTTTTATGAAGTATTGAAAATATTTATTTGCAACTCTATGAATTTTTTCCTCAAGTTTAATGTGTGTAAAATATTTTTTTAATTTAGATATTTTTCGGAAATCTAGATTAACTTTATTAAATTTGTTTACTTTATTTTTTATAAAATTTTTCATTTAATTGATTTCCTGTTGTTGATAAAGTGCATAGTATCTTCCTCTCTTTTCCATTAATTCCTCGTGAGTACCTGTCTCATCTATTTTTCCTTCGTGCATCAACAAAATTAAATTTGCTCGTTTTATAGTATTTATTCTATGTGTTATAAAAAAGATAGTCTTATCTTTTAAATTGTTTATAAGATTATCACACAAGTGTCTTTCTGTTTCATAATCAAGTGCACTTGTTGCTTCATCTAGGATAAGAAGTTTCGGATTGCTTATTAGTGTTCTTGCAATAGCGACTCTTTGACGTTGTCCACCACTTAAAGAGGAACCTCTTTCTCCAACATCACTACTATATCCACTTGGTAGGGTCATGATGAAATCATGCGCTTCGGCTATTTTTGCTGCAGTCACAATTTCATCGGATGAACTATCTGATTGGGTTAATGCAATATTTTCACTAATTGTGCCAGAAAACAGTAAAGGATCTTGCGGGACGATACCAATTTGTCTTCTGAGAGAGTAAAGTTCTACTTTAGAAATGTCATAATTATCGATAAGAATTTTTCCTGATTTTGGTTCATAAAGTCTTGATAATAACTTCATTAATGTACTTTTACCACTGCCACTCTGCCCAACTATTCCAATGAAATTTCCTGGCTTAATATTCAAATTAATATCACTCAGAATATTCTGCGAATGATTATTGAATGAAAAACTTAACTTCTTGAATTCCACTAATCCTTCTATTGCTGGCAAAGGAATTTTTAGCTTATCCTTTTCATCTGACTCTTGTGTTGTATCAATTACATCTGCAAGTCTCTCGAAACTAACTTTCAACTCTTGAACATCTTGCCAAATATTAGATAATCTAAGAAGAGGTTGGGTTACGTAGCTTGAAATGATTCGAAAAGCTATCAATTGCCCCAAAGTAAGTTTCCCATCCAAAACAAGGCCAGCGCCAACCCAAAGCACCAATAACTGAGAAATTTTCTGAAGCACTTGACTGGTTTGAGATAATGTTGTCCCACTGATTGTTCTTTCAAATGTTCTATTTATATATTTTCCGTACAAATCTTGCCATTTCCACCTACTAGATATTTCAACGTTTTGAGACTTTACTGTTTGAATACCTGTAAGAACCTCAACTAAATGACTTTGCGTCTTTGCTTTCTCTTCTGCGGATTGTCTAAATTGTCTCCTAAATAATGGGGCTCCTAGGAGTGTTAATATTACCTGTATAGGTACGACTGATAAAGCTAAAAACGTTAGTACCGTACTATATAAAAACATTACTAATATATAGATAATTGAAAAAATAGCGTCCAATATTGTTGTTAAAGCTTGTCCTGTAAGAAACGACCTAATTTTTTCTAATTCGTCAACCCTTGAGCTAAGTTCTCCTACTGGCCTCTTATCAAAATAGTTAAGTGGCAATCTAAGAAGGTGATCAATAACTTCAGCCCCTAATCTTTGATCTATACGATTAGTAGTTTGAGCAAAAAGAAACGTCTTAAGACTGCCTAATACGCCTTCCAAGAGAGTAATGAAAAGCAATGCAATTCCTAAAACTTGTAACGTATCTAGACTTCTTTGTGAGATTACTTTGTCAATAATAACTTGTATAAGAAGTGGATTTGCAAGAGTGAAAATCTGTACAACAAAACTTGCTACTAAAACTTGAACTAATATATTCTTATAGTTTTTAATAGCTGGCCAAAACCATTGAGGACCGAATTTTTTTTGTGGTGTATTGGTGTTTTTATCTATTAGAAGTAAATTTATACCATCGCTAAAATGATGTTGTATTTCCTCGGGACTTAAGTCTATAAAACCTTCCCTTGGGGAAGCTATAGTCATCCCCGTCTTGTTACTTTTAACGACTAATACATACTTTGATTTAAAAGTAACTATTGAAGGGGTTTGCAGTCTTGTTCCCATGAGTGGAGGGACATTACCGCTGCTTACATGAAGACCTAAACCTGTTGCGATTTGACCAATTAACTTGGTATCAATATTCTTATCTTTTGATATTCTTTCTCTTAGGATTTTTTCAATAAAGTCTTTTTTTATTGGAATATCTAATATTTTTGATAGCATTCCAAAGCAAGAAAGGATCTCATGCAACTCACCCTTTGCTTTTATAATTAAATCATTTGTGTAATCGCTCCTTTGAAAACTACTAACTGGAACTTTTCTAGGGGCTATTTTTATTTCATTATTTTTAGTAGCCTCTTGTTTTTCTGTTTGTTGATCAATTATTGATGTGATTGGATTATTTCTTAAATTTTCTTTTGAGATAACAATAAAACGTGTATTAAAAAACTTTTTTTCGTTTAGAAATTTAATGAAGTAGGTTTTACTATCAACTAACTTTCCGAAATCTTCATTATTTATTTTGCTAGCGAGAAAAATAAAATAATTTTCTATAATATTATTTAGATCTTGATTAATAGTTTGATCAAAAAGAAAGGCATGATTAAGTAATTGATTATTTAGCTCCTTTATATTAATTTCTAGTTTAGGTATTTCATTAGTAATTATCTTACTTAATTCAATTAGTTCGATATCCCCAAGGTATTGATTACAAATTTTATTGAACCTTTTATTTGTATCATAAATTTCTTTTAATGTTAAATCATCCATTCGCCATGCGATTAGTTCTGTAGAAGCTCTTACTTCTTCACATCCCAAATTTCTCAAAATTGATGAAAGTCCTATTATTGAACCTTCTTCAAGTTTTTGAATTGTAGTTAATTTATCTTCATCGTTGTCTAATAAGCGTGCTGTACCTGATTCGATTAGAAATATATAACCGGGTAGATATGCCTTTTCACAGATTGATTGACCAATTTTATATCTAACTTTTTCGCCTTTTTCTTTGATTATCTCGCTAATATAAGAAATATTCTCAAGATTTTGTTTTTCTTTTTTCATTAGACTTTATTTATTTGATAGTAATTCAATTAATTTGTATGCAATTCTTTGGGAAACACCTTTAATCCATAAATCAAAAAGCTCCAAAGACATTTTTGCTTTCATATTCTCATCAAATGAAACTTCCATTTTATCCTCAAGTCTAGCGATAACCCACCAAGACTCTATCTTAAAGGGTTTAATTAATTCACCCTTGTTAGATGTTTTTAACTTTTCTCTCAATAAAGGATGAACAATAGTAATGGATGAAGGACCTATTTTGCCATTTGTATCTTTTTCTGGACCTTCAGAATGTTTACTTGCAAGTTCACTTAAAGTTTTATCCTGCTCTTCAATTTGTAAATATAGTTCATATGCCAAGTCGGAATTTTTTACTCTTATAAGGCTATATATATATTGATCAAGCTGATCCTTTCGTTTAAGAAAATGTGCTTCTGCTTTTATTCCAAATTTATCAAGACTAATTGAATTAATAAAAACAGAAGCCTTCAAATTATTAATGTGATCCTCAAACCTCATGCCCTGCTCTTTTAAGTATTTAATTAAACCTTCATTGTTTTTAATGTTATTTGAAGTACAAAATTTATCATTTAGTTCTTTCACCTGATTGTTAGATAGTACTTTATCTTTCAAGCAGTATTGAATAGTAAATCTTTGGATATAAATCAATAATAGGTTGGAACTGCTTAGTTTTTGAATATATTCTTTTTCTAGAGAAAGCAGTTGAGAAGATACATATTCTTCAATATTTTCCAAAAAATTTCCAAAATCTATCTCATATTACTACCTTTTTATTTCGTTTGCAAATATTTAGTGCCAGAAGATTGGTAATTACTTATTTGATGTTACTATAGAATATATTTTATGAAAATTTATAAAGGTTTAATTGTATACCTATAATCAATTGAAATTAAAAAGTGAGAATGTATAAGATTTCTATACTTGTAATATCAAGAACTTCTGTTCTATTGAATGAATTATTAAATAGTATTTTACATGCTTCTAAGATAGATAAAAGTTATATAGAAATTTTGTGTTCTTGGAATGGATCCAATCAGGATTATTTGTCTATACAAAAAAACATCTATCCTAATTTTGATATTCAGATTATAGAACCTTATCATTTTGCATCAAATATGAATTTACTCATTAGTAGAGCAAAAGGAGAATATATTTTGCTCGTTAATGATGATGTGCTTTTGGATCCAGGTAGCATTGATAAAGCTATTGAATTTTTCGAAACTTCATCTGAAGTTGGCTTGTTAGGTGGGAATTTAAGAGATAGAAGAGGAACTTTGATGCATTGCGGACTTTTATTTAATATATTTCATCTTCCCTATCATTTTTTAGAAGGCTTAGTGAATCACGATAACGAAATAGTTTTTAGTAAGAATTATAAGATTTCTGCTGTTACTGGAGCCTTGATGTTAACTAAGACTGAAATAATAAAAGATCTTAGATTTAATCCAAAATATAAAATTTGTGGTGAGGATATTGAGCTTTGTCTAGATATAAGGGAAAAATTCAATTTAAGTATATTTTATACTTATGGATTTTCTGGTATCCATGAGTCAGAAACAACTAGAAAAATAACCGAAGATCAAAATAGTAGTTTGAAAGATAAGTTTCTAATTTCTACAAGATATTTAAGATTTATTTTAAGATCGAGTATTGATAATCTAATCGATGAATATAAATTTAATAAAATGATTTTATATGCCTATTCAGAGAATAATATAGACTTATCAGTTAAGTCCAGGAATTATAAATGGAATATGATGTTTTGGATATTCATATATTATCTGAAGATACTTATATTGCTGAGAAAAGCATTAAGAATGTTTTTTTTACCTTATTAAAAACTTTTTTCCTGCGTCATATATTTTTTTAGATAAATTTGTGAATCTTCATATCCTTTGTAATTTTGTCCAAAACCACATATGCCTTTCCTATATGATAATCTTAGATCCTCTAAAAAGCTAAGTGGCGTTCCATCTGTTAAACAATGAGTGATGATTTCATCTTTCAAAAGATCATTATTAATCATATTATTAGAACAAATAAATTCTTCAATTTGCATTGGTGAAAAGGTTCCTTGTCTAATAATGTCTTTTTTCAAGAAAGGTGATTGATGGTAAAGAATATACATGATTGCGAAAGCATGACTTGGATTGTAATTGTCTAAAACGTGTAGTATTTTTTGTATCGTATACTGATCTAATCCGCTTTCATTAAAACAACTTTCTAAATGAAAAACGTTTTTGGGTAGAATCTCAATAATATTTTTTAAACTATCATCTTTTAGTTGCATATTTAGATTTTTATATATTCCATACGTTGTCAGTAGAATACGTGGTTTGTAATAATTTAATATTTTTTTGCTAAGTTTTTTTTCTCCGTTATCTATTGCATGATATCTATTATTTAAAGGCATATAGTTTTTCCAAAACCCTATGAATTTTTTGTTTTTTAATATTTTATTAGATAGACATAAAAAATATGATTGGTGATGCATAGACATTTCGTAATTACAATTAAGACTGATGAAATCCTTTGGATTTTCCTTTTCTAATTCCTTTAAAAATCTGCGTTCGAATATCTTTCCGTTTTCCCCTCCTAAATAAAAGTTACTGTCATTACACATCAGTGTCCAGTCTAAATAGTCAGATAGTTTGAGTTTTTCTAATAGCAATAGTAAATCTTTCCAAGCTCCAAAATCTTGTCCAAGATTTTTTCTGCAAATAACAAAACATCCTGATTCTTCAAGTTCATTTATTACTTTTTCATCTAATTTTCCATTGTGTATATAGATAACACTAAATGAGCAATTAGATAAAAATTTCAAGTACTCTTTATTACTTAATGGAATTTCATGTTTTTTATGGTAGGCTACAAATAATGCAACACGTTTTTTTTTGTTAGACAATATTTTTTGTTCTAGCTCAATTAGTGATATTCTATTTTTTCCATTTGAAAGTCTATTTAAATAATTACCACCGATAATTTTATGTATAAAATATTTAAAATATGCAGATAAAAAGTAATCTAGCTTGTAGATCAGACTATACCAAGGAAATAATAATTCAACCTTATGCTGTTTCATTGCTTGCTCATTAATTAATGTTCTAGTTATTAAGTTTTACATTATCATATAGAGACTTATTTCGTATATCTTTTATAGAATATATATTTTACTCTTTTTGTAATCCTATCCTTTCGCCAGAGTATCCTGCATCTAATAGTACCCTTTTACACCAAGCTTGGTTATTTAAATACCAATCTATAGTCCTATCAATACCTTCCTCAAAAGTCAATTTTGGTTTCCATTTTATTTGATTTTTAATTTTATTAGGATTTATAGAATATCGATGGTCATGACCAGGTCTGTCTTTTACAAATTTGATAAGTTCTTTGAAGCTTTTTTTGTTGTTTAATTTTTTATTTAATGCTTCACAAATGTACTCTACAATAAATTTGTTGCTTCTTTCGGATTCTCCACCAATGCAATATGTCTCTCCTATCACTCCCCTATCCCAAATTTGAAGAAGAGCATCCACATGGTCATCCACAAATAGCCAATCTCTAATGTTCTTACCATTTCCGTATATGGGTATGTATTCATTGCTTATTGCCTTCATTATGACCAACGGAATTAATTTTTCTGGGAATTGCCAAGGACCATAATTGTTGCTGCAATTAGTAATTAATATTGGAAGCTCATATGTATGAAAGTAAGATCTTACAAGATGATCACTTGAAGCTTTAGATGCCGAGTATGGGCTTCTTGGATCGTATTTAGTATCTTCGTTGAATTGGCCAGTAGATCCTAAACTTCCAAAAACTTCATCAGTACTGACATGATGGAATAGAAAATCAATAATATCTTTTTTGCTTTTCTCCCAATGTATTTTTGCAGATTCAAGTAAGTTAAAAGTACCTAATATATTGCTTTGTATAAACAAGCTTGGTGAATCTATTGATCTATCAACATGACTTTCGGCTGCTAAATGTATTATTTTATCTGGTTTAGAGTATTCTACTGCATCTTGAGTTTTAGATTGATCTGCAAGATCAACATTTAAAAACTCATACCTATTTATGTCGCTACTACTATTGATTTGGTTTATGCTTACCAAATCACTAGCGTAAGAGAGTTTATCTAGATTGAATATTTTATAAGAAGTATTTTGCAATAATTTCCTTATTAAAGCCCCACCTATAAAACCCGCTCCTCCTGTTACTAGAATTTTCATATATTAAAAGTTAAATAATAATTCACTTTAGCTCCTCAATTGTTTTTTCAAGTTCATATCTCCAATGATTGGAAATAATATTAAACTGTTTTTCAGTTTTTTCAATATCCAACAGAGAATACAATGGTCTAGTAGCCGGCACTTTGTACTCTGAGGATTTTATAGGTAGCACTGTTGAATAGTGATCTAAAACCTTCTTTTTATTTGCTATTTCTCCAATTGCGATAGCAAAATCGTACCAACTTGTTACTCCACCATCGTGCCAATGCAATATTTGATTTTCAGTTGAAATTTCTAAATCTTCTCTGATTATTCTCCAACATAATTTGGATAGATTATTAGTAGAGGTTGGAGCACTAATTTGATCATATACCACTTTTATGTTTTCGTTTACTTTACCTTTTGCACTATGAAGTTTAAGCATTGTTGTTATAAAATTTTGACCATATGAGCTATATAACCAACTGGTTCTAAGTATGATATTATTTTTATATTGCAATATATTCTTTTCACCTTCAGCCTTTGTAGTTCCATAATTGTTTAATGGATTAGTCTCATCAAGCGTCTGATATGGCTTAGAACTTTCTCCATCAAAAACATAATCTGTACTAATATGTAGTAATTTACCATGAATCTCTTCAATATATTTAGTCAAGAAAAGAGGAGCAATTGTATTGATTTTATATGCAATATCATATTCTTTTTGTGCTAAATCAACATTGGTATATGCAGCGCAATTAATGACCCACCTTGGCTTGATTTCCTGTATTATTTGTTTACATTTTTCCTCTTCAAGTAAATTAAAATCTCTTTTATTCAATTGTATAAGTTGGATATTCTGTGGGATTGATCTTGAGAGTGAAGTCGCGAGTTGTCCTTCTGATCCAGTTAGGAGTATTTTCATAGAAATAAATCATAGGATTTAAGTTGAGCTATTTGAGGAGCATTTGAATCTTTTTCGCTCACTATTGGTTGAATTTTCGTTGAAAGTGGCCAGTCAATATCTAAATCTCGATCGTTCCATTTAATACTTCTTTCAGCCTTTTTATTCCATGAATCTGTTACTTTATAAATTACTTCTGCACTGTCAGATATAGTTAAAAATCCATGAGCAAAGCCTTTTGGAATCCATAATTGTGCATGATTTTTAGAGGATAGAGTAAAACCTATCCATTGTTTAAAAGTATTAGATTTCTGTCGAATGTCTATTGCAACATCAAAGATTTCGCCGGAAACACATCTAACAAGCTTCCCTTGAGGATTAGGCTCTAACTGATAATGTAATCCTCTTAAAACACCTTTAATTGACTTTGAGTGATTATCTTGAATAAATTTAACAGGATCTTGATTGTTCTCTTTTAAAAATTTATTGAATATTTTTTGATTCCAACTTTCATAAAAAAAACCTCTATCATCAGACATTAAATTTGGTATAAGTAATAATGGTCCATCAATTTTTTGAGATTCAGCTTTCATTCTTAATCAACCTCATTTTGATTTGTATTAATCAAGTTTATAAGATATTTTCCATACCCACTCTTATGTAATGGAGTGGCGAGAACTTTTAATTTATCATTATCTATCCACCCATTTTTAAAGGCAATTTCTTCTGGACAACCAACCTTGAGTCCTTGTCTATTTTCTATTGTCTTGATGTATGAAGATGCTTCATGTAGCGAATCACATGTTCCTGTATCTAGCCAAGCCATACCTCTACTTAGTAATTCAACTTTTAGATTATCCTCCAATAAATACATTTTATTAATATCGGTGATCTCTAATTCACCTCTTTTAGAAGGTTTAATCATTTTAGCTTTTTCAGTCACACTTTCGTCAAAAAAATAAAGCCCTGTAATTGCATAACTGCTTTTAGGTTTAGTTGGTTTTTCTTCTATGCTAATTACTTTGCCGTTATCTGAAAATTCAATAACTCCATATCTCTGTGGGTCATGAACTTGATATGCAAATATGGTGGGATTATTTATCTTTGAACATTGTCTAAGTTTCGTTGTTAGATCTTCACCATGAAACAGATTATCACCTAAAATTAAAGCGACAGATTTTTTATTTATAAATTTTTCCCCTATCAAGAATGCCTCGGCTATTCCTCTTGGTTTGGTTTGGATCTCATAACTAATTTGAATACCCCAGTTGCTTCCATCACCTAGTAATTGCTTGAAGTGAAGTATATCTAAGGGTGTTGTAATTATTAGTATATCTTCAATTCCTGCAAGCATTAAAGTGCTAATAGGATAGTAAATCATTGGCTTATCATAAACTGGCAGTAATTGCTTGCTAACCCCTAGTGTTATTGGGTATAACCTGCTGCCAGTTCCACCTGCCAAAATAATACCTTTTCGTTCCATTGGATTTAATTAATAGATCTTAAATTTCTCAACAGTAAAGTTTGTTTGTTTTCCTGAAAGCCGACTTTCCCATAAAAGTCTTTCCTTCTGGAAGTCATTACGTAAACTTTTTCTGTGTTTTTTATGTATTTAGTACTTAGGATAGCATTTATTATTTTCTGTCCTACTCCAAGTCTATGGAACTCTTGAGCAACTATTATATCCCATAATACTGCTCTATAAACACCATCACCTGTACAACGCCCAAAACCAATTAATTTTTTTTCTAACCAAATTGAAATAACTACATTACTAGATAAAAGCATCTTTTTTATTTGTCCAAGAGATCTATTTTTAGCCCAAAATGAATGTTTATCAAAAAGTTCTTTTAATTTAAAGAGTCCACCAGATGGCTTCCAATTTGGTCCTAAACCAAACAACCTTAAGCCGATTGCTCCATATTTATGATGGACCACTTTAATATTATCAATATTTATTTTTGATTCTTTTTTTTTCATTATTCTTTTGGGAAATAATAAAATTTTATTTTCGTATTTTTGGTATATTTTATATTATTATTGATAATAAATTTACGATTTCCAATATAAATAAAATCTAATATAGCACTATTGCAATAGTCAATTTTTAAAAAACCTCTATAAGGTTTATAATATCAAACAAATAAGCTCTATGCTTAGATAACGATTTGTTGGTTATGCTGAACAGTCTTTTTGGAGACCCTAATTCACGTAAGTTAAAGCGATATCAACCAATAGTTAATGATATAAATATTCTTGAGGAGGATATTTCTAAACTTTCAGACGATGAATTGCGACAGTTGACAATTAAATTTAAAGATAGATTTGCGAAGGAACTAAATGAACGTGAAAAACTAACTTTACTAGATGATCTTCTTCCAGAGGCTTTTGCAGTAGTAAGAGAAGCATCTAAACGTGTTTTGGGTATGCGACATTTTGATGTCCAATTAATCGGAGGAATGGTCCTACACGAGGGGCATATTGCTGAAATGAAAACAGGTGAAGGAAAAACCCTAGTTGCCACCTTGCCTAGCTACCTTAATGCGTTGACAGGCCAGGGGGTTCATGTGGTCACTGTGAATGATTATTTAGCGAGAAGAGATGCTGAGTGGATGGGCCAAGTTCATCGTTTTTTGGGTTTAAGTGTTGGTTTGATCCAACAAAATATGACGCCGTTTGAAAGACTGGAGAATTATAAATGTGACATAACATACGCGACTAATTCTGAGTTGGGTTTTGATTATTTGAGGGATAACATGGCATCGAACATAAACGAAGTTGTTCAAAGAAAGTTTAATTTTTGTATTATTGACGAGGTGGATTCTATCCTTATTGATGAAGCTAGAACACCGTTAATTATATCCGGTCAGATAGAAAGACCTCAAGAAAAATACCAAAAGGCTGCTCAGATAGTTGAGCTACTGCAGAAAGCAGAAGATGTAAGTAAAGATGGGGTGGATCCAGAAGGAGATTATGAGGTTGATGAAAAACAGCGAACTTGCTTGTTAACAGATGAAGGATTTTTGAAAACAGAGAAAATATTGGAAGTTAAAGATTTATATAATCCGAAAAATCCATGGGCCCATTTTATTACTAATGCTTTAAAAGCAAAAGAACTTTTTATTAAAGATGTTAATTATATAGTTCGTGATGAGGAGGCGGTAATAGTTGATGAATTTACTGGACGTGTAATGCCAGGAAGACGTTGGAGTGATGGGCAACATCAAGCAATTGAAGCTAAGGAGCATCTACCAATTCAAGCTGAAACTCAAACTCTGGCTTCAATCACTTATCAGAACTTCTTTTTGCTTTATTCACGTTTAGCAGGCATGACAGGTACGGCAAAAACAGAAGAAGTTGAGTTTGATAAAACTTATAAATTAGAAACTACTGTTATCCCTACTAATCGATCGATATCTAGAAAAGATTTACCAGATCAAGTTTTTAAAACTGAAGCAGCCAAGTGGCGAGCAGTCGCGAAAGAGATTTCAATTATATATCACCAAGGACGACCTGTTCTTGTTGGAACTACTAGTGTTGAAAAGAGTGAATTATTAAGTTGTTTGCTTCAAGAAGCTTCAATATCTCATAATTTATTAAATGCAAAACCTGAAAATGTAGAGAGAGAATCTGAAATAATTGCCCAAGCAGGCAGAGCTGGAGCAGTAACTATTGCTACTAATATGGCTGGTAGAGGAACAGACATAATTCTTGGTGGTAATAGTGATTATATGGCAAGACTAAAAATCAGAGAGATATTAGTACCTAGATTATTGAGATTGGAAGATATACATAAGCCTTCAATTCCTATGAAAAGAAATAAAGATAATACCGCTGGCTTTGGCCCCCAAGATCAAGGCAAAAATAAACCATATACTCAAACCCAAAAGTTAACTAATCTTTTTCCGTGCTCATTAAATGAAGAAACTGAACAACATTTAAATCAGATCGCTCAAAATCTTCAAAAAGATTGGGGTGAGAGATGTTTAACTATGACAGAATTAGAGGATAAAATATCAATTGCAGCTGAAAAAGCACCAATTAAAGATAATTCGATTATTCAACTTAGAAAAGCGATCTCATTAGTAAAAGAAGAATATGATTTCGTAATTAATTCTGAGGAAGTAAAAGTAAGAGAGGCTGGAGGATTACATGTGATAGGGACTGAACGGCACGAGTCCAGAAGAGTTGACAATCAACTTCGTGGTCGAGCAGGTAGGCAAGGTGATAAAGGTACTACGAGATTCTTTCTTTCATTAGAAGATAATTTGCTTCGTATCTTTGGTGGAGATAGGGTGGCAGGATTGATGAATGCTTTTCGTGTAGAGGAGGATATGCCAATTGAATCAGGGATGTTGACTCGTTCGTTGGAGGGCGCACAGAAAAAAGTTGAGACTTATTACTATGACATAAGAAAACAGGTGTTTGAATATGATGAAGTGATGAATAATCAACGTAAAGCTATTTATTCTGAAAGGTTAAAAGCCTTAGAGGGGGTATCTCTTAAAGAACAAGTAATAGGCTATGGATATCGCACTATGGAGGAAATTGTTGATGCATATGTAAATTTAGATTTACCTCCTGAGGAATGGGATTTAGATAATTTAGTGATCAAAGTAAAACAATTTATAATTATGCTTTCTGACTTACAATCAGATCAACTTAAAGATTTGAATATTGAGCAACTAAAATCATTTCTTAAAGAGCAAATGAGAAATGCTTACGATATGAAAGAAGCGGAAATAGAACAAACGCATCCAGGGCTTATAAGAGAAGCTGAAAAATTCTTTGTGCTTCAGCAATTAGATACGCTTTGGAGAGATCATCTTCAGTCTATGGATTCCTTGAGAGAATCAGTTGGCCTTAGAGGTTATGCTCAGAAAGATCCTCTAATTGAATATAAAAATGAGGGTTATGATATGTTTTTAGATGTTCTAACTAATATTAGAAGGAATGTAATTTACTCTATGTTTATGTTCCAACCTAATTCTGGAAAAAAAGATTAGTTAGTAAATGATACATAGTCTGCCCATTATTGAACTCAAAAATGTATCATTAAAAATACCTATTCTATCTTCAGAAAGTAGAAATTTAAAAAGAAGAATCCTCAGATCTACGACTGGTGGATTATTTTTAAAGTCTCGTCAAAAATTAGAAGTAGTTGCATTAAAGTGTCTAAATCTATCGTTCTCTCGTGGCGAAAAAGTTGCTTTAATTGGGCATAATGGCTCTGGAAAAACTAGCTTTTTACGATTAATTTCTGGTATTTATAAGCCTTCGCAAGGCAATCTGGATGTAAGGGTAAATGTATATCCAATGTTGCAAAAGAGTTTTCTTACTAGCCCTGAATTAAGTGGATTAGAAGCTGTTAAAGCTCATTATCTTTTTCTTAATAGAAAATTGAAAGGTTTTGAAGATTATCTAGACGAAATTATTGAATTCTCTGGTTTAGGTGCATACATAGCAATGCCACTGAAAAGTTATAGTGATGGAATGTCGGCTCGATTAATGTTTTCGATATTAACATCATGTGCTCATGATTGCCTTGCCTTGGATGAAGGTTTAGGAACTGGTGATGCTAGTTTTTTTAATAAGGCCCAAAAAAGAATGGAATCTTTTGTTAATTCGGCGGGTTCATTATTTTTGGCTAGTCATTCAGAGGAATTATTGATGAAGTTTTGCACAAGAGGTTTGGTTTTTAATCATGGAGAAGTTGTCTATGATGGAATATTGAAAGATGCATTAAATTATTACGGAGAAGGTTGTGATAAATGATTTTCAATATGCGATTCGAACTAGAAGAGCATGGTGGTTTACAGCAACATCAAGAACCAAAGCTAGATTTGCAAGAACTATACTTGGAAGTTTTTGGCTAGGATTATCAAATTTATTAACAATTGCTGCTTTAGGAGTCGTTTATGGAACAGTGTTCTCTGTGCCTAATTTTAAAGAATATTTTATATACTTGGGAATTGGATTGGTCATTTGGAATAGTATTTCATTCTCTATTATTTCTTCACCTCAATTGTTCACGCATAATGCTATTAATATAAAAAATCTTAATATAAGACCAATTTTTTATACTTTAGAGGAATGGGCTTTTCAATTGCAATCCTTTTTTCAATCTTTTATTCTTGTTCTTATAATTTTATCTTTTTTGAGTCCAAATATTCTTATAAATTCATTTACTACCGCATTATTTCCTCTCCTGAATTTATTATTATTTCTATATTGGCTCCCTTTGATTATATGTCTAATAGGAGCCTGGTTTACAGATTTTATACAATTAGTACCTATTGTTTTGCAAATTTTATTTTTAGTTTCTCCAATTCTTTATCAAAAAGAGAATCTTGGTGATCTTCAATGGATTACAGAATATAATATACTATATAAAATCCTAGAGCCTTGTCGCGAAGCTATTATATTTGGGACTATTGATTATAAATTAATGATTTATCTATTTATATTTAATTTGATTGGAATAATACTTTCAGTATATTTTCTTAAAAGACAAGAAAGATTTCTACCTTTTTTAACTTGAATAGTATATTTATTTCTCGTTTGTTTCTCCAAGAAACTCAAAAATTTCCCGATCTTTAAGACTTTGTGATTCGATTTCACATTGATTGCTAATTATTTGAGTATTGGATATTTTTTTTATTAATTCACTTGTTAATCGCAATTGATTTTCAAGCAAATCGATTCTTTCCATAAGATTTTTAATAACTTTCCCCTCAGTATCTGGTAATGCAGAATGAGCAAGAGGATTAATTTTTACTCCACTTTGGTGAATAACCCTTCCAGGTATCCCTACCACAGTGCTATCAGCATCAACGTCCCTTAAAACAACTGAACCAGCACCAATTCTGGTGTTCGTGCCCACAGTTATCGCACCGAGAACCTTGGCTCCTGCCCCGACTACTACATTTTCTTCAAGTGTTGGATGTCTCTTCCCATGATCTTTCCCCGTGCCACCAAGTGTCACACCTTGATATAGAAGACATCGATTTCCTATTTGACTTGTTTCCCCAATAACTACCCCCATGCCATGGTCTATAAATACTCCTCTACCAATTTGAGCTCCAGGGTGTATTTCTATACCTGTAAACGATCTTGTGAATTGGCTTAAAACGCGTGGAAGAAGTGGGATTTTATATTTCCATAATGTGTGACTAATCCTGTGCATGACTAATGCTTGAAAACCTGGGTAGCAAAGTATTATTTCAAGAAAACCTCTTGCGGCAGGATCCCTCTCTTTGATAATTGAGAAGTCAGATTTGATGAATTTTAAAAATGTTTTAGTCAATTGATTTATTTATCTATTCCATGAGTCCAATCTCTTTGCGTAATTCTTCAATAGTTGAAGCACTCAAATATTTAGCTGCACAATGAATTTGAGGCATTCTCATTAATTGAGTTCTATTTTGTCTCAAAGTATGTTCGATAACAGGCAAGCTAGGGCTATCACA
>NZIO01000036.1 GCA_002689925.1 Candidatus Pelagibacter sp.
AAACAGAATATTGTCTATCAAGAAAAGGAGATGCTTTGAAACATATAAAAAATTGACTATTTGCACTATCTGGATCGCTAGAGCGAGCCATAGATAAGGTTCCCCTTTCATGAGGGAGATCACTGAACTCAGCTTTTAAATCTGGATAGTCCGATCCTCCAGTGCCAGCTCTTTGAATATCATAGGTATCTGAACTAGAATTTCCAAATTGAACATCTCCAGTTTGTGCCATAAAGCCTTCTATAACTCTATGGAAAACAACTCCATCATACTTTTTTTCATTTGCTAAATCCTTAAACCTTTTTACATGATTGGGAGCAATTTTATCAAATAACTCGATTACAACTTCTCCACTTTTTAATTTCAATATCATAATATTATCCTTTGCATTTACTGGTTTGATAAGTAAAAAAAAAAATATAAAAACTAATATTTTATTTTTCATAATTTATTTTTTAAAGCTTTTTGAATACTTTTGCTAACAAAATTGTCGATTTTTCCATTCAATCTTGAAATTTCCTTTACAAATCTAGATGATATTACTTGTTTATCAACATCTGACATTAAAAAAACTGTTTCTATATTTTTATCAAGTTTTCTATTCATTCCAGCAAGTTGAAATTCATACTCAAAATCTGATACAGCTCTTAAACCTCTAAAAATAGTTGTAGCTTTAAATTTTTTGCACAGATTTGTTGTTAAGGTTTCAAAAGATACTACTTTAATAATTTTTTTTTTAAACTTTAAATCTTTGAAAAGAGACTCTTTAATTAGTTCTACTCTTTCTTCGGTTGTAAATAAATAATCTTTATTACTATCATTAGATACTGCAATAATTACCTCATCAACAATTTTTAAAGACCTTTTAATTACATCTATATGCCCATAAGTTAGTGGATCAAAAGTGCCAGGATATATTCCTTTTTTTTTCATAATATTTATTATTAATTAAAATTTTCTTCAATTTTAATTGCTGAAACTACTTTTTCAGCTCCAGATAGTTTAAAAATTCTTACGCCTTGGGTATTTCTTCCTGCGCTTCTTATTTCTTTTACTGCACATCTAATAACACGACCTTTATCGGTTGAAAGAATTATTTCATCACCTTCGTCAACTGGAAATGATGCTGCTACATTTCCATTTCGTTCAGAATTAATAATACCAATTATTCCTTTTCCTCCTCTATTTGTAACCCTATAATCATAAAATGAAGTTCTTTTACCAAAACCATTTTCTGTTATTGATAAAATATACTTTTGTTTGGCTTTAACTTCAGAAGATTTATTTTTATCTGCATTACCGTTTTTAAGTAAATTTTTTGCAGTTTTAGGATTTATGTCCATATTATTAACTATTGATAATGATATAATTTTGTCATCGGGTGAAAGCTCTATCCCTTTTATGCCCTTTGAAGATCTTCCTTTGAATATTCTTAATTTTTTTGACATAAATCTTATACATTTACCCAACTTGGTACTAAGTATTATATCCTGATCATCACTACAAATTTTAACCGCAATAATTCTATCGTCAGAATCTAATTTCATAGCTATTTTTCCAGTCGTTTGAATATTAGCGAAGTCTTCAAGCGTATTTTTTCTAACTTTACCTTTTGATGTAACAAATATTACATGCATCTTTTTCCATTCATTTTCATGTTCTGGCAATGGCATTATAGAACTAATGGAGTGATGACTTTTTAAAGGTAAAAGATTAAACAGTGTTTTACCTTTCGAATTGGATGTTCCCTGAGGTATTTTCCAAGCTTTTAATTTATAAACAAGCCCTTGTGTTGAAAAAAATAAAACTGGTGTATGTGAATTTGCTGTAAATATTTGAACTACGTAATCTTCATCCCGAGTTTTAATACCTGTTTTACCCTTACCTCCTCTTTTTTGAACCTTTACAGAAGATAAGGATCCACGTTTTATATAACCTTTATTAGTTATAGTAACAACTATTGCTTCTTTCTGAATCGTCTCTTCAATATTATAATTTAAAACTGCATCAGTTATTTTTGTTCTTCTTTTAACAGAAAATTTTTCTTTAATAGCTTCTAACTCATTTGTAATATATTTGAATAATTCTTTTTTTGATTTTAGCAATTTTTCATATTCATTTATTAAAATTGAAAGTTTTTTAATCTCAGTTTCAATTTCATTAATGCCAAAGGCGGTTAATTTTTGTAACCTCAAATCTAATATGGACAAAACTTGTGTTTCGGACAGTGAATAATTACTTTGGTTTCGTTCAGAATTTATAAGTTTTATTAGATTAGAAGTTTTGTTAATTTTCCATTTTTTATTTAATAGGTTTTTTTTAGCTTCTTCAGTATTTTTAGATTTTTTGATAATTTTTATTATCATATCAATATTTTCAACTGAAACAGAAATACCAATTAGTATATGTGCTTTATCCTGAGCTTTCTTTAAATCAAATTTTATTTTTTTTGTTAAAGTTTCTTCTCTAAATTTAACAAATTCAGAAATAAATTCTTTTAAATTTAATATTTTTGGTTTGCCATTGACAATTGCTAAAGTGTTAAATCCAAATGAAGACTCTATTGATGTTAATTTATATAATTGTCTTTTGATTGTTTCTGGTTCAACATTTCTTCTTAAATCTATTACAACTCTAACTCCTTCACGATTAGACTCATCTCTAATATCGCTAATTCCTTCTATTTTCTTATCTCTAGCAAGTTCAGCTATTCTTTCATTTAAAGCTGATTTGTTTACTTGGTATGGAATTGATTTTATAATTAATCTTTCTTTACCATTTTTTAAACTTTCTTCGTCTATCTCTCCTCTAATTTTGATTGAACCTCTGCCTTTATTATAACCATTTTTTAAATTGTCTTGTCCAATTACTATTCCGCCTGTTGGAAAGTCTGGTCCAGGCACTTTTTTCATAAGTTGACCAATTGTAATATTGTTATTATTAATAAAAGCTATTGTTGCATCGATGATTTCGCCAAGGTTGTGAGGTGGTATACTTGTTGCCATGCCTACAGCTATTCCACCCGCTCCATTAACTAGAAGATTAGGAAATTGTGAAGGTAAAACAGTTGGCTCTTTTTCCGTTTCATCATAGTTGCTTCTATATTCTATAGTGTTTTTTTCTATATCATCAATCAGATGTTGAGATATCTTTGCTAGTTTTGTTTCTGTGTATCTCATTGCTGCAGCAGGATCACCATCAATAGATCCAAAATTTCCTTGTCCATCAATTAATGGAAGGCTCATTGAAAAATCTTGAGTTAACCTAACCAACGCATCATAAACAGCTTGATCTCCATGAGGGTGATACTTACCAATAACATCACCAACAATTCTTGCAGATTTTCTAAATTGTTTAGACCAATCAAATCCACCTTTATACATCGCATATATTATTCTTCTATGTACAGGTTTTAAACCATCTCTGACATCAGGTAAGGCTCTGCTAATAATTACACTCATCGCGTAAGATAAGTATGATGAACTCATTTCATCATAAACGAGTATAGGTTTGTGATTATTATTATTTATCTTAGATTCTTGTATTTCCATTTATATTAAAAAGGAATTTCATCATCAAGGTCACTAGGAGCAATATTATCTTCGTTCGGAAGTGAACTTTTTGAAATCTTATCATCCTGACTACCTTCTAATTGATTATTTTTACTTGAAAGTATTTTGAATGATGAATTAAATCCCTGTAAAATTATTTCAGTTGAATACTTATCTACACCTAATTTTTCATCTTTCCATTTTCTTGTAGTAAGCTGGCCTTCAATGTATACCTGTGCTCCTTTTTTAACATATTGTTGTACTACATTAACCAGTCCTTCGTTAAATATAACAATTCTATGCCATTCAGTTTTTTCCTTTTTTTCTCCAGTATTTTTATCTTTCCAAGTATTGCTAGTTGCAAGACTTAGTCTGGCAACACTTTTACCGTTAACCATTTGTTTTATTTCAGGATCAGCGCCCAATCTTCCTATTAATAATACTTTATTTAAACTTCCAGCCATAATATTTTATAGAATATTTTTTGATTTATATTTAGTTATATTTATATCATATTTTAAAAAAAAATTATAATTAAATAGATAAAAAAAATAAAATTTATGTTAAAAAAAATAGTAATTAAAGGGGCAAAAGAACATAATTTAAAAAATGTTTCATTAGTAATCCCAAAAGACAAATTTATAGTAATGACTGGTCTATCTGGATCAGGAAAATCTTCATTAGCATTTGATACAATATACGCTGAGGGACAAAGAAGATATGTAGAAAGCTTGTCAGCTTATGCTAGGCAATTTTTGGATAAAATGAAAAAACCAAACGTAGACCTTATAGAAGGTTTAAGTCCGGCTATTTCAATAGAACAAAAAAACACATCTAAAAATCCAAGATCTACAGTTGCAACTGTGACAGAAATTTATGATTATATGAGAGTTTTATATGCTCGAGCTGGAGTTCCCTATTCTCCGTTTACAGGTAAACCAATAAGATCACAAACTGTTTCCGAAATGGTAGATAAAATAAAAACACTTCCAAAAGAAAATACAATCTATCTTTTAGCCCCTATTGTAAGAGGTAGAAAAGGTGAATATAGAAAAGAATTTTTGAATCTTAAAAAAAGAGGGTTTCAAAGAGTAAAAGTTAATAACGTTTATTATAATGTTGATGAAGTACCAGCCTTAAATAAAAAATTGAAACATGAGATATCAGTAGTTGTTGATAGAATAGTTCTTAATAATAAATTAGGAAATCGTTTAGCTGATAGTGTTGAAACATGCTTAAACTTGTCTAATGGATTATTATTTGTTGAATATGAAAATGAAACACTTCCTAAAAAATTTAGAAAAATTGAAAAAATTATTTTTTCTTCTAAATTTGCATGTCCAGAAAGTGGTTTTACTATTGAAGAAATAGAACCTAGGCTTTTTTCTTTTAATAGTCCATATGGTGCTTGTGAAAACTGCGAAGGTTTAGGTGTTAATCTTAATGTAGATCCGAATTTAGTAGTCCCAGATAAGAAAAAAAGTTTGCAAGATGGTGCTATTTTGCCTTGGTCAAAATCAACATCTTTGTATTATGCTCAAACATTAGTATCTCTATCTAAACATTATAAATTTGATATTTCCACTCCTTGGATTGATCTACCAGATAAAATTAAAGATATTATTTTATATGGATCACATGATGATGAAATTAAATTTACCTATGATGATGGTTATGAAAAATATTCAAATAAAAAAACTTTTGAAGGAGTTATCAATAATTTAGAAAGAAGATATATTGAAACAGATAGTGATTGGAAAAGAGAAGAAATATCACAATTTCAAACAGAATCTGATTGTGACAAATGCAAAGGGTTTAGATTAAAAGAAGAAGCCTTATGTGTAAAAATTAATAATATGAACATAAGTGAGGTTACAAAAAAATCTATTACTGAAGCAAAACGATGGTTTAAATCACTTAATAATGTACTTGATCAAAAACAGATTAAAATTGCAGAACATATACTTAAAGAAATAAATGAAAGATTAGAATTTTTATTAAAT
Source organism: Candidatus Pelagibacter sp. (assembly GCA_002689925.1). GTDB lineage: Bacteria > Pseudomonadota > Alphaproteobacteria > Pelagibacterales > Pelagibacteraceae. The sequence continues at coordinate 5,555 of NZIO01000036.1, forward strand.
GTTGGTTTAAACTACTTAACACTTTCAAGAGAAAGTGGAACTTTATCAGGTGGTGAATCTCAAAGAATAAGACTTGCGTCACAAATTGGTTCTGGGTTAACAGGGGTACTTTATGTTTTGGACGAACCTTCTATAGGTTTACATCAAAGAGATAATGTTAAATTAATAAATGCATTAAAAAGATTAAGAGACTTAGGAAACACAGTTATTGTAGTTGAACATGACTCAGAAACTATTGAAAGTGCAGACCATATAATAGATCTTGGTCCTGAAGCAGGTATTAATGGAGGAGAAATAATAGCGGAAGGTAATTTAGAAAAAATTAAAAAAACAGAAAAAAGTATTACTGGGAATTATTTATCAAACAAAAAAAATATCTTTACTCCTTTAAAAAGAAGAGTTGCCAAAAATGGTAAATATTTTCAAATTTTGGGAGCAACTGGAAATAATTTAAAAAATGTTAACTTAAAAATACCTTTAGGTACATTTACTTGTGTTACTGGAGTTTCAGGTAGTGGAAAATCAACATTAATTTTACATACATTATATAATGCTTTAAATTTAATGCTTAATAACAACAAATCTAGAAAAATACCTAAAGCTTTCAAAACGTTTAAAGGAACAGAAAGTATAGATAAAATTATAAATATAGATCAGTCAGCTATAGGAAGAACACCAAGATCAAACCCTGCTACTTATACAGGAGCATTTGGGCCCATAAGAGATTGGTTTACTAATTTACCAGAAGCAAAAAGCAGAGGTTACAAACCAGGTAGATTTTCATTTAACGTTAAAGGAGGAAGATGTGAGTCATGTGAAGGCGATGGTGTAATTACTTATGAAATGCATTTTTTGCCAGATGTTTATATAACTTGTGATGCCTGTAAAGGAAGTAGATATAACAGAGAAACATTAGAAGTCCGTTTTAAAGAAAAAAATATCTCAGATGTATTAAATATGACCGTAGATGAAGGTTGTGATTTTTTTACAAATATACCTATAGTTAAAAATAAACTTCTAACATTAAAAAAGGTTGGACTTGGGTATATAAAAATTGGTCAACAGGCAACGACTTTATCTGGTGGAGAAGCTCAACGTATAAAATTAGCAAAAGAACTGTCCAAAAGATCAACTGGAAGAACAATTTATATTTTGGACGAACCAACTACAGGGTTACATACTCATGATATAAAAAAACTTCTTGAAATATTACAAACTTTTGTAGACCAAGGTAATACAGTTTTAATAATTGAACATAATCTAGATGTTATAAAATCTGCTGATTGGATTATTGATATGGGGCCAGAAGGTGGTATAGATGGAGGAAAAATCATCTGCGAGGGTACACCAGAAAAGATAAGTGAAAATAAGAGCAGTTATACTGGGGTATTTTTAAAACCGATGTTAAAAAAGAATTATAAAAAAACTGCTTAGTTTTTTTCAATTTAGTGATAATATAGAATCATGTCAGAAATTTTAAAATCATTATCAAGAACTATGCATTACTCTTTAGCATTAAGTTTATTGCTATTTGTTGGTCTTTTTTTTGGAGGTGGTGGTTGGGAATTTGATAGTAATTTTTGGAGTTGGTTTTTTAGGTATATTCATGTTGTGTCTGGGATTATGTGGATTGGTCTATTATGGTATTTTAATTTTGTACAAATTCCTAGTATGCCTAATATACCAGATGAACAAAAACCAGCGATTGGAAAAGTTATAGCTCCAGCAGCATTGTTCTGGTTTAGGTGGGCTGCGTTAGTAACAATTATTTCTGGTTTAATAGTCGCAACACTTAATGGATATGTCCACGATGCTATGACACTAGGAATTTTAAGTGGTGGCGGAAAAAATACAGCAATTGGTATTGGTATGTGGCTTGGATTAATTATGGCTTACAATGTATGGTTTGTAATATGGCCTAATCAAAAAAGAGCCCTTGGTTTAGTTGATTGTGATTCAGAGCTGAAAGCTAAATCTGCAAAAACTGCAATGCTTTTTTCTAGAACTAATACTCTATTATCCTTGCCTATGTTATTAACAATGGTTGCAGCTCAAAATCTATATTAATCTTCTTCTTTAATAGAAACTGTTTTTTTACTTACCTGGAAATAATTTAAACATGGTGTTGCTATAAATATAGACGAATAAGTGCCTATAATTACACCTAGTATCATAGCAAAAGAAAAACCTTTTAATATTTCTCCCCCAAAAATATAAATTGAAAATAATGCTAACAAGGTAGTTACTGATGTAATAAGAGTTCTGGATAAAGTATCGCTGATAGATTTATTTAAATTATTAACAAGTATAATATCTTCATATTTTCTCAGGTTTTCTCTAATTCTATCAAATATGACCACAGTATCATTCATTGAATAACCTACTATAGTTAATATAGCAGCGACAATGGATAAATTAACTTCAAAGGAAAATAAAGAAAAAACACCAATTGAAATTAATACATCATGAATTAGAGCTATAATTGCTGATACACTAAATTGCCACTCAAATCTTATCCAAATATAAATTAACATAGCTGCTAAAGATAAACTTATAGCAATAAGACCTGCGTTGATTAATTCTTTACTTACTTTAGGACCAACATTTTCAACTCTTCTAAAATTTGCTTCTGAATTTGTTTTTTTTGATAGTTCTTCTTTTATTTGAACAATAGTAATTTTTGAATCTTTATTTTTTTCTAATTTAATTAAAAAATCCCCTTTTGATCCAAAATTTTTTACTGTTACATCGCCAATTTCAAGATCTAATAAAATATTTCTAATCTTAGATATTTTTACATCTTTATCATCCATTCTTAATTCGATTAAGGTTCCACCCTTAAAATCCACACCTAAATTTAATCCTTTTGTAAATAAAATGATTATAGATAAAGCAACTAATAACAACGAACAAATGAAAGAAAGTTTAAAAAAATTAGAAAATTTAATTTTTTTAATATTTGATAAAATCATATTTTAATAACCTTATCTTTGTTGTTCATAATATATAATGATGTTAAATGTCTTGCAAAAAAGTATGCTGAAAAAAGTGTTGTTAAAATTCCAATACCTAAAGTAACAGCAAAACCTTTAACTGGACCAGATCCTAAGAAAAACAGTATTATAGCTGATATTAACGTTGTAATATTCGCATCAAGAACAGCGGATTGAGCTTTTTTATAACCTCTGTCAAAGGCGTGAAGGTAAGATTTTTCAGTTTTCATTTCTTCTTTAATTCTTTCAAAAATTAAAACATTTGCATCAACAGCCATACCGACTGTTAATATAATTCCAGCTATACCAGGTAATGTTAATGTTGCTTCTAACAATGTTAAGACTCCTACTAAAAGGAATAAATTAACTACTAAAGAAATGTCTGATATTAAACCAAAAAATCTATACTTAAAAAACATAAAAAAGATAACTAAAACAAAACCTATTATTAAAGAAAATGTACCTGCTTTAATTGAATCTTCGCCCAGATCAGGACCTACAGTTCTTTCTTCTATTATATTAAGTGGTGCTGGTAAGGCTCCAGATCTTAATAACAATGCTAAATCAGTAGCTTCTTGAAAAGTAAAGTTACCAGAAATTTGCCCATTACCACCTAATATTGGTTCTCTTACAACTGGAGCACTTATTACTTTGTTGTCTAAAATTATAGCTAATTTTTTATTTACATTTTGCTGGGTTGCCTTGCCAAATCTTATGGCACCAGGTCTATCTAGAGAAAAAAGTACAATCGTTTCGTTTGATTGATTGTCTACAGAAGGTTTAGCATCAATTAAATTTTCACCACTAATTACAACACGTTTATTTACAATTAAAGATTGATCATTTTTTTCAAAAAATAATTTCTCGACTCCAAATTCAACAGAATCATTTTCTGATGCAAACTTAAAAGTTAAATTAGCAGTTTTACCCAAAAGTTTTTTAATTCTACTTGGCTCTTTTAAACCAGGTAGCTCAATTAAAATTCTATTAACTCCTCTTTTTAATATAGTAGGTTCTTTGGTACCTGTTTCGTCAACTCTTCTTCGGACAATTTCGATTGATTGATTCAAAGCTGAATCATTAATTTCAATTAAACCATATTTTGAAAATGATAAATTAAAAATATTTTCATTGATAGAATAATCTAATTCATAATCATTAAATTTTGTATAAAAAGTGTTAATAGAATTTTCTTTATCTAATAGTAATTTTTCTAAAATTGTAATTTTTTCTTCTGGAATTTTAATAGTAATTTTATTATTTTTAAGACTTAAAGATTTGTAATTAATATTTTTTTCTTTTAAAATTTTTCTAAGAGATAGAATTTTATTTTGTAATTTTTTTTCTATAATTGGATCAGTATCTACCTCTAACAATAAATAAGATCCACCTTGGAGATCTAAGCCTAAATTAATTTTTTTTAAAAGTTTAAAACTGTTATTAGAAAAAAAAATATTATTTAAAGCAAAAAAAGATAAAAAAATAATAGTTGAATAAATTATTATAATCTTAGTTTTGGAAAAATATAACACAAAAATTAATTTATTTTTTTGTATCCGGTTGCAATTGTAAACTTTGGATAGTTGATTTAACAACTTCTATACTAATATTATCGGCTATAACAATTTCAATTTTATCCCCATCTAAAACTCTTTCGACTTTACCATAAATACCGCCAGCGGTAATTATTTGGTCGCCCCTTTTTAAAGAAGATACCATCAACTTGTGTTCTTTTACTTTTTTTTGTTGTGGTCTTATTAAAAAAAAATAGAAAATCACAAAGATAAGTATTAACGGAATAAATTGTGCAAATGTGTTATTAGCCATAATAAATTTTTTATATTCTTATACTATAAAGTCACAACAAACAATACTATTAAACTCAAGAAAATTTAATTATTTTCTTCTTATTCATAAAGGGAATTAATACATCTGGTACAATTATTTCCCCTGATTCATTTTGATAATTTTCTAAAATAGCTACCAAAGTTCTTCCAACAGCTAAACCTGATCCATTCAAAGTACCTACAAAATTTATTTTTTTATTTTCATCTTTAAATCTAGCCTTTAAACGTCTAGCTTGAAATTGACCACAAGAAGAACAGCTAGAGATTTCTCGGTATTTATTTTCTGATGGAATCCAAACTTCAAGATCAAAAGTTTTTTCTGCACTAAAGCCCATATCACCAGTAGACAATAATATTTTCCTATAAGGTAAATTTAATACTTTTAAAATTTTTTCAGCACAACTTGTCATTCTTTCTAATTCTTTTAAACATTCATTTGGTTTCACTATGCTGACTAATTCAACTTTGTAGAATTGGTGTTGTCTAATCATACCCTTCGTGTCTTTACCATAACTTCCAGCTTCTTTTCTAAAACAGGGTGTTGCAGCAACTAATCTTAAGGGGAGATCATTTAAATTTAAAATACTGTCTTTGACCATATTTGTTAATATTACCTCGGCTGTTGGTATTAAAAATTTTCTTGAGTTTTCATCATCTAGTTTGACCTCAAATTGATCTTTTTCAAATTTAGGAAGTTGACCAGTTCCAAACATTGAAGATTCATTTGCCATAAGAGGTGGTGAAACTTCATTATAACCAAATTCATTCGTATGAATGCTTAACATAAGATTAATTATAGCCCTCTCTAAAGCGGCTAAATCACTTTTAAGAAAAACAAATCTTGCTCCTGTAGTTTTTGTAGCTAAAGTAAAATCCATCATATCTAGTTTTTCACCAAGTTCAAAGTGCGACAATGGTTTAAATTTAAAATTTGGTGGCTCATTAAATTTTAATATTTCTTTATTAAAACTTTCATTGGCACCAACAGGAACATCATCTTGAGCAATATTTGGTAAAGAAATTAAAATTTGCATTAAATTTTTGTCTGTTTCAAGTAATTCTGTTTCAACTTTATTTATATCTTCAGTTAACTTTTTAGATTTTGAGAATTGACTTTGATCCTTAGATTTAGATATTTTCTTTTTTTCTTGAATTAAATTATCTTTTTTTTCAATTAGTTTTCTTTTTTTTTCGTCAAGAGTTAAAATATTTGATAAATCAATTTTAACATTTCTTTCTATAATATTTTTTTTAAAAAGATCAAAATTATTTCTAATATATTTTAAGTCATTCATTATTTTTTCCTCTTTTCAACAAGTTTAACTACAAATATAGATAATTCATAAAGAATTAACAAAGGAATTCCTAATCCTATTTGTGTTACAGGATCAGGTGGTGTTAAAATTGCAGCAAATATAAAAATAATTATTATAACGTATTTTCTTCTTTCTTCTAAATATTTAGAATTAATTATGCCAATTCTTGACAAAAGACTTAAAATAACTGGTAATTGAAAACTTAAACCAAAAGCAAAAATTAATCTCATTATCAAAGATAAATATTCATTTACTTTTGCTTCTAATTGAATGGGCAAAGACGTTACATATGTGGATGTTTCAAAAGATAAAAAAAATTTAATTGCCAGAGGCATTATGAAATAATAAACCAACATACCACCTAATAAAAAAAGTACTGGTGTAGCTATAAGATAAGGTAATAAGGTTTTTTTTTCATCTTTATACAAACCCGGTGCTATAAACTTCCATATTTGAGTTAATATTATTGGGCTTGATATAAAAAATGATGTAAAAAAAGCTACTTTTACATAGGTAAGAAAAGTTTCTTGTAGTGCAGTAAAGATTAATCTTCTACCTATAGGATCTTCTTTAACAGCATCTGCATATGGTTGTACCAAGAAAGAATAAATAGTTTCAGCATAAATAAAACAAAAAATAAAAAAAACAAGCAAAAAAACAAAAGATTTAATAAGTCTTGACCTAAGTTCTTTAAAATGATCAATAAAGCTCTCTCTTTTTATATTTTCATTGCTCATTGTCTTTGTTATCTTTTTTTGTTTCTTTGACTTCTTCTAAGGATATTTGTTTTTCTATATCTGATTCCAAATTACTAACACTTGATCGTATATCGTTAAAATAACTTTTAACATTTCTGCTCCATTTCAAAACTTTTTTTATAACTATTGGAAAATCTTTTGGTCCTATAATTAATATAGCCAATACACATATAACTAAAATCTCAAACCAACCAATTTGAGGCATCTATAAACTATTTATTGTCTGAATTTGAGTTTTCTTCGATCTTATCTTCAGAAGATTCACTTTTATCTGGAGCATCTGTAATTCCTTTTTTAAAACTTTTAATACCTTTAGCTACATCTCCCATTAATTCAGAAATTTTTCCTCTTCCAAACAAGAGCACTACTAAAACAACTACAATTGCTATTTGCCAAAATCCTATACTCATATTTAACTTATATACAATTTTTATATTTAATTAAAGTAATCTTTTATTTATCCTCATTTTTTAGAGAACTACTCAACATATCATCAATATTTGTATATATATTTTCTCCTTTATTTTGTTTGCTTTCTTCAAATGAATTACCTGTGCCAAAAATAGATGAATCAATTTTTCCACTATCTATAAGTCCTGCAGAAGTAAGCTCTTCTATATTTGGTAGATCTGATATTTTTGTTAAATTAAAATGACTTAAAAAAGTTTCTGTAGTTACATACTGAATAGGCCTACCAGGAATATCTTTTCTACCTTGTGGTCTTACCCAATTTAATTCTAATAATATCTCTAAAGTATTGTTTCCAAAAGCAACTCCTCTTATTTCTTCAATTTCAGATCTTGTGGCTGGTTGGTGGTAAACAATAATAGCTAAAGTTTCAATAGTTGCCCTAGATAATTTTTTTTGTACACTTTTTTGTGTATTCATGAAAGAGGAAAGATTTTTAGCAGTTCTAAATGACCATTTTTTTAATATACAAACTAAGTTTATTCCTCTACTGGAATAATGATTTTGAAGTGAGTCAAGAATCTTTTTTATATTTATATTTTTCTTAACTTTACTTTGGATAGTTTCTTCATCTAACGGTTCTTCTGCTGCAAATAAAATTGCTTCTACCTGTCTTTCGGTTTCAGACAGTTTATTAGGTGTAAACTGTAAAATCTTTGATTCTTTTTTCTTATCCATAATTAATTATCTTTTCTAATATACAAGTCATCAAATAAACTTTTTTGAGTAATTTTTATATTTCCTTCTTTAACCATTTCAAGAGAAGCAGAAAAAATTCCAGCTAATCCAGATCTTTTTAAATCTTTTTTATTCAAAAAATTTGCAGGTATTAATTCAGAAATTTTTTTCCAATCAATTAGTGAATTCATATGATTTTGAATAACTTTTATTCCTTCTTCTGTAGTAAATGTTGGAAGTTTAACAATATTAATTTTCATAAAATCTTTTTTCATCTTGTTGTTAGCGTAAGCTTTAAATATTTCATAAAGAGATACTTTGTATTCTGGAGTGTGTATTGATCTAATTCCACCTGTTTTTCCTCTAAAAAAGATATCTTTTCCTATTCTATTTTTTTTCATTAATTGATCAGAAAGTAATCTTATTAATTCTAATCTTTTTAATTGTAATTTTAATTTTTCTGCAACTTCTTTTGCTTGAAATTCATCATCACTATCATCAGGTAATAATAATTTAGATTTTAAATAAACCAACCATGATGCCATTAATAAATATTCTGATGCTAAATCAAGATTTAATTTCTTGGCACTTTTAATAAAGTCAATAAATTGATCTACTAATAAAGTCACAGAGATATCTGCCAAATTGACTTTTTGAGATTTTGCTAAATCGAGTAAAGCGTCTAAAGGTCCAGAATAATTACTTATTTTTATTTGAAGCTGGTTATTATTTGAATCATCCATTTACTAATATTAACTTAAAAATTCAAAAAATTCTGAACTTTTTTTCATAGTAAATTTGTCTATATAGGGAATTATTTTGGATAACTTGGTCATTTCACTCATATTTCCATTACAATGTAAGATTAAATTACATCCAGCGTCTAAAGCCTTTTTAGCATTTAAAATAATAGATTTATTTAATGATTTCATAGAAATATCATCTGAGATTAATATTCCATTAAAACGAATATTTTTTCTTATTATGTTTTTAATTATAATTTTAGAATGAGTTGCACAATTTATTGGATCAATTTTTTTATACAAAACATGGCCTGTCATTGCAAAAAAAGATTTATTAGTTCTAAAGGTATAAAAATCTTTACTAAATAAATTTTTTTTAGATTCGTTAACTAATGGTAATTTTAAATGACTATCTTTATTAGCTGATCCATGCCCTGGAATATGTTTCATTACGGTTGCAATCTTATTATCATTAAATAATTTGGTAGTAATATTTCCAATGGAAGAAACAACGTCTGGGTTATTAGAAAATATTCTATTTCTTAAAAAAGTATGTGTGTTTCTTTTAAGTATATCTAAAACAGGCACTGTATTAATATTAATACCTGTATAATGAAATATATTTGATAAAAAATTTATATAACTTTTATAAGTATAATCAAATTTTAATCTATCTTTTATATACAAATTGCCAAAAAAATTTGCTGAAAAATATTTAAGATTTATTATTTGATTTAATCGAGATACATCACCACCCTCCTCATCTATAAAAATAGGAAAGTTTTTATTATTAACAATTTTTTTAATATTATTAGTAAGTCTTTTTAACTGATTTAAGTTTATAATATTTCTTGAAAAAAGAATTACACCCCATGGTTTAGAATATTTTAGAAAAATTTTTTCTTTATTTGTTAAAGTGTGGCTCTTTAAACCTACTATTAGTGCTCTTTGTTTATATTTAATCACCAATCAATTCCCAAAATTTTCTTTTTTTTTTAAGTTCTTTAAAATTTTCTACATCATCAATATATTGAATAATATCATTTGTATCACTTGATAGTACGGGAAGTTCTTTTGTGTTACCAAGAAATAATAAAATATTTTTTTTTGAATTATCAATATTAGTTATATTTTTTTTAGAGTAATAAAATTTTATTAATTGTGAAAAAAAAATTATAATAAAAAAAAATGAAATAACTTTTTTATAATTTATAATCATTACATTTTTGATGGTGTTGAGACACCTAAGATTTTCATACCATTTTCAATTACTACACAAAAGGATTGTAGCAACAATAGCTTAGATTTACTTTGAGGTTTATCTGAAATAACAAATTTATATTCATCGTTGCCATCTCCTAAATTCCAATAAGAGTGAAATAAAGTTGATAATTCATACAAATAGTATGTAATTCTATGTGGCTCCAATCTATTTAGAGATATTTCTACACATTTTGGCCATTCTGATATCTTTTTCAATATATCTATAGCATATTTATCCAAATAAAATTTTTCATCACTAAGAGAAATATTTGAATCAATTTTTATTTTTAAATTTCTAAAAATTGAATTAATTCTTGCGTATGCATACTGTACATAAAAAACTGGATTATCTTTAGTTTTTTCTGTTACTTTATTAAAATCAAAATCAAGTTCTACTTCGTTGTTTCTATTAAGCATAATAAATCGGATAACATCTTTACCTACTTCTTTAAATAAATCTTTTGAAGTGATATACTCACCACTTCTTTTTGACATTTTTACTTCCTGACCATTTTTAATTAATTTTACTAATTGACAGGTTTTACATTTTAAAAGTGTTTTATTATTTGAGAGTGCTTTAACTGCAGATTCAATTCTTTTTATATATCCAGTGTGATCAGATCCTAAGATATTAATTAATACGTCATAACCCTTACTAATTTTATTATGATGATAAGCTATATCGTTAGCAAAATAAGTCCATGTTTCATCTTCTTTTTGAAGTGATCGATCAATATCATCACCAAAATTAGTTGATTTAAATAAAAGTTGTTTTCTAGGTTTCCAATTTTCTTTAGAGGTGCCCTTAGGTTGTTCAATAAAACCTTTATAAACAAAGTCTTTTTTTTTTAAAATTTCAATAGCTTTTAAAACAACATTGTTTTCAACTAATGAAGTTTCAGATGTAAATACATCATGGTTAATACCTAATAATGATAAGTCTTCTTTAATCATTTGCATTGAATATCTTAAAGAACTTTTTGTTAAATCATTTTTAATAGAATCAAAATTATCATAATCTTTAATTTTTTTTTCATTAATTATACTATTAGCTATATCGACTATATATGATCCTGGATATAAATCTTTATTTTGTGGAAATTTTATATTTTTTAATATTTCATTAATTCTATAAAATACTGATAATGTAAAATTTTTAATTTGATTGCCATAATCATTAATATAATATTCTTTAACTACATTATGGCCACATAAGGATACTAAATTTGCCAGAACATCACCCAAGATGGCTCCTCGACAGTGACCAACATGTAAAGGACCTGTTGGGTTAGCAGAAACAAATTCTATATTATACTTTTTGATTTTTAAATTTTCATTAGTAAAGCCATAGTCTTTTTTTTGCTTTAAGATATTATTTATAAACATCTCCCAAAAACTACTTTTAAAAGATATATTTAAAAAACCAGGTTTGGCTACTTCTATCCCGTTAAATTCATCAAAATTTTTAAGTAATTCATCTTTTAACAGTAAAGCTATTTCCATTGGTTTTTTTTTATTTATTTTTGACAAAATTAATGATGCATTACATGATAAATCAGACATTTGTTCAGCAGGAGGAATTTCTACTACAATAGATTCTAACTTTTCAGGAATAATAAGAATATTTTTCTTATTTAATAAGATTAAAAGATCTATAATTTTGTGTTGATAAATTTTTAGAATATTCATTTTAAATTATTATATAAAGAAATGGCATATCTATCTGTCATACCTGAAATAAAATCTGACACAACTCTCTCCTTGGAGAAAGCATTGAGTAAATCTTTGCGTAAGTATTTTTTGGGCTTTTTAATACATTCTTTAAACAATTTTTGAATTATGAATTTTCCTTTGCTTGTTTTGTTTAAAACTAATTTATTATTATACATTTTTTTATTTAAAAAGCTTTTAGTTTCTTTGTCAACATTTTTCATTTTATTTGAAAAATCTACAATTAAAGATTTAGATCTATATACGTCTTTTAATTTAAAAATTTTTTGTTTTTTTATATTTTTTTTAAAGTTTAAAATAATATCATTAACCATTGTATTTATAGCTTCTCTAATAATTTGATTAATTATAATTTCTCTTCTATAAAACCTCTTATTTTTAATATGTTTTTTTAATAGTTCAGAATAAAGTGGTAAATCTTTTAATTCTTCTAATTTAAATAAATTAGCTCTTAAACCATCTTCTAAATCATGATTATTATAAGCAATATCATCAGATATAGCTGATATTTGAGATTCTAATGATCCATACAATTCAAAATTAATTTTTTTTTTAAATATATGAATGCCTAAAATTTTTTTTATTTTTTCAAAACTTCCAATTGGTCCATTATGTTTTAAAAGACCGTCTAAAGTTTCTATAGTAAGATTTAATCCATTAAATTTATAATATTTATTCTCTAAAAAGATCACTATTCTCAGAGTTTGTAGATTATGGTCAAATCCTCCAAACTTTAACATACAATCATTTAAAGAATCTTCTCCTGCATGACCAAAAGGTGTATGACCTAAATCATGAGCCAAACTTAATGTTTCACAAATATCTTCATTTAAATTAAGTGATCTAGCCAGGGTTCTTGCTATTTGAGAAACTTCCATAGAATGTGTTAATCTTGTTCTGTAGTGATCTTTTTCAGTATTTACAAAAACTTGGGTCTTATGTTTAAGCCTTCTAAAAGCTGAACTATGTATAATTCGATCTCTGTCTCTTTGAAAAGGGGTTCTAGTCTTATATTCGGGTTCTTTATAAATTCTACCTCTACAAAAGCTAGGTTTTAAAGCGTAAGGAGATAAATAAATATTTTGCATAAAAAGTATAAGAATATTATATAATAAATACTAAGCTTAAAAAAATGAATAACAATATAAAATTTACAAAGAATGCAATAGATAAAATTGATCATTTAATTTCATCTAAACCAATTGGAACCTTTTTTAGAATAAGTGTAAAAGGTGGTGGTTGCTCAGGTTTCAAATATGATTTTTCTTTTGATAAAGAGTTAAAGAAAGACGACCAAAGTTTTCAAGATAAAATTCTTATAGATAATCAGTCATTAAATTTACTTGATGGATCAGAAATAGATTTTAAATCAGAATTAATTGGTGATTCTTTTCATATAAATAACCCTAAAGTAAAATCATCTTGTGGTTGTGGTATTTCTTTTTCTCTTTAATGAAAATATCAACCTGGAATGTAAATTCTGTTCGAGCTAGAATTGATAACGTTTTAGAATATATAAAATTAAATAAACCTGATATTTTACTTTTACAAGAAATAAAAACAATAAATGAAACTTTTCCATATGAAGCTTTTAAAAAAGCTGGGTATATTTCTTATGTTAATGGCCAAAAAAGTTACAATGGAGTAGCAATTTTATCAAAAACAAAACTAAAAAATATTGAAACTACTTTACGGGGAGATAAAATAAAACAAGCTAGAATCATAGCTTGTGACTTTGAATATAAAAAAAAGAATATTAAAATCATTAATATTTATTTACCTAATGGTAATCCTATTGATACAGATAAATTTTTTTACAAAATGAACTGGATTAAGTTATTAATTAATAAGCTTAAACTAGAAATAAAAAAAAATAAATTAGTACTTGTTGGAGGTGACTTTAATATAATTCCCAAAGAAATAGATGTATATAATTATAAAAACTTTATAAATGATGCTGTTTTTAGAATTGACGTAAGAAATAAATTTGATGAAATTATTAAGATTGGTTTTGTTGATTCTTTAAGAATTTTTAATAAAAAAGAAAAAAGTTATACATATTGGGATTATATGTCGGGAGCATGGCCAAAAAATAACGGCCTAAGGATAGATCATTTTCTTGCAAGTAATGATTTAATATCCTTAATAAAGAATGTTGAAATAAAAAAAAGTATAAGAAATCAAATTAAACCTTCTGATCATGTACCTCTAGAGTGTTTTTTCATTTAACTCTTCCGTAAATATCTTGATATCTCACAATATCACTTTCTTTTAATATTGATCCAACTTGAGCTTCTATAATCTTAACAGGTTTTATTCCTAGATTTTCTATTCTATGAATAGAACCTTGTGGAATAAATATTGTTTCATTTATTTTTTTTTTGAACTTATTTTTATTAAGTGTAATTCTAGGTTCTCCTTGTGTTATCATCCAATGTTCCTCTCTATGATAATGTTTTTGTAAGCTTAATATTCCCTTAGGTTTAACATATAATTCTTTAATCAAAAAACCTTTACCTTCAAATAAATTAACATATTTACCCCAAGGTCTGTAAAAGACTTTTTTTTTGTCAAAATATTTACTTTTATTTCTATCATACATTTTGCAAATTTCTTGCCAACTACCAAGATCTGACCAAGGAATATTTAATTTAATTGCATTAATTTTTTTTGTTTTTTCTAAAATTGCATAATCAAAAGATTTTGCTTTAGTTTTTTCAAACGATGATTTGTTTAAATAATAAGTATTGGCTTTAATTTTGGCTGAAGAAACTGCTTTAACACAATTTCTATAAATGCTTGGTTGAAATTTTTTAAAGTTATTGATTATTGAATCTTTTCTTAAAAAAAACATTCCAGAATTCCAATATCCTTTTTGTTTTATTACTTGTTTAGCTTTTGATGTATTAGGTTTTTCAATAAATCTAATTACTTTGTTAATTTTATTTTTAGTTTTTTTGGTTATAAAATATCCATATTCGCTGGATGGAGATGTAGGTTTAATTCCAAAAATAAATATATTTTGATCAGTCAAATAAGATTTATTTTTATTAATAGCTTTATTAAAAATAGAAGCTTTTTCTATTAAATGATCTGCAGAAAAAAACATTAAAGGTTGTTTGTTTGGAATATCTTTAATTAAAGCAGAAGCTAAAATTGCTGGAGCAGTATTTCTTTTAGAGGGTTCTAAAATAATTTTATATCTTTTTACTTTAAACTTTTTTAAGTATTTTGTAACTAATTTAAGATATTTGTAATTAGTACTAATTATAGGATAATCAAATGTTGGTCCTTGGACTCGTTCTAATGTTTTTTCAAGTAAACTCCATCCACCAAAATCAATAAATTGTTTTGCTAGATTGTTTTTAGATTGTGGCCAAAGCCTTGTTCCTGCTCCACCACATAATATGACGGGTCTAATTTTCATCAAATATCAGCGTATTCTTTAACTTCCTTTTTCTTTCCAGGATGTGTTGGTGCACCTAAATACGCTGGACCTACAGTTTGAGCATATTTCCATAATGTTCCTGATCCAAAATCTGATTTTCTAGGTTTCCATTTTTTTCGTCTTAAAGCCAATTCTTTTTTTGAAAGTCTAACATTAATAGTTCCTTTTTTAGCATCGATATCGATAATATCTCCATTGCGTAACAATGCTATAGGTCCTCCTATAGCTGCTTCAGGGCCTACATGACCTACACAAAAACCTCTAGTAGCACCTGAAAATCTTCCATCAGTAATTAAAGCAACCTTCTCACCTTTTCCTTGTCCATAAATAGCTCCTGTTGTTGACAGCATTTCTCTCATTCCTGGTCCTCCTTTTGGACCTTCGTATCTAATAATAATTACATCTCCATCTTGATATTTTCTACTTTGTACAGCAGCCATTGCTGATTCTTCATTATCAAAACATCTTGCTTTACCTGTAAATTGTAATTTTTTTAAACCTGCTATTTTGACTATGCCACCATCTGGAGCAAGATTTCCTTTTAGACCTACAACACCACCATCTTCTGATAAAGGATTATCATATTTTCTTAAAACTTTTTGTTTAGGATTAAATTTAATATTTTTTAAATTTTCTTTAATTGTTTTACCTGTAACAGTCATACAATCACCATGAATAAATCCTCCATCATAAAGAGTTTTTAACAACATTGGTACACCTCCAGCTAACCACATGTCTTTAGCAACATATTTTCCCCCTGGTTTTAAATCAGCAAGATATGGTGTTTTTTTAAAAATTTTTGCTACATCCATTAAATCAAATTTAATACCTATCTCATTTGCAAGAGCAGGTAGGTGTAAACCTGCATTGGTTGATCCGCCAGTAGCTGCAACAATAGTTGCTGCATTCTCAAGTGATTTTTTAGTTACAATATCTCTAGGACGAATGTTTTTAGCTAATAAATTCATTACTATTTTTCCACTTTGATAAGCATATTTATCTCTTTCTTTGTATGGTGCTGGTGTTCCTGCTGAGTATGGTAAAGCTAATCCTATAGCTTCAGAGACACATGCCATCGTGTTAGCAGTAAATTGTCCACCACATGCTCCTGCACTAGGACAAGCTACTAATTCAAGCTTTCTTAATTCCTTAGAAGACATTTTTCCAGAAGAATGTTTTCCAACAGCTTCAAAAACATCAACAACGGTTACATCTTTACCTTTATAAGTTCCAGGTAAAATTGACCCTCCATAAATAAATACACTAGGAACATTTAATCTTAACATAGACATCATCAATCCAGGTAGTGACTTGTCACACCCAGCAATTCCAACTAATGCATCATAACAATGCCCTCTAACAGTTAATTCGGCAGAATCAGCTATTACTTCTCTTGATATTAAAGAAGATTTCATTCCTTCGTGTCCCATTGCTATACCATCAGTAACAGTAATCGTACAAAATTCTCTAGGCGTACCAGCATTATCTCTTACACCTTTTTTAACAGATTGAGCTTGCCTCATTAATGCTATATTGCATGGTGCAGCTTCATTCCAAGTTGACACAACTCCAACAAACGGTTTTGCGACATCTTTTTCAGTTTCACCCATAGCATAGTAAAAAGACCTGTGGGGGGCTCTATCAACTCCTAAAGAAGTATGTCTGCTTGGTAATTTAGTTTTATTAAACTTCATAATTATTCTTTAATACTATTTAAGATACTATTCAACTTTTTAAGTTCAATATTGTAATTAAGTAAGGCTTTTTTTTCTTTTTGAACCACTAGTTTTGGAGCATTTTTTAAAAAAGAATTATTTTTTAACTTCCTAGAAATAGGTAACAATTTATCATTTAATAATTTAATTTTAGATAAAACTTTAATTTTCAAATCATTAAAATCAATATTTTCATCAAAATATAAAGTAACGCTATCAACATCGATTAAAATAGTTATTCCATTTTTATTGGTTTGTGAATTATAAACATTAGTAACTCTTCCAAGTCTTTTAAAAACTTCAATATTATCAAAAATAATATTTCTTTTGTCTTTTTGAAGTTCATTAATCGAGATATCTACAAATGCACCAGGTGTAATATCTAGTTCAGATTTAGTAGAACGTATAGTGGTAATAAGTTTAGTCAGCCAAGTTATCTTATGATGGCTTTTTTTGAAAGAAATATCAGGCTTTTTTAATAGATTCCACTTTTTATTAATAAGGGAGGTTTTAAAAAAAACGTCATATTTGAGACTTAGCCAAAGTTTTTCTGTAAAAAAAGGAATGAAGGGATGAAGTAAAATCAAGATATTTGACTCAATATAACTCGCAAATTGCCTCGATTCTTCAAGTTGTTTTTTTTCTTTTTTATCAAAAACAGGTTTAAGAAATTCTATATACCAGTCACAATAAGACCCCCAAACAAATTGATAAATGGTTTTTGCTGCTTCATCAAATCTAAAATTAGAAATAAATTCCTCTGCTTTTTTTTGAGTCAATAAAAGTTCAAAATAGATCCATTTATTAATGTCCATTTTAGATTTTTTAATATCAAATTTCTTTGATAATTTACATTTGTTCAGTTGAGAAAATTTATTAGCATTCCATATTTTATTCAAAAAATTTCTATATCCTTTAACTCTATCTTCAGATAATTTAACATCTCTCCCAGGGGCAGCCATTGAGATTAAAGTAAATCTTAAAGAATCAGCTCCAAAATTTTTGATTATATCGAGGGGGTCAATAACATTACCTTTGGATTTTGACATTTTTTGTCCTTTTTCATCTCTAACAAGCGCGTGTACATAAACTTTTGAAAAAGGAGATTTTTTTAAAAGGAAATTTCCCATCATCATCATTCTTGCTACCCAAAAGAAAATTATATCAAAACCAGTAACTAGAATAGAGGTTGGGTAAAATCTTTTTAATTCATAAGTTTTAGAAGGCCAACCTAATGTTGCAAAAGGCCACAATGCAGAAGAAAACCAAGTATCAAGAACATCGTTATCTCTTTTTAGAGAAACATTTTTTTTATAATATTTAAAAGCATTTTTTTTTGCTTCTGTTTCATTTTCAGCAACAAAAATCTTTTTATCCTCAGAATACCAAGCAGGAATTCTATGTCCCCACCAAAGTTGTCTTGAAATACACCAGGGTTGAATTTTATCCATCCATTGAAAATAAGTTTTTGTCCAATTAATTGGAAAAAAATTTGTTTTTTTATTTTTTACAGCTGCTTTAGCTTTTTTTGATAAAAATTTTGCATTAGCAAACCATTGTTCTGTAAGAAGAGGTTCTATAATTGAGTTTGAACGATCACCATAAGGAATAACATTTTTAATATTTTCGATTCTTTCTAATAAATCTTGATTTTTTAATAAATCAACAATTTTTTTTCTTGCATCAAACCTATCTAGTCCTTGAAATTCTTTTGGTGTGTTATTATTTAATTTACCATTTTTTTCAAAAATATTTATAAATTCTAAATTGTGTTTTTTTCCAAGTTCAAAATCATTAAAATCGTGAGCTGGGGTAATCTTTAAAGCTCCAGAACCTTGTTTCATATCAACGTAGTTATCTGAAATTATTTTAATTTTTCTTTCGATAATAGGAACTAAAGCGTTATAACCAATAAATTTTTTATATCTTTTGTCAGCAGGATTAACTGCTAAGGCTGTATCTCCTAGTAAGGTTTCTGGTCTAGTTGTTGCAATTATGATTGGTTTAACTTCTCCAATTATTTTATATTTAATATAATAAAAGTTTGACTGCATTTCTTTTTGTTCAACTTCTAAATCTGAAATAGCAGTTTCAAGCTTAGTGTCCCAATTTACTAACTTTGTATCTTTATAAATTATTTTTTTTTTATAAAGTTCTACAAATGTTTTTATAACAGCTTTTGACAAATCTTCATCCATTGTAAATCTAGTCCGTGACCAGTCACAAGAACATCCTAATTTCTTAAGTTGATTTTCAATTTTATCCCCAGATTCTTTTTTCCATTTCCATACTTCTTTTATAAAGTTCTCTCTACCAATATTTTTTCTAGAAATTCCATCTTTTAATAATTTTTTTTCTACAACTGCTTGAGTTGCAATACCAGCATGATCTGTTCCAGGTTGCCATAGAGTTTCATAGCCATTCATTCTATAAAAACGTATAAGAAGATCTTGTATGGAATTATTTAAAGCATGACCCATATGAAGGCTTCCAGTAACATTGGGTGGTGGTATTACTATTGAAAAATACTTTTTTTTGTTCTTTTTGGGTTTAAAAAAATTGTTTTTTTCCCAATAAGAGTATATCTCATTCTCTACAGTAATATGATCATAATTAGAATTTTGCATTTTATTAAAACATATAATATTTTACCAAAAAGCAAAGAATTGATTCTATATTTTTTGATTACTATAGGGCCACGTGGCGGAATGGTTACGCAGAGGATTGCAAATCCTTCCATCCCAGTTCGATTCTGGGCGTGGCCTCCAAAAAAAAAATTATTATTTCTTGTTTTAATCTTAAAAAAAAGTATCTTACTTAAATTATTCCTCGGTAGCTCAGTTGGTAGAGCAGTTGACTGTTAATCAATTGGTCGCAGGTTCGAGTCCTGCCCGAGGAGCCAGATAAAATATTTATTTAAGAAAAAAATTATATAAATAGAATCTTTTAAAACTTTGTAAAATAAAATCTTATAAAACTTTTTAATAAATCTTAATTCTAAACTACTAGCTGTTCTAGGTTTCTAGTATTCTTTAAAATTTGAGATAATCTTTCTTTTTGTTGTGGTGAAAGATTTGAAAAAAGTTTTACTAAAAAAGAATAGTTTAGATTTGGATCATCTTTTTCAGCATTTATTTCCCCTGAGACATTATAATCTTTAAAATCCTCAAAAAAATATACAACTGGAACCTGTAAAAAATTTGCAAGTTGCATCAATCTTGTTGAGCTTACACCGTTCGTGCCTTTTTCGTATTTTTGTATTTGTTGAAATGTAACATTTATAGCTTTAGCAACTTTAGTTTGGGTTAGTCCAAGAGCTAATCTTCTTAGTCTAAGTTTATTACCAAGGTGCTTGTTAAAATTTTCTTCCATCTAGACCCCTCTATATGTTTTACGCAAGACAAATCTAATAGTAAAATTTCATTTAATGCAACCAAAAAAAACCTTTTTTATAAAAAAAAAAACTCAAAAAGCTCTTTAAAACAAGGGTAAAAAAAGATCTTTAAATCAAAAAAAGAAAAAAAAATCTTGACAATAAGAGGAAAAAAAGGGGTTAAGTTGAATTAATTTAATTTTTTAAGTCTATATTCCCAAAAACCTTTTTTATCAAAGGATGCTTTTAACCAAATTAGATTTTTTTTATCATACCAAACATCGGTATTTAGCTTTTTATCCTTAGATAGCTTATTATCATCTGATGAAAAATTGAAACGCAAGGCTATGAATTTTTTATTTCCTACTAATATTTCTTCTTCACCTAAAAAAGTAACTTTTTGGTTAATAATTCTACCAGAAATAGCACTTATTTGAGCATTTTTTTCTATAATTGAATGATTCCACCATGTGCCAATAATAAAATCTTCAGGTGCAAAACCTTTATAAGATGACCCTTCAATAAAATACTTATTTTCTTTTTTAGATATTTTACAAAATTTTTCTTTTTTATTTTGTATTGTTTTTGAGTTAAAAGAAATAAGCTTATCATTTTCATAAACTTCTAGCCCTTTAGCATAATATTTGTATAAAACTATTCCTAGCTTTTCTATTGAAAAGTTGATTATACTTTCTACTTCAAGTTTTTTATTATTTTTTTTAAAGTTATAAGTATGTGTGCCTATAAACTTATTATTTCTAAATAAATCAAATTCAAGTTTATTTAAATCTGAATAATGTGAAACATGTGATGAGGCACTAAAATTTATTAATAAAAAAAAAACTACTATCGCAATTTTTTTAATCATTCCTGAATACTTATAATATTTGACTTAAAAATAATTTGGTTCTATCGCTTTTTGGATTGGCAAAGAATTCTTTAGTGCTAGCTTTTTCAATAATCATTCCTTCATCCATAAAAATTACTTCATCAGCAACTTCTTTTGCAAAGCCCATTTCGTGAGTAACTACTATCATTGTCATACCTTGTTTTGCTAAATCTACCATTGCATCTAAAACTTCTTTGATCATTTCAGGATCTAATGCTGAAGTAGGTTCATCAAATAACATTATTTTTGGCTGCATACATAACGCTCTAGCAATTGCACATCTTTGTTGTTGTCCTCCTGATAATTGTCCTGGGAATTTTTGCGCTTGATCTGAAATCTGTACTTGTGTTAATTGATTCATAGCAAGTTCTTCAGCTTCTTTTTTTGGCATTTTTTTTACCCATATTGGTGCTAAAGTACAATTATCTAAGATTGATAAATGTGGAAATAAATTAAATTGTTGAAAAACCATTCCAACTTCAGCTCTAATTTTTTCAATATCTTTTGTGTCCTCTGTAAGTTCATTTCCATCAACAATAATTTTTCCTTTTTGATGTTCTTCTAATCTATTAATACACCTAATAAGCGTAGATTTACCTGACCCTGAAGGTCCACATACAACAATTTTTTGTTTTGAATTAACTTCAAGATTTACATCTTTTAAAACATGAAAATCATCAAACCATTTGTTAACTCCTTGCATTTGTATAATTTTATCTGTCATATTCTTATCTATCTGTTTTATATTTTTTTTCTAAATTGTAACTATATCTACTCATAGAATAGCAAATAATCCAGAAAATTATAGCAGCAAAAACATATCCTTCCATTGAAAAACCAAGCCATTTCGGATTTGTTTTAGCTAAACCAAGCATTCCAGCTAATTCTAACAATCCTACTACAAATATTAAAGGCGTATCTTTAACAAGAGCCAAGAATGTATTTGCAATACCAGGTATTACTAGTTTTAATGCCTGAGGAAGAATTACTAGTAGATGTAACTTCCAATACCCCATACCTAAAGATTTAGCGGCATCATATTGGCCTCTAGGAAGAGCCTGAAGCCCACCTCTTATTACTTCAGCTGTATAAGCAGCTTCAAATAAAACAATGGCTACTATAACTCTTATTAGTTTATCGATATAAGTTCCATCTGGTAAAAACATAGGAAACATCACAGCGGACATAAATAATACTGTAATAAGAGGTACACCTCTCCAAAATTCTATAAAAGTTAATGAAGAATATTTTACTATTGGTAAATTAGACCTTCTACCTAGCGCTAACATCATTCCAATAGGAAAACAAAATATTAACGAAAAATAAGATACAATGAAAGTTAAAGACAGACCTCCCCAAGCACCAGTTTCAACCCACTCTAGACCAAATTCTCCACCTGAAATTAAGTAATAGATTAAAAGAAATGAAAGTATTGGTAAGAAAATTGAGTAATAAGCAGTTAAATATTTTTTAAGTTTTGGAGGAGCAAAAAATCCAGCTGTAATAAATATTAAAACAAGTATAAATGTAACATTTATTCTCCATTGTTCGGCATTAGGATACATTCCATACATAAAACGATTAAACCAAACTTTTATATATACCCAACAAGCTCCACCACCTGTACATGACTCTTTAGTATCTCCAGAAATATTTGCATCAAAAATAAACCAATTAAGTAATGGTGGAATAGAAAATATTAGAATTAAAATTATAGAAACACTTAAGCAGGCATTAAAATTATTTGTGTTTATATTTTTATTTAATTTATCTAATTCTTTTATCCCAGAATATTCTACTCTAATGAAATGAAGGCCTAAAACGCTAAAAAACAACGGTGTAAAAAAATTAATAAACCTAGGTAAAAATGATGTAATATTTTTATCATAGAAATTATTTAAACTGAAGTCAAATATTCCTAAAGAAAAAAATAAAAGTCCCAATAATAAAAATATGTTTAAATTTTTTTTATCTGGTTTTAATAAATTAATTTTATTCATATTGTTTATTTTTCCTTTATTGCAATACTTTTATTATACCAATTCATCAAAACAGATATTGCTAAACTAATTGTTAAATAAGTCGCCATTGTTATTGCTACTATTTCTATAGCTCTACCTGTTTGCATCATAGCAGTACCAGCAAACACTAAAACTAAATCAGGGTAAGCTATAGCAGCTGCTAAAGAAGAATTTTTTGTTAAATTTAAATATTGATTTGTAGTAGGAGGAATTATTATTCTTAATGCTTGAGGCATAATTACTAACTTTAATACTTGGCTAGGAGTTAAACCTATTGATGAAGCAGCTTCTTTTTGACCCTTTCCAACTCCTTGAATTCCAGCTCTAACATTTTCTGCTACAAATGTAGCTGTATATAAAGATAAAGCTAAAGTTAAAGCAATAAGTTCGGGTGGAATTCCCATTCCTCCTTCATAAGTAAATGATGTAGCTGCTAATTGTTTTAATTCAGGAAAACTAAAAGATAAATTTACCCCACCCAATATAAAACTTAGACCTATGAATCCGAGAAAAATACCTAGTGATATAAGAAATACTGGTAACCTCTTACCTTCTTCTTCCTGTTTTTTTGTAGCAAATCTGTTAAAAAAGAAAATTACTATTAATGAAATAATGATACTAATTAAAAATATACTAAAGTTTGTCCAAACTGGTGCTGGTGTGTAAAGACCTTTTATAGTCATAAAAGAAGATCCTAATAATAGTTGTGCGTCTTCAGGCATTGGAAGTGCTCTTAAAGCTGCAAAATACCAAAAAAATATTTGTAATAACAAAGGAATGTTTCTAAAAAATTCTACATAGAATGCTGCTGTTTTATTTATTAAATAATTAGGAGATAATCGAGCTACTCCAACAATAACTCCTAGAAAAGTACAAAAAATAATACCGATAAAAGCAACTAAAAGTGTATTTAATAGTCCAACAAGATATGCCCTGGCATATGAATGAGAGCCATCATAATCAATTAAAGAAAACTGAATATCAAAAGAAGCCTCTTGTTTTAGAAATCCAAAACCAAACTCAATACCTCTATTATCCATGTTAATTTGTGCATTAAATATAAAAAAACCAAATATTAGGACAATGACTAATAAAGTAATAAATTGTGGGACAAATCTTTTTAATTTTATAAAATTCATTTTATATGACAGTAAAAAAAAAGGGCTAGAAAATCTAGCCCTTTTTAATAGTTTTAAGATAAATTATCTTGATGGTGGAACGTATAAAATACCACCTTTAGTCCATAATTCATTTGGACCTCTGTCTGGTAAAATA
>NZIO01000037.1 GCA_002689925.1 Candidatus Pelagibacter sp.
ATTTCATCACAAGCTCTTACACATCTTCCACAATTAATACAGTTATCTAAATTCATTCTCATATAATCATGAGAAGTATCTTTAGGAATTCCTTTATGTTGTTTTGGACTATTATATCTATGATCAGATATACCTAGGTCATTAGCAACATCTTGAAGTTCACAATTATTATTAACTTCACAAGTTCCACATTCCATAGGATGATCAGTTAAAACTAGTTCGACAATATTTTTTCTTAATTCTGTTAAATTTTCATTAGTTGTAAAAATATGTTGATTTTCGCCAACTGGTGTATGACATGACGCAACAACTTTTGTTGGACCATCTTTGACTAATCCAACTTCAACAGAACAAACTCTACAAGCCCCATAAGGTGCTAAGTTCGGATCATCACATAAGGTAGGGACTTTTTTTTCTCCTAGATAGCTTTTTACAAATTTTAAAATAGAAGTATGATTTGGACCAATTTCATATGGTTTGCCATCTATATATGCAATTTTTCTTTTTTCTGAGCTCATTAGTTATCTTTCACCATATCATTTTTCATTTCATCTCCAAAATACTTTAAAATATTCATTATAGGAGTAGGTATTGCACCACATAAAGCGCATAAACAACCTTTTTTCATTGTTATGAGTAGTTCGTTTAATAATTTCAAAGGAATTTTAGCCGTTTTATCTTTTAATTGATCAAACATTTCTTTGCCTCTATATGAACCAAGTCTTCCAGGAAAGCATTTTCCACATGATTCTTCTGCAGTGAATTCAAATAAATGATGTATGTATTCAACCATTGGAAAGTCCTTAGGAATACTAACTATACTTGCGTGCCCCAACATAAAACCAGCTGCAGTAAATTCTTGAAAATCAAGATTTAACTTTTTAGCTTCTTCTATTGGAACCACTCCACCTAACGGCCCACCAATTTGTAAAGCTTTTACAGGTTCTTTAAAACCTCCACCAATGTCGTTTAAAACTTTTTTCATTGGTGTTCCCATTTCTACTTCATAAACACCTGGGTTGTTAAAAAAACTATCAAAACAAACTAATTTTGTTCCAGCTGATTTTTTATTACCAATTGCAGAAAATTTTTCTGATCCATTAATTAGAATACCTGTTGCTGCTGCTAGTGTTTCTACATTATTAACTACAGTAGGTTTTTTATACAACCCTTCTGTAACAGGAAACGGTGGTCTAACATCTACCTCAGCTCTTCTTCCTTCTATAGAAGCTATTAAAGCAGTTTCTTCTCCACATATATAAGCTCCTTGACCTATGCATATATTTAAATCAAAAGAAAAATTTGTACCAAGAATCTTCTCACCCAATAAACCTGCTTTTTTTAAGGAATTAATTGAACCATTTATAGATTCAATAGATTTTGGATATTCACCTCTAATATATAAGACACCTTCATCACTTCCAATAACATAACCACAAATAATCATTCCAAATATAACTTTTAAGGATTGGTCTTCAAGTAAATATCTGTCAGAGTATGCACCAGAATCCCCTTCATCTGCATTACAAATGACATATTTTTTTTCTGAATTTGCTTTGCTACAAAAATCCCATTTCATTCCAGTAGGAAAACCTGCACCACCTCTGCCCGTTAAGTTTGAGTCTAAAAGTAATTTAATTATTTCTTTTTTATCAATACTTGTAAATTTTTTCAAATGTTGTTTAAATTTATCTAGACTAGAAATTTTATCATCCATTAAAAAACTTGTAGAAGCAAAACTTTTTGAAAAAAATTTTTCTTGTTTTATATCTTTACCATCTATTATTTCATCAATTTTATTTATGTCATTTCCTGCATAGTTTTGACCATTGTAATGAAAAGCATTATTTTCATAACAGTATCCAAGGCAAAACATTTCACCGACTTTATCATTACCTAATTTTTCTTTTAATTTTTTCTTTAACGGTTCTTGAGTTCCTGCGCACATACAAGCGCTTCCGTTACAAACAAAAGCTTTTTTCTTTCTATGAGATGGTCTTAAAAATTCATAAAAACTCTCAGCTCCATGAATCGTTGAAACACCCATATGGTATTCATCAGCTATTTCTTTGATCCCACTTGAGTCTTTAGCCTTTAAAGATCTTTCTGAAATTTTTTCAAAAAGATTATTTTTGAGTCCAATTCTACCAGATAAGTTACTTATATTTTTTGACATATTGTTTTATTTTAAAATTCGATTTTCTCCACAATATATATTAAAACTATCAGATTTTACAAAACCAATTAATGTCATATCTGATCGTTTTGCTAAGTCTATGGCAAGACTTGTTGGCGCACCGACCCCCATTAATAGACCAATATTTGCCATTAGGCTTTTTTGTACTAATTCAAAGCTTAATCTTCCTGAGCAAGCAATGAATTGATTCTTTGTATCAAATATAGAGTTTCTAAAACTATAACCAATTACTTTATCTAAAGCGTTATGTCTTCCTACATCTTCCCTAATAACCAATGGTTTTCCATTCGTATCAAACAATGCACTTGCATGTATACCACCAGTTTTTGAAAATTCAGATTGACTTTGTTTTAACAGATTTGGTATTTTTGTTATTAATGAACTTTTAATTTTAGGGCTATCTTTATTTATTTTAGTTTTACAAATTACCTCTAGGGAGTCCATTGATGTTTT
This sequence comes from Candidatus Pelagibacter sp., assembly GCA_002689925.1. Taxonomy (GTDB): domain Bacteria; phylum Pseudomonadota; class Alphaproteobacteria; order Pelagibacterales; family Pelagibacteraceae. The sequence goes on from NZIO01000037.1 coordinate 2,651, forward strand.
TCCACATACACCACAACTTGAATTTGTTAAAAAATTTCTTCTAAGATGTTTGATATCTAGGTTTTCCCCATTATTTAAAGTAATTTGAATTTTATTTTGTAATTTAAATTTTCCAACTTTATCTCCTAATAATTCTATATTTTCTATTTCTGAAATTGTGCTTACAATTCCTTCACAAAACAACAAACCCACTATTAAGTCTTCATCATTTTTAGGAGTTCTCATTGTTATCGAAATTGGATTATTTACCCATTCTGTATTTTTTTTATAACGAACTGTCATTTCTAAAGGCTCTTCTATAGAAACCAAATCGTCTAAAGTAGACAGTTTATCATTTTTGTATTTTATAGTTTGATACTTTGAATTCATATTTGAATAATATTAAAGGTATTAGATTTGAGCAATCTTTAAAATCTATAAGATAATTACTATTTCCACGTAATAGGATATTTTCTTTTTAAAATTAAACTATTATAGATTATACCACCAATAATTATTGTTATCGCACCTACCATTATGGGAAATATTAAAAACTGAAAGGAAACTCCACCAAGCATTACAGTAATAGGATTTCCTCCAGCTGGAGGATGTGTTACTTTTAAAGCAATCATTAATAACACTGATATACCTACAGCCAAACCTATTGTAAAAAAAGAGACTTCAAAAAATGTTACAAAAATAATTCCAACTAAAGCAGTTATCAAATGCCCAAAAAAAATATTTTTTGGTTGTGCAAATTCATTGTTTGGATAACCAAATACTACTACTACAGTAGATCCAAAAGAAGCTAATAACCAAAGACCGTAGTTAGTAGGAGATAACACAGATTCATAAGTAATATAACCTAGAATTCCAATAGTTACACCAGCTCCTACACCAGCTAACAATGGTGGCCAACATAATATTTTTTTAACATTCATAATAATTAATTTGTTAAAGCACTTAACACAGTGTTAATAGGTAGCAACAAACAATCTTTTCTAGAAATATTAGATTTAGTTAATATCTTATTAAAATCTTTCCATTCTTTATCAAAAGGTATTTCAGTGATAAAATAATTTTTTGCATGATGGGCAAAAATTTTAACTTTTTCTACAGATTTATTTTTTATATTTGTAGACAATAGACTTACTGACGCTTGGCAATATATACAAGATTCACATTCATATTTTAAATTAATTATTTTATTATTATCAACCATTATATAAACTTTCATTTCGTCACCACAAATAGCATTTTTAAGCTTTGAAAAATGGGTGTGATTATCAAGCACACCATGATTTTCTGTATTTGATGCTATTTTTATGATTTCTTTATCTATCATTTAATCTTTATTGTATTTTCTTTAGCATTTATAATTCGTTTTATGAATGAAAACAATATAATAGGAGCAATCCTCGCTGGAGGTAAATCTCAAAGAATGGGCCAAGATAAACTTTTTTTGAAATTAAATAATAAGACTCTTATTGAGCATACTATAGATAAAGTAAAAAAATATTTAAATAAACCTATAATTATAACTAATTTAGAAAGTGAATTTTTTACTAAAAATGACTTGATAACAGTTAAAGACTGTATCGGTGGTCAACTTGGCCCTTTAGTAGGAATACTTACAGCAATGAAATGGGCAAAAGAAAACTCACCAAAAGTTTCTTGGATAGCAACATTTCCATGTGACACACCTTTTTTTCCAGAAAGTATTATTTTAAATTTTATAGAAGAGTCAAAAAAAAAAGAATCGTTAATACTTTGTGCAAGTTCACATGGACGAAAACACAATATTTTTGGTTTGTGGTCGCTGGATCTTTATGACAAACTCTATAACGATTTAGTTAATAATAAAGTTAGAAAAGTTGAAGAATGGACAAAAGCAAATAATATAAAAAATTTGGAATTTCAATTTAAAGATTATGATCCTTTTTTTAATATAAATACTTTAGAAGATTTAGAATTTGCAAAAAAATTACTTTTAAAAATAAAAACATGAATAAAAATAATAAATTAGAAGAATCTTTAAATAAAATATTTTCTAACTCAGGTTATAAAATGATTGACGTAAGCAATAAGTTGACAACACATCGAAAAGCTTTAGCTACAGGAGAAATAATTTTAGGAAACAAGATAATAGAAATGATTAAAAAAAAATCTATGCCTAAGGGAGATCCTTTGTCTTTAGCTGAGATAGCAGGTATTAACGGTGTAAAAAAAACAAGTGAGTTAATACCATTATGTCATCCGCTTCCTTTAGAACATATATCTTTACATACAGAGATTAATGAAAAAAATTATTCAGTAGTTGTTTATTGTTTAGTTACAGCTAATTCTAAAACTGGAGTTGAAATGGAGTCTTTGTCTGGAGTAAATTCAGCGTTATTAGCAATATATGATCTTTCAAAGATAGTTGAACCAAATTTACAAATTACTAATACAAAACTACTTGTAAAATCAGGTGGTAAAAATGGGTTATGGATCAATCCCGAAGGAATTCCAGATAAAATTAAAAGTGTATTAAATATTTAAAATGATTAAATATAGAAAAGCCTCAAATATAATCAAAAAAATTTCTTTAAAAATATCAAGTGAAAAAATTTCTATATTAAAATCTGTTAATAGAATTTGTAATACAAATATTAAATCAACCTCTATAAATCCCTTGTGTAATAATACTGCTTTCGATGGTTTTGCTTTCATATCTAAAGAAACAAAAGGAGCGTCTTTAAAGAAAAAAAAAAAATTTAAAATTATCAAAACAATTGCAGCAGGTGATAATCCTAATTTAAAAAGATATAATAAAAATTCTACAATAGAAATAATGACTGGAGGTTTAGTTCCAAAACCTTTTGATTCAATTTTAGCTGTTGAAAAAGCTAAATACTTTCCATCAAAAGAAAAACCAACACATATTATAATTGATAAAGCAGTTAAAAAATTTTCGTTTATAAGGTTTGCTGGTGAAGATTATAAGCGAAATGATATAGTTATTAAAAAAGGTGAGCTTATTCAACCCAAACATATTATGGCTTTAACAACTCTTGGAATTAAATATATTAATGTTAAAAAAAAACCAAGAATAATTTTTTTATCAACTGGCAATGAAATCGTAAGCTATAAATCTAAAAATGTATTGCCTTGGCAAGTAAGAAATTCAAATTATCATTACTTCAAATCTTTTGGAGAAAGTTTAAATTTAAATGTTATTGATGCTGGCATTATTAAAGACAATGGACCAAATAAACTCAAGAAACTTTTAAAGAAATCAATAAATACTGAAATAGATATATTTGTTACGTCAGGAGCAATTTCTGCAGGAAAATTTGATTATATCCCTAGTCTAATAAACAAGATTGGTTTTAAAAAATGTTTTAAAGGAGTTATGATTAAACCAGGTAGACCAATAATGTTATCAAGATTTAGTCATAAAAATAAATTTTTTTTTGGTCTTCCAGGAAATCCTATTTCTTGCGTGGTTGGATTTCGTTTTTTTGTTTATCCTTTAATTAGAAAAAGTCTAGGCATGAATATAGAAAAAAGATTTAGAGCCAAATTAAGTAACAATTATTTTAAAGTAAAACATTTTACTCATTTTGTAAGATGCTTCATGAAAATTGATAACAAAGGCTTAGTTCAATTAGAAGTGTTAAAAGATCAACAATCAAACAAAATTAAATCATTTATTAAAGCAAACTGTTGGGGCATATTTCCAGACGGCAAAGATGAATTTAAGAAAGGAGATATTATTGATTGGGTGCCTTTAATTCCCAGTAGCTAATATTTAGTTTTTGTGGTTTAATTTATTTATGCTTATTGATTCCTTTCAAAGAAAAATTTCTTATTTACGAGTTTCAGTTACTGATAGGTGTGATTTTAGATGCAATTATTGCATGCCAGAAGATATGGATTTTTTATCTAAAAAAGATGTTTTATCTTTAGAAGAATTGAATAGAATTTGTAATACTTTCATTGAGCTAGGTGTCAAAAAATTGAGAATTACTGGAGGTGAACCTTTGGTAAGAAAAAATATAATGCAGCTATTTTATAACCTTGGAAATAAATTAGGTAATGAATTAGAAGAACTATCATTAACAACAAATGGTTCACAACTAGAAAAGTATGCAAAAGATTTATTTAAAAGTGGTGTAAGAAGAATTAATGTTTCTTTAGACTCTTTAGAAAAAAATAAATTTAAAAAGATCACTAGATTTGGTGATCTAAATAAAGTTATCAAAGGAATTATGACTGCAAAAAATGTTGGACTAAAAGTTAAAATCAATACTGTAGCTTTAAAAGGAATTAATGATGATGAAATTTTAGATTTAATTGATTGGTGTGGTAAAAATAAATTTTCTTTAACGTTTATAGAAGTAATGCCTATGGGAGAAATTGGTGAAAAAAGATTAGATCAGTATATGCCATTAACTGATGTAAAAAAATTAATACAAACAAAGTATAGTATAACAAAAGATTCTTTAAAGACTGCAGGACCAGCAACGTATGTTCATTGCCATGAGACAGATCAAAAAATTGGCTTCATAACGCCACATACTCATAATTTTTGTGAATTATGTAATAGAGTTAGAATTACATGTACAGGAGAAATGTACATGTGTTTAGGTCAACAAGACAAAGCAGATCTTAAAAAACCCATAAGACAGAGTGAAAATAATCAAGCTTTAAAGGAAACCATATATGAAGCAATAAAAAGAAAACCTAAGGGGCATGATTTTTCAATTTCCAGAGAAAAAGAAAAAGAGTATGTGCCTAGACACATGAGTGTAACTGGTGGTTAAAAATGATAGTTCAATTAAAACTTTATGGATCATCAAAAATATTAAGTAACAAAGATATTTTAGATATACAATTACCAAACAATTCTAACATAAAAAATCTTAGAGGTGTTTTGACTGAGATGATTGATGCAAAACATTCAAAAAGTAACTTAAAAAGCTTAGCTAAAACAGCAGCTTTTTTTAACTCAACAAATAATATTATAAATGATAATTATAAGTTAAAAGATGATGAGTTGATTTCTATTATTCCTCCTATAGGTGGGGGTTAAAAATTATGCATTTAGCGATTGCTGAAACCCAAAAAGAAAAAATATCTTTGGAAAAAGCGAAAGAATTTATATTTTCACAAAAAAATGGAGCTGAAGCTATTTTTATAGGAAGGGTAAGAAATGAAAATAGTGCAAAAGAGGTGATAGCAGTTACCTATGATGTTTATGATGAAGCAGCTATAAAATCTTTTAAATTAATATGCAATAAAGCAAAAAATGAAATTGATAAAGAAGCAAAAATTTTTATAGAACATGCTAAAGGATATGTAGCAGTGGGCGAAATAAGTATTTTAATAGCTGTCAGCACTGGTCACAGGGAAGAGGCGTTTAAAATTTGTAGATATATTCTTGAAGAAATAAAACATCAATCTCCAATATGGAAAAAAGAACACTACGTTGATGGAAAGGAAGAGTGGCTTCCAGGACATTCTTTAAGACCAAAGAAAGAAGTTGTATAATTAATGCCTAAGGATAAAACTAATTTTGCAATCTTAGTAGTTTTGACGGCTGGAATTTTGTGGTCTTTTGGAGCTTTAGTAGTAAGATATATTGAAGATGCACGTTCAGTACCTTGGCAATATCTTTTTCTCAGAGGTTTAACTATTTTTATAATTTTAAATATATATTTACTTTTTAAAGAGGGAAAAAAATTTACTAAAAATTACAAAAAAATTGATTTATCTGTAATTATAGGAGGCATGGGATTTGCTACAGCTTTCATTGGATTTATTTGGTCAATTACTCATACTTCTGCTGCTGTTACTCTTATGATGTTAGCAGCAATGCCATTTATGACAGCAATAATTGGTTATATTTTTCTTAAAGAAAAGGTTTCTCTTACTACTTTAGCTGCAATTTTTATTTCTGCTGCAGGAATTATTTTTATGGCTTTAAACAGTAGTAAATCTGGAACATTATTTGGTTTATTACTTGGTCTTTTATCATCTTTAGGTTTTTCAATTGGATCTGTTTCTTTAAGGTGGAACAAAAGAACACCAACTTTTACAACAGTTGCCCTTGCAGGATTGTTTTGTACAATTGTTTCTTTTACCGTTTTATTTTTTAATGAATCAAGTTTTTTTACTACTTTAAGAAACTCTTCTCTTTCAGTATTACATGGAACGCTGGTTTGTTCAGGTTTAATTCTTTATTCTATAGGATCTAAAAGTTTGCCAGCAGCAGATCTTACCTTATTGTCTCTAACAGAAGTTTTAGGTGGAATCTTTTGGGTATGGTTACCGATTATGGGTATAAATGAAGTTCCAACAAACAGCACTATAATTGGCGGAAGCATAATTACTTTTGCTCTTATATTTTATAGCGTAAATACCAAAAGAAATAGAAGATTTGTTGGACTAAATTAGAGATTATTTAAAATTTTTACTTACAAAATAAATTCCTACAGCTACAGCTGGACCAATTCCTAGCGCAAATATAACAGTACCTAAACCTACTGTTCCACCCAATAACCATCCAAAAAAAACAACAGTTATTTCTAAAAAAGATCTTACTAAAGCTATTGGTTTTTTAGTTACTTTTTGTAGCCCAGTCATTAATCCATCTCTTGGACCTGGTCCTAAGTTTGCTGTTAAGTACAATCCACTACCTAAACCTACTATAATAGTTCCTACTATAGCTTGTAATACTTTTAGTTCGTAAGTTTCAGGGTTTGGTAAATAGGGTAAAGTATAATCAAAAGTCATTGAAATTATTATTACATTTAAAACTGTTCCAGCTCCTAATTTTTGTTTTAAAGGTATCCAAAAAAATAAAACAGTTACACTTACAACAAAGGTACATATACCAACAGAGTAAGAGCTATAAATTGACATACCTTCAGCTAATACTGTCCAAGGACTTACACCAGCACCAGATGCAAGTAAAAGTGTTTCACCTAAACCAAATAAAAATAAGCCTAATATTAAAAAAAATAAAGTTTTAAATTTTGGTTTATAATTTAGAGGGTCTTTTGAACTCCAAGATGTTTTTGGTATTTTTTTAACCAACTTTAAAATAGAAAATAATTTCATTAATAATAATTTAACTAGGATTTTTTTTTAGAAACTCAATATAACCAACTACTTCTTGAAACTGTTCGTCATCAATATCTTTATAACTTTTTTTAAATTTTGACTTCACACATATTGCCACATGAGCATAAGGATTTCTTCCCTTAGGATGATTTGGATGATCTGGTAGTTGTCCTTTTAAATAATCACCAGCCTCCTGGATAAGTTTCCATAGTTTACTTGCGTTTTCTTTGTTCACTCTTCCTCAAAGTAATCATATCTGCGTTCGATGAAATAGGCTTAAACCCAACAGATTTAAAAATCTTTAGACTTGCAATGTTGTCTGGTTTTATTTTAGCTAATAAATTGTGTTGATTATCTTTTAGGTAAAGCTCAACGCATGAAGCTAAAAATTTCTTTCCGAAACCACATCCTCTACTTGTAGGATTCATATTTATTGACACTTCTACAGAAGAGTCTGTGGCGTTGAGGTCAAATCTGCAAATACCTATCTTCGATCCAGCCACCTCTCCGATATAAAGTTTTCGGTTGACATTAATTAACGAGTTTTCAAACCAATTTCGATGCTCTTCATACAAGACAATAGAGTTGTTAAAAGACATAGATCGACTTACGGGATCATTTCGCCAAGCATATATTTCATCACGATCGATGTTACTAGCAGGTCTTATTTTAATTTTTTTATCACACATGCTACCTCTATAGTATCGCCCACAAGTTCAGCGCTGCTGAATTCAATTTTAATATTGTCATAAGTGATGTTAGCATTAAATCCTCTAGCTTTTTCATTTTTTCTTATTTTTGATAATTAAATTATTATAGGCAAAACTAGTAGTACCTGTTTCACCTATTCTATAAATTCCAATTTTTATGTAAGGTTTGGTTGGTCCATAAGGTCCATCTGTGTTCTTTTTTAACAATGGAACATTTAGATGTTGTGCAATTAGCTCATTATTTAAATAATATTTAACTGATAAGTTTTTTGCTTTTTTCTGGTAATTAATATCAGCTTTAAATCTATATTTTGTATCAGGCTTTAAATATGATTTTTTAAATACTTTGCAATCATCAGATGAACATTTTCCTTTTGGAAATTTATATTTAATTTTCCAATCCATTCCAATACCTATCCATGATGGTGGAGCACCTTTGTTTCTGCCATCATGAATTTGAAAAACAGTTGATCTATATTGCGGAGCTCCTTCAATATAAATATCTGTTTCAAATATTGTTTGTCCTATCGGCAATCTATGAGTAATTTCTTGTCTTCCCGAGTAGTCATATTTATATGCTG
>NZIO01000038.1 GCA_002689925.1 Candidatus Pelagibacter sp.
ACCAATAAAATAAATTAGATAAGCCCAAATATACCAGCTAAAGAGTGATAAAATTGGTGCATATAAAAAATTAGAAGCACCTAATGATAAAGCCCCTACTCCCGCAGCTAAACTAGATAAAACAACAACAATAGCTGCTTGAAGAGTTGCAGACTGATCTGCTTCTACTTCCTCGTATAAGCTAGTGTCTAATTTACAAGCTCTAATTATTCTGTTTACAAATATTGAATTAGAAATGTTCATAAATTTTTATATCTTAAATAATTTTCCATAATTTTTTAATTTTAGATTTAATTTAACTGATCTTAAACAATCCCATACTAAAGTTTGATTACTAGATAAAACATTAATTTTTTTCTTTTTTTCTACTTTATCAATTACATCCATTGTAGGTAAAGCTGTACAGGAAACAAACAAAGCATCTGCATCTTTAATATCCATATTTATCAATACTTTATAAAGATAATTTTCATCAATTTTGCCGATTGCAGAGTCTGAGTTTAGATTGAAACTAACAAAAGAAGTAACTTCGATCTTCTTTTTTTTAAAATATTCTAAAATAGTTTTATTTAAAGATTTTGAATAAGGAGTAAATAATGCAATTTTTTTAATTTTCATCATTTTGAAAGCTTTGATTGTTGAAGTGATAGGAGTAGACACATAACATCCTCGTTTTGCTGATTGAATCTTTTTTTTAACTTTTTTTTCCCCGATGGCTATTGTTCCTGAAGTACACCCATACGCAATTGTATTAATTTTTTCTCCTGGTAAAATTTTTTCTGTCACAGGTTTAAGTTGGCTATACATTTTTTTAAGATTTTCTTTATTGAGTGGATTTTCATTATGAATACGGTTTACAAAAATATCGACTGGTAAGCCACCACAAACTGAATAAAAATCTTTTTCTAACCTTAAATCTGTTGATAAAGTTACCAATCCAATCTTAGGATTATAATTCTTTTTGAATTTTGGTAACAATTTTTTTTTATTTTTAATCATTTGATTTAATAATATTATGTTCTGGACCAAAAGGAAACTTTGTAATATTTTCTGCTCCTTCTTCGTTTATAACTAAAATGTCATGTTCTCTATAGCCACCTGAACCAGGTGTTCCTTCAGGTATCATTATCATTGGTTCCATTGAAACAATCATGTTTGGCTCCAGAATAGTATCTACATCTTCTCTAAGTTCTAGGCCAGATTCTCTTCCATAAAAATGAGATAATACTCCAAATGAATGTCCATATCCAAAAGTTCTATAATGTAAATAACCAAGTTGTGCAAATAGATCATTTAGCTCATGACAAATTTCTGAACATTTTATACCTGGCTTAATTAATTCTAATCCTCTTTTGTGTACTTTTGTATTTGCTTCCCAAGCTTTTAGAGATGCATCGTCTATTTCATCCAAAAATAAAGTTCTTTCTAAAGCGGTGTAATAGCCAGAAATCATTGGAAATGCATTTAAAGAAAGTATATCTCCTGAAATTAATTTTCTTAAAGTTTTAGGGTTATGTGCACCATCGGTATTTATACCTGATTGAAACCACACCCATGTATCCATGTATTCAGCATCTGGGTAAATTTTTGCTATTTCTAGCTCCATCTTGTCTCTACCAATTATTGAAATGTCTAATTCAGTTGCTCCAACTTTAATATGTTTGATCATTTCTTCTGCTCCTATATCAGCAACTTTTGCACCATTTTTTATTATTTGAATTTCTTCTTTAGATTTTACCATTCGAAGTTTCATTAACTCTTTTGATACATCGCTAAATTTCGAAAAACTAAATAAAGAAGTTAATTTTTGACTGATTTCTAAAGTCACATGATCGTTTTCAATGCCTATATTTTTAGGAGGTGTATTTTTACCAATAACTGAAACTATTGCTTTCAAAAAGTTATCTTTTTTCCAATCTGTATAAATAATATTTTCATAAGCAGAACGTCTCCATGGTTGACTAGCATCAATGTTTGCAGAAATTGTTACTATTTCTTTTTTTGTAACAATACATCCATAAGGCCGTCCAAAAGAACAATAAATAAAACCTGTATAATAAGCAATATTATGCATTGAGGTTAAAATAATCATATCTAAATTATTTTTATCAAGAATGTCTCTTAGTTTCTTTAATCTAATGTCATATTCTTTTTTAGAAAATGGTAGTTTAGATTTTTCTCCATTTTTAAGTTTAAAAAAATCAGGTCTATTCATTTTATTGTTTTGGAAAATAGTCTTCGCATTTTCCTTCTCTATAGACATCAGCAGTACAACAGTGTAATCCTCCACCAAAAGCATATGCGTCACGTAAATCAATTGGGATAACTTCCATTCCTAATTTATCTAGTTGTTCAGCTTGATATATTTCACTTTTTTCTACACAGACAGTTTTTGAGTCTAAACTTAAAACGTTCATTGATAACCAAACTGATGAATAACAAAGAGGAGGTGGTTGATTATGCGCAGGTTGAGCTGCATCAATTATTTTCCAATCATTTTTTTCAAAAATTTTTCTTAGCTCTTTTGGTAAACGTCTGTGAGGGTTGTTAATTATTAACCCAGGTTTTATTGGTGTAAATGTTGCGTCTATATGAATTGGATAAGGGTCTCCAGGAAAATTTAAAGCATGAACTCTATGATCTTTATAATGTCTTTTAAGCCAATCAATTCCTTTTAGATTTGTTGTAAAGCCATGCTGAACCATCAAGTCTTTTCCAAACCTAAGAACATCAGCAGCATCAAATAAAGGTTCTTCTTCAGTAGTTACAAAAAATTTTTTTTCGGTCCATTCCAGTCTTTTTTGAATACCTATTTTGCTCGATAAATAATCTTTTCTATAATCTAAATCTGTTAATCTAGGTTTTGGAGCTGACTCATGTCTCATTTTTGGGTCTTCATTATAATATTTTTGTAAAAGAGGTCTATAACTTAAATATTCAAACCAACGACATCTATAACTCATAGTTGCTTCTAACATCTCTTTGCCAACAGTTAAAATTACATCTCTTGGAGGCATACACCCAAACATAGTTTCAACTTTCCAATCTGGTGTTGAAATAGGAGTGTTAAAATTTAGTGGTGTTGGACGATCTACTCGAATACTTCTTTTTTCTAAAATTTTTACAAAATCATCTAAAAGTTCATTTGCTTTATCTATTGTTTCTTTAGGTCTTAATCCATATTTTCCTCTCATATCAGAATCTTCTGGAACTTTTGCATCTAACGCTGGTTCAGGAGCTGGTATACAGGTATTGTCTGCCCGCCCTACTATAATATGTTTTAACGGGTCCCATTCATTCCAGCTGTTTACAATTGTTTTTTTATTTGACATTTAGTGAATTTATGCATTTTTTTAAGAAAAAAACATTAAAAAAAATTTTAGCTTAAAATCTTGGTGAAGAAAATCTCCACCAAGATTGTTTTTAAAGGTGCTTTTTAGAAACTATCTTTTAATCTCTTATAGCATAAGCTCTTACACCGATTTCAACAGTATCGGTTCCAAGTTTTTCTGCTTCTGAGCTTATTCTTAAACCTATCAATTGTTTAATTATATAAAAAGTCAAGTAAGAAAGAGCAAATGTGAATGTACAAACTGATAAAATACCTATCATTTGTATTGATAAAGAAGTGTCTTTATTGCTTAGAGCTACAATCATTGTCCCCCAAATTCCCGCAAACATATGAACAGGTATAGCTCCTACTACATCATCTAATCTTAAATAATTTAATAAACTTGTTCCAAAATACATAATTAGAGAACCTACTGAACCAATAAATATTGAGAGCATAGGACTTGGTGCTAAAGGTTCAGCTGTTATTGAAACTAATCCTGCCAAAGCTCCATTTAACATCATAACAACATCTGTTCTTCCACCAATTAATCTTGTTATTATTGCTGCAGTAACACACCCTGCTGCTCCAGCTAAATGCGTATTCATAAAAATTTTTGACATAGCGTTTGCGTCTTCGAAAGTTCCCAATGCTAATTGAGAACCACCATTAAAACCATACCAGCCCATCCATAAGATAAATGTACCAAGCGCTGTTAATGGTATTGATGAAGCTGCAAAAGGTTCTAGGGTTTTTACAGTACCTTTTGCACTAAACCTACCTTTTCGTGCTCCTAATAAAATAACTCCGGCTAATGCTGCGGATCCTCCACAAGCATGCACTAAAGTTGATCCAGCAAAATCTGAAAAGCCAAGTGTTGAAAGCCAACCTCCTCCCCATTGCCATCCCATTGAAATTGGATAAATAAATCCACCTAAAATTGCTGAAAAAATTAAAAATGGCCATATTTTAATCCTTTCAGCTACTGCTCCAGAAACAATCGAGCATGTTGCTGCAACAAATAACATTTGAAAATACCAATCTGAACTTCCGGAATACCCCTGTTCAATAGAATCATTTGGTGTCCAAGGTGTAAAGCTTCCTATAAAACCTCCTTCAGGTATTCCATAAGCAAGATTATAACCGCCTATATAAAACATTATTGCTACAATAGAGAATTTTCCTATATTTTTTACAACAATAGTAGAAACACTTTTTGTTGTAACTAGCCCTGATTCAAGCATACAAAAACCTGCTGCCATCCACATAACTAAAAAACCACAAACTAAAAATGAAAATGTATTAAAAATATATTGTATTTCAGCTGAAACAGTTGTTTCAGCATTTGCAACAGTTGAAGTTAATAAAAATAGAAGTAATGATAAAATGATTTTCATAGTTTTTCCTTTTTTTTTGATTCTAAAAATTAAATATTAAAATAATTATTAAAATTAACTATTGTTATTAAAGAAATAGAGCTATGCACAAATTACAAATCTAAAATAAATTATTTTTCAAATAAAAGGATTATAAGCCCATTGTAAAATAGCTTGTCTTTGTCTTCTTCTACAATGTATATCACCTGGCTCACAATTATTCTTTATTGCAGTCACATGCCTTATAAAGTTTTTCCATCTTTTTATTTGTATATAATCAATATGTAAAATGCGTCTTCCGTTTTTAAACCTGCAATACCATTGAAACCAACCAAGGGGGTCTTCTTTAAAAATCCAACCTTTGTCTATCCAGAATTGTCTTGATAATCCTGCTTTTACTTTGAAGTAATTTTGGTTGACATCAAAAATTTTACTGGTTTTAGCTTTAACAAACCAAGCTTTAGGAAATTCTTTAATATTTCCCTCAAAATAAGAACCACCAAAAACTCCTAGTTCCAACATCTTTTTTGGTGAAAGATCAGGTTTAAAAATTTTATATATAGACTTATCTGGAGTGGGTTTTTTCATTCAGCTATTCTATCACTATAATTTTAAGAGTTATGTATAATAAACCAAAGAATTATTGATATTTATTAAAAATAGTTAATTTAATCAAGAAATTAAAGAAATTTTTCATTGATAAATAAAGTTTAACAGTAAATACTCTAAAAATTAATAATTTTATTAAGGGGTAAAAATGAAAAAACTATTTATTGCTGTATTTATGTTTGTTTCAGCTTTCACAACAAACATATTTGCAGATGGGCATGCAATTAAGATGGGGATTATATTAGGATTTACTGGTCCTATTGAATCTCTAACTCCTGCAATGGCTGCTTCCGCAGAATTAGCTTTCAAAGAAGCTTCTGATTCTGGTTCGCTATTGGGTGGAAAAAAAATCAAACCTATGAGAGCTGACTCAACTTGTGTAGATTCAGCTGCTGCAACAACTGCTGCAGAGGGATTAATCTCACAAGGAGTAGCTGCAATTATGGGTGCAGATTGTTCTGGTGTTACTGGAGCAATTGCAAGTAATGTTGCAGTACCTAAAGGTGTGGTTATGATTTCACCTTCAGCAACATCACCTGGATTAACTACTTTGAATGATAAAGGTTTCTTTTTTAGAACCGCTCCATCTGATGCACGAGGAGGACAAATTCTTGCTGACATTACTAAAGATAGAGGAATTAAAAGTGTTGCGATCACTTACACTAATAATGACTATGGCAAAGGTTTAGCTGATGTTTATGCTGCAGCAGTTAAAGCTCATGGCATTAAAGTAACAACGGTTGCTGCACATGAGGATGGCAAAGCTGACTACAGTTCAGAAGTTGGAGTTTTGGCTTCTGCAGGTGGAGATGCAGTTGCAGTAATTGGATATCTTGACCAAGGTGGTAAAGGAATTATTCAAGGTTCTTTAGATTCTGGAGCTTTTGATACATTTATTTTATCAGACGGTATGATTGGCGACTCTCTTACTGACACTTTTGGTAAAAGTTTAAATAAATCATTTGGTTCATTACCTGGATCTTTAGGTAAAGGAAAAGGTATATTTACAAAAATTGCTGGAGCAGCTGGTATTGATTCATCTGGTCCATACACTGGAGAATCTTATGATGCAGCAGCTTTAATTGTGCTTGCAATACAAGCAGGTAAATCTGCAGATCGTGGCTCAATTGCTAAAAATGTAATGGCTGTAGCTAATGGTCCAGGAACAAAAATTTATCCTGGTCAATTAAAAAAAGGGTTAGACCTTTTAGCTAAAGGAAAAGCTATTGATTATGAAGGAGCAACCGCAATTACCTTTACAGATGTTGGAGAACACGTTGGTTCTTTCATTGAGAAAGAAATTAAAGGCGGAAAATTTAAAGATAAAAAGCAAAGATAATACTTAACTTTATAAACCTCAGCGGTGAAAACTGCTGAGGTTTTTTTTATTTTTTACTTAATATATCTGCTCTCAAGGTAGTTAAAATAATTAAAATCATAAGAGGTAAGCATATAATATTCATCATTTTCCAATTAGTAAGTACAATTAAAATTCCAGCTGATAAACTACCAATAGCATGAACAGAATAAACAATAAAATCATTTAAACCTTGAGCTTTGAATTTTTCATCTTCTTTATAGCTTAAAACTAGTAAACTTGTTCCAGATATAAATAAGCAATTCCAACCTAATCCTAAAAAAATTAATGCAAACATATAATTATTAAAAGTTTGATCAAATATGCTTATTATTATTGTTATGCTATAAAGAAATACACCCAGGTACATTATATTACTATGTCCATATTTTTTAACTAAATTACCTGTTATTAAAGATGGTAGAAACATTGCAGCAACATGGAATTGTATAACAATACTAGTCTTACTTAAACTCATGTTTTCCATTACATGCATGCTTAAAGGAGTTGCTGTCATTAAAAATGTCATGATTGCATATCCAAATGCTGCTGCAACAATTGCTTGTAAGAATCTAGGTTGAGATATTAATTCAAAATAACTTCGACCAGAATATTTTATATTAACTTCTAATTTTGAAGTATTTTCATAAAACAAAAAGAAAATTGTTGGTATAAAAGTTAAAACAGCAAGTGATAAATAAGATCCAACATATAAATGCTCACTAATAATATCTTTTGCATAGTTTGCCATACCTGGTCCTATAAATGCTGAAAAAATTCCACCTAATAAAATTATTGAAATTGCTTTTGGTACTTTATTTTGTTCAACACTTTCAGCGGCAGCAAAACGATATTGATGTGTAAATGCCATTCCAACACCAAGAAAAAAATTTGCAAAACAAAATAAAAAAAAGTTTTGATCCATTATCGAATAAGCTGCTAGTATAGAAACCAAAGAATTTCCCATAGATGCTAAAATAAATCCTACTTTTCTTCCCAATAAACTCATGACTTTAGTTGCAAGAATTGCACCTATTGCTATACCGACTACAGATATTGACATTGGCAAGGTAGAAAGAGATTTTAAAGGGCTAATTTGAGAACCAATAATTCCACTTAAAAATACAGTTACTGGTGCAGCAGTAAAACTGAAAATTTGACTTAAAGCCAATACTAGCAAATTTTTATTCATTTAATAATTCACTAATATTTTTATCTAATTGTAATTCAAAATTTTTATCGTTTCCTGGATTAGCTGCACAATGACCAAATGAAGAATCTATAGGTTTTAAAATTGAATTAGGAATATATTTAGCTTCAAGTTCATTGTCTTTAGTTCTAAAATATAAATCTTGATTACAAGGCATTAAAATTGTTCTAGCTTTTATTGATTTTAATGCTTTTTGAAAATCATTATTATAGACTGTTCCAAAGCTAATGTCTGCTGTTTGCCATGTTTTAAGTTTCGTTAACAAATTGTTAGCATCCCAATTTTTAACATGGTCATCTTCCCAATTTCTAAGTAGTTCTTCCACTGTTTGAAAACCTAATTTTTTAAAAAGCTTTTCTCTGTAAAAATCTTGTGAAAAAGCCCAACCTGCATAAACTCTACCAAACGCTTTTAAACCTGCGATTGGAGGTGATTTATAATCTCCATTATTCCAATTTTTATCTGCAATAAGTGCTGCCTTAACACCTTCTAGAAAAACATGATTATGTAAAGATGTTTTTGCAGAAGCACAAAATGGTAGAATAGATTTCACCATATTAGGAAATTGAGCTGCCCATTGGTAAGCTTGACAACCTGCCATTGACCAGCCAGTTACTAAAGATATTTTTTTGACTTTAAGTTTTTCAGTTAATAATTTGTGCTGACAATTAATATTATCCCATAATGTTATGTTAGGAAAGCGAGGTCCATCTTGTTGGCTAGAACTATTACTTGGTGATGATGATAAGCCATTACCAAACATATCGATTGAAATAACAAAGTATTTATTTGGGTTAATGGCTCTGTTCGATCCAAAAAAACCTTCATTTCTCTTATGAGTGCCAGTGTAGAAAGTGGGAAGAACTATAACATTATCTGAAGCTTTATTTAAAGTTCCATATGTTTTGTAAGTTAACTTTGCAGATTTTAAAATTTCTCCTGAGATTAGTTTTAAATCTCCTAAATCAAAAGTCTCATAATCTTTCATTAATACAATCTAAGATATTCTTTAACTTCCCAATCAGTGACAGCTTGGTGATAACGTTCCCATTCATCATTTTTATATGCAAGTAACGATTTTTTCATGACTAAACCTAAAACTTCATCAATTAATTTATCATTTTTAAAAGCTTCAATCGCCATTAATAAATTTCTTGGTAGTCTTTTAATTCCAAGTTTCTTAAATTCACTATCTGACATATCATATAAATCTTGATCTGTTGGATCACCTGGATGTATTTTTTTTTCAATACCTTCAACAGCTGCTGACATAGTCATTGAAAGAGCTAAATAAACATTCATAGTCATGTCTGCAGCTCTATTTTCTATACAATATCTGTTTTGAGGTAATCGAAATTGTGCAGATCTATTGTTGTGCCCATAAGTAATATTTGTAGGAGCCCAAGTAACTGTTCCTCCTTCAAATCCACCTACCCTTGGTACCAATCCATTATAAGAATTGACAGTCGAACAAGTGATTGATGTTAAGGCTTCTGCATGCTTCATTAATCCTCCAACAGCATAAATTGAATCTTTAGACCATTTATTTCCATCTTTAAAAAGATTTTTTCCATTTTTGTCATGCATAGAAAAATTAATATGAGCTCCAGATCTCCAGTCACCTATTGTTGGTTTTGGCATAAAAGTAATAAACATATTATTTTTTTTAGCTATTTCTTTTAAAA
>NZIO01000039.1 GCA_002689925.1 Candidatus Pelagibacter sp.
ACCTCTTTCATCAGTAACAAGTGTTACATCATAATTTTGAGAAAAAAAATATTTCATCAAACTTATTGTTGGAAATATGTGTCCCCCTGTTCCACCTGAAGAAAAAATTATTTTTTTTTTCATAATTAATTAAACTTTTTCAATATTTTTTTTGTATAACTTAATATTATGCCTGCCGTTAGTGCACTTCCAATTAAAGAAGACCCACCATAACTTAAAAATGGTAAAGTCATACCAGTAGTTGGGAATAATCTTATATTTACACCTATGTGAACAAAAGTTTGTATAAATAAAATTGAAATTAATCCTACAAGAACTAATTTTATAAATTCATCTTCTTCTATTAGAATTTTATCTAAAACTTTTTTTGCAACATATAAAAAAAGAAGTATAATTAAAAATATTGCAATAATTCCAAATTCTTCAGATATAACTGCAACTATATAATCAGTGTGTGCTTCTGGTACTCTATCTTTTAATATACCTTCTCCCATACCTCTGCCCGTTAAACCACCCAACTTTATTGCGTCTAAAGCTTTGTCTGCTTGAAAATTATCTCCTTTTGTAGGATCAAAAAAAGTTGTCAATCTAGAAATAATGTAACCAAATTTATTAGGAAAAGAATATATTAATAAAAAGAGTGTGCCTAATCCTGTTGTTACTATTAAAAATAAAACTAACAAGCTTATACCTGAGACAAAAATCATTATAAACCAAGAAGATGCAATTAATAAAGCTTGGCCAATATCAGGCTGATTTATTAATAAAAAAATTATAGGTAAAAGCACCATAAATGAAATTAAAAATCTAAAATAAATATTATAATTATCTTTCTTTACTATAATTTTTGCAAAAATTAATATTACTAATGGTTTGACCATTTCAATAGGCTGAAACCTTGGCAAAAAAGGTAGGTCAATCCATCTTTTTGACCCTTTCACTTCAATGCCAATTATAGGAACTAATAATAAAAAAATAATAGAAATTATAAATATAAATAAAAGGTTATTTTCTATAAAATTTCTACTCTGAATAGAAATAATAAGTAATAAACTAAGTGATAATATAACAAAAATTAAATGCTTAATAAAAAAAAAATAAGTTTCTTTATTAAGTTTTTCACCAATAACAGAAGATGTTGATGAAAAAGAAAAAAAAAGACCCAAAAAAAATAAAAAAACAAAAGAAAACAAAAGTTGTTTATCTATTTTTCTCCACCATCTAGCAATTGTATTTGTGTTTTCTCTTGAAAAGTTAAACATAAAATATCTTTTTATTCTTTTTAATTAAACTTTTAAAATATTTACCTCTTTCTTCAAAATTTTTGAATTGATCATATGAAGCCGCTGCAGGGCTTAATAAAATTGTAGCCTTAATATTTTTAGTCAACTTAATATCATTATAGATATCTTTAATTGCTTTATTTAAATCACCTGAAACAATATAAGGAATTTTATTACTGATTTGTTTTTCAAAAAAAGACGTATTTTTACCAATAACATATGCTTTAATGATATTTTTTTTAAAATTTTTTATACTAAAAAAGTCATCCTTTTTAGGATAGCCTCCTAAAATCCAATATATATTTTTATTACTAAATAAAGCATTTTTAGTTGCTTCAAAACTTGTACCTTTTGAATCGTTGATAAATGATATATTTTTTTTAATATAAAATATCTCATGTCTATGCTCTAGCCCTTTAAAAGAATTTACTGATTTAGTAAATAAATAATCTTTTATTTTAAATTCTTTTACTAGTTGATATACAAAACTCATATTTTGATTATTAACCTTTGATTTTAAATAAATATTTTGAATTTTTTTTTAATTAATTCATATTTTTTTATAGATACATTCTTTAGTTTTCCTTTAAAATTATTCTTTTTATAAAAATTTTTCAAATATTTTGACTCTAAAAAAGCTAAATCTTCTTTTTTTTGGTTAAAAAAAATTTTAAACTTAGCTTTTTTATAATTTTTCATTGTTATATGTCTGTCTAAATGATTTTTGGTTATATTTAATATAATTGCATAATTTGGTTTAATAAATTGAGAATAATTTAATTGAAAAGAAGAAGCTTCAATTACTACTAGTGAATTCTTTTTTATTTTAATGTTTAATATTGGTTTTCCAATATTACCAACCAAATTAACATCATAATTTGTATTTTTTAATACATGTTCAATAATTTTACATGTTGTAGATTTCCCATTGCTACCTGTAACCATAATAGATTTAGTTTGTGAATTTAATATATAAAAAATATCCAGATCTGTGATTATTTTTTTTTTATTTTCTAGGAGTTTTTTTTTAAATGTTGAATTTTCAATTGATATTCCTGGACTAAGAATTATATAATCAGCTTTGTCTAAATATTTTAAAAAATCTTTTTGTGTATTTTTTTTATTTAATTTATTAAATTTCCTAATGTATTTATTATCATCCCATGCTGTAAAATTTTTAACCCTCTTTTTTTTGAAAAATTTCAAAACTGAAGATCCAGTTATTCCTAAACCATAAATTGCAAAAGAATTTGTGTCTAAAAAACTATCACTTAATTTTTTTGAAAGAATCATTAATTATCTTAATTTCAGTGTAGCTAAACCTATTAATGCTAAAATTATTGATATGATCCAGAATCTTATTACTACAGTAGACTCGGCCCACCCTTTTTTTTCAAAATGATGGTGGAGTGGAGCCATCATAAAAACTCTTTTTCCTGTCAATTTGAACGAAATTACTTGAATTATAACTGATACAGTTTCCAAAACAAACAAGCCACCTATTATTGCTAAAACAATTTCATGTTTTGAAATTATACCTAATGCTCCTAGAGATCCTCCTAAAGATAAAGATCCTGTGTCTCCCATAAAGATTTTTGCTGGAGGAGCATTATACCATAAGAACCCTAGACATGATCCAACTATTGATCCACAAAAAATTGAAGCTTCACCAACGTTTGGTATGTAAGGTATTTGTAAATATTCAGAAAAAACTGTATTCCCTACTACATAGCAAATAAGAGTAAATGATATTGCAACTAACATCACAGGAACTGTTGCTAGTCCGTCTAGACCATCAGTTAAGTTAACTGCATTAGAAGATCCAACAATTACAAAAATTGCGAAAGGAATAAAAAACAGCCCCAAATGAATAGTTAAATTTTTGAAAAATGGTAAATAAAGATTTGTTAAATGGTTTGTATCGCCAAATTTTAATAGCAATACAACTGAAATCAAAGAAAGAATGATTTGAAAAACTATTTTCATAATTGAAGAAATACCTCTAGAATTATTATGTTTTATTTTCAAATAATCATCTATTGCACCTAAAAGGCCAAAGCTAGTAGCTACAAATAATAAAACCCAAATATAAGGGTTTTGAAGATCAGCCCATAACAAAGTGCCAAATAAAATCCCTATTAAAATAAGAATGCCTCCCATGGTCGGAGTACCCACTTTATTAACAATATGGTCTATCGGACCATCTTTTCTTATAGGGCCAGTAATTTTATGAGCTCCAATAAAATTAATAAAAGGCCCTCCAATTAAAAATACTATGATCATTGAAGAAATCACAGAAAGACCCGTTCTAAAAGTTAAGTACTTAAATACATTAAGAAATGAAAATTGATCTATTAAAGAAATAAAAAAACTAAATAACATTAATTTGACTCCTCTTAATATTTTGTGAAAACTTATTTAAACCAGTAGCATTTGAACCTTTTATCATAAGATAATCATTATCTAATAAATTTTTACTAAAATATTCTTGTGCCTCATTTAAATTATTAAAAATTTTTCCTTTTTTTTCTTTCGATAGATATTTAAAGATTTTTTTCATATAATAACCATAAACGAACACTTTATCTATATCACTTTTATTTATAATTTTTAATAATGTATTATGAAGTTTTTTAGATTTTTTTCCTAATTCTAGCATATCACCCAAAAAAATAAACTTTCTCTCTTTTTTTTTTCTACTAATATAGTTCATATTTTCGATTGCTGAAATCATAGATAATGGGTTAGCATTATAACTTTCATCAATAAGATGAAATTTTTTATTAAATTTTCTAATCATTTTAATGTCGCCCCTTCCATCAGGAATTTTAAAATCAATAAACCTTTTATTTATTTTGTCTAAATTAAGTTTAAGTGAATAAATCACTGAAATAGAAGCTAATATGTTATGCAAAAAATTAGTGGCAATATATTTACTATAAAAGTAATAACTTTTACCCATCACTATAATCTTTAATTTGTAAATATTTTTAACTTTTTTTACTTTTAATAAGGATATATCTGCTTTGGTTTTAGCGCTAAAAGATACAATATTAATTTTATTTTTATAAGCAAAAGTACATAAAAATTTAAAGTACTTACTATCTTTGTTTAGAATGACAGTTCCACCTTTTGAGATATTTTTTATTATCTCCGCTTTTGTTTTTGCTATGTCCTTTAAAGATTTGAAATTATTAATATGAGCTTCTGAAATATTTGTAATAATTCCTATATCTGGTTTAACAATTTTTGATAGATCATCTATTTCTCCCTTGTTACTCATACCGATTTCAAAAACTCCATATTTGGTAGTTTGCTTTAAGTTTGAAATACTAAGAGGTACTCCATATTTATTGTTATATGATTGGGGGGAATGATAAACTATCGCATATTTTTTGAGAACAAAACTAATAAGGTTTTTTAAGGTTGTTTTGCCTGCGCTTCCAGTAATTCCAATAATTTTTGCTGATGTTATTTTTCTGGTATTTTTTGCTAAAAGATTTAATGCAGATAATGTATCTTTTACTTTTATTAACTTCTTTTTATTAACTTCTTTTAAATTTTTACTAACAACCGATTTAATAGCACCTTTTTTTAAAGCTTCTTTTACATAATTATGCCCATTGTTCTTTTTTCCATTTATAGCAAAAAATAAGTTATTTTTTTTAATATTTTTTGAGTCAATGGATACTCCATCATATTTACAATCTTTAATATTATCATTTTGAAATGTTTCTTTTGCTAAATTTACTGACCAATTTCCTTTTTTAAAAGAAAATTTTTTTTTCTTAATAAATTTTTTGATAATATCTTGATCAGAAAAAGGAATTATCTTCGTTCCATAATCTTGAGTTTTTTCATGACCTTTGCCTGCTACTAAAAGAACTTCATTTTGTCCTAACAAATTTATTCCAGTTTCTATTGCTTTTTTTCTATTACCCATATTTATAGCTAAATCTTTACAACTTTTGATAATTTGTTTTCTAATTTTTAGCGGAGACTCATTTCTAGGATTATCATCAGTAATAATAATCTGTTTACAATATTTTTTTGCAATTTTACCCATAAGCACTCTTTTATGTTTATCTCTTTCACCTCCACAACCAAAAACTATAATAATTTCTTTATTAAAATGCTTTTTTAAAGAAACCAAACTTTGTTCAAGAGCATCTGGTGTGTGAGCAAAGTCTACAACTATATTAGAATTATTTTTTAAATTAGCTACACACTCTAGTCTTCCACTTACAGGTTTAATTTTGTTTATTTTATTAAAAATTTTTTTATAATTTATTCCACAATTTTTTGCAGCTAAAATAGCCATAAGTAAATTTTTAATTTGAAAATAACCAATTAAAGACACTTCTAGATAATAAATTTTAAGATCTATTGAAATTTTTATAACTTGTTTATTTTTTATAAAGACATGATCTAAAATTTTTATATAACCAGATTCTGTACCAATGGTATTTTTTTTTAGTTTTCTATTTTCAATAATTTTTTTGATAATTTTAAATTCTTGATTGTCTTCATCAGTAATTACTAAAGAATTTTTCTTTAATAAGTTCTTAAATAGATACATTTTAGAAGAAAAATAATCTTTCATATCTTTATGATAATCCAAGTGATCATGGCTCAGATTGGTAAAAATTCCCTGCTTTAAATTTAAACCATCTAACCTATTTTGATCTAACCCAATACTAGATGCTTCTAGAATTACATTATTAATTTTTTTATTACTCAAAATTTTTAAACTTTGATGTAACATTAGGGGATCTATTGAAGTAAGGTTTGTTTTCTTTTTATAATTTTTTGATATTATTCCTAATGTTCCTATAGAAGCAACTCGAAAATTATTAAGTGTCAAAATTTGATAAAAAAAATCTGCAACAGATGACTTGCCATTAGTTCCTGTTACAGCAATAATATTTGAAGGTTTATTTCTATAAAATTTCGAACAAGCTTCAGACAAACTTTTTCTTACATTTTCAACTTTTAGAATAATTTTATTAGAGCTTTTTAATTTTGTTTTTTTGTCAACAACTATAGCTGATGCACCTTTTGAAATTGCAATTTTAATAAATTTTGAACCAGAATTTTTTTTTCCTTCAATAGCAAAAAAAATATCTCCTTTTTTTAGTTTTCTAGTATCAAAGCAAATTTTATTAAAAATAACTTTATGATATTTTTTTTGTTTAATTGTAAGGATATCTTTTAAATACATTTAAAAATTTTTAAAAGCATGTAAATTTTTTGTGGCTAAAATAGGACCAATTTTTTCTATAATTTTTCCTGCTACATATACCGCATTCCATCCAGCCTCATTTCTATTTTGTCCTTGTACAGTTTTTGTATTGGTGATGTAAGTTAGATTTGGTGCTGGTTTAGGTTCATCCAAAATTATTAACAAAACATATTTTGGATTGCTTATTGGAAAAATTGAAACAAATGTATTAATTTTTTTTTGAGAATATCTGCCTTGAAAAGATTTATAAGCTGTTCCTGTCTTTCCTCCAACTTCATATCCATTAATATCTGCAAAATTAGCTGTACCTTCTTTTAACGATACAACCTTTCTCAACATTTTATTAATTTCTAAACTTGTATTTAAAGAAATTATTTTTTCCTGTTTTTTTTCATTTATATAATTTTTTTTAATTATTGTTGGTGTAATTTTATATCCACCATTTGATATCATTGCATAAGCTTTTGCTAATTGAAGTGGCGTAGTTGTAATTCCATGTCCAAAAGATGCAGTTAATAATTTACACTTTCCCCATCTGAATTTAATTGGTGTTCCAATTTCTTCTAATTCAAATTCAATTTTTTTAAAAATTTCTAATGAGTTTAAAAACTCTTTATATTTTTCAAGACCAATTTTTTGTACAATTCTAATTGCCCCAATGTTAGATGATCTAATTAAGATCTGTTCAGCGCTTAAATTAATAGGTAATTTATCGTGTTCTTTAATTCTAAATTTATCACATTTTAAACTGTTTTCTAAATTTTCAAAAATTGTTTTAGATTGTATTACATTATTTTCTAAACCGGCAGCAAGAGTAAAAGTTTTAAAAACAGACCCAAGTTCATAAACACCTTTTGTAATTTTATTTGTATAAATATGATTATTAATTGTAACTCTTTTGTTTAAATCATAATCTGGTAAGGACATCATTGAAATTATTTCACCTGTATGGATGTCCATAAGCAGAGCCCCGCTTCCGATTGTATCAAAATCTTTTTGTGCCTGTAATAATTCTTGTCTTATTATATGTTGTGTGCTTGAATCTAGTGTTAAAGTTAGATCTGAATTTTCATCACTCTTTTTTAGATAACTGTCAAAATATTTCTCAAGTCCAGAAATTCCATGATTATCATAATCTATTTGTCCAATTACATGGCTAAAAAGATTTTTTTGAGGATAAATTCTTATTTGTTTTTTTTCAAAATAAATAGATTTATCTCCAAGTAACCAGAGTTTTAATCTTTGATCGTCAGTTAAAGTTTTTTTAATATAAAAAAAATTCTTATTTTTAATGTTTTTTTGAAACTCATTTACATCTAGGTTTGGGAATATTAATCTGAGATTAATTAATAATTTTTTTTTATCTTTAACTAGCTTTGAACGAATTGCTGCAGAATAACTATCAACGTTTCTAGCTAAAATAGTATTGTTTCTATCTAAAATATCCGCTCTTTCTTTTATTAAGATTGTACTATTATCTTGGTATAAAGAAGCTTTACTAGTCGAAAGACCTAAATAAAAAAACTTAAGCACTAAAACAAATATTATTGTTAAGAAAAAAAAAGATACGATTGAAAGTCTATTTAAAGCTATATTAAAAATTTTACTTTTTTCTTTGATGATATCTGTGGCTAAATAATCTTCAAATTGAAACCCTTTTTGCTTGGTGTTTTTCTTTATTTTTTTCATTTATTATTTCTATTATTTAATAGGGCCCACAGGCACTCCTAGAAAAACTTTTGCCACTTGCCAGACAAGCCATCGTTTTATTTTTTTATCCTTTTCTATCTTAGGTTTTTCTGGAGTTACTTCTGGAGTTACTTCTGGATCTTTGCTAATAAGATTTTTATTATCTGGTTGGGGGGTTGATTTTGGTTCTTCAATTTGTGACAAGCTATAACTCTTTATTTCTTTATCTAAGTACTCCTTGGCTAAAAATGAAATATTTTCTGGGCTTGATAAAACTTCATAATCTAGTTTTGCCTCATGAAGTTTTTTATTCATTTCGTAAACAATTAATCTTAATTCTTTAATTTCTTTTTGAACACTTCTTGTTTCATTTTTAATTAATGAAACAACTGTAAGTCCTGCTATCAAAAATATTACCATTATCCAAGATTTTTTGTTCATATATTAATAGATTCTACTTCAAAATATTTTTTAAATAATTCTTCTGTTTTGTTTGAATAATAAAATTTATTACTTGTTCTTATTGCAAACCTAAGTTTGGCTGATCTAGATCGATTATTTTCTTTTATTTCTTTATCTTTTGGTCTAATAATTTTTTTTTGTGTTAAATTATATAATATTCCTTTTTTATTATCTTCTTTTATAGGAATATGTCTTGAAACACTTTTTGATTCTGAATAAAATCTAAAAAAACTTTTAATTATTTTATCCTCAATTGAATGAAAATTTACTACAATTAAAATACCATTATCTTTTAAAATTCGTGTTGCCGCATCTAAGCCTTTTTTAAGTTCAGAAATTTCCTTATTAACAAAAATTCTTAAAGCTTGAAATGTTTTTGTAGAAGGATTAATTTTACTATTAAAGACTTTTCTTTTGGCACTTTTTACAATTAATGAAAGTTGCTCTGATGTATTAATTAGATTTTTTTTTCTAAAATTAATTATCTTATTTGCAATTTTTTTTCCTTCTTTTTCATCGCCAAAATTTTTAATTATTTGTGCTAAGTCTGATTCACTCATATTATTTACAACATCCTTTGCGGAAAAGTTATTTATTCCCATTCTCATATCAAGAGGTCCTTTTTTCTGAAATGAGAAACCTCTTTTTGAATCATTGATTTGCATAGAAGAAAAACCTAAGTCAAAAATTATAGCTTTTGGCTCTAAGTTTTTTTTAATCATTTCTTCTAAATTACTAAATTTAGTATTTATAAATTTAAATCTGGATGGATGCTTTGTTGAAATTTCTTTTGCGTATTTTTCTGAATTTTTATCTCTATCAATTGCAATTACTTCTGTATTTGGATATTTCAATATTGCTTTTGAATATCCTCCAGCTCCAAAAGTGCAATCAATGAACATGCCACCATGTTGAGGGGATATAATGCTTAAAATTTGATCGAGCATGACTGGATAATGATCTACATTTTCCAGTCCCATGGTGGCATTCATTTATTTTTCTCAATATCATTCAGTTTTTTTGCCTTCTTAAAAATGCTGGTATTTCATAATCTTCTTCATTATTTTCATCTTCAGCACTTTGATTTTCAAAAAGACTTGGTTCGCTATTTTCATTAACTTCTTGATGAGTTTTAACATCTTCTTCTTCAGAAAATAGTTTTGGTTTCAGTTCTTCTATACTGTCAACTTCAAAATTAGTTAAGTCTTCTTCATTTATTTGATTTTCTTCTTCGTAAGTTCTTTGAAAATAATCATCATTTTCTAATGAATTATTTTGTTCAAGATTTAAATCTTGTTTAATATTTCCATCAGTTTCTGGATTATTATTTTCAGATAAATTATTGTTTGCTACCGGTTCCATATTCAGGGCTGTAGCTCCTTCAGTAGCTAGCAATGTTTGTTGACCAAAACTATTATTTTCTAAAGAAGAAACTAATGGTTTGTTAAAATTGCTATAAGAATTGTAGCTTCTATTTTGAATTCTACTCATCATATTTATCACCGGTTTAACTTCTGGTTCATGTTGATCTAAAGCAGTGGCTACGATAGAAACTCTAATTTTTCCATCTAAATTTTTGTCTTCAATTGAACCAAAAATTAGTTCGGCTTCATGATCTACTTCTGCTCTAATTTTATTAACAGCTTGATCAACTTCAAATAAAGTTAAATCTGTGCCGCCAGTAATATTTACAAGTAATCCTTTAGCTCCTTTCAGAGAATATTCATCTATTAAAGGATTATTTAATGCCTCACTAGTTGCCACTTCTGCTCTATTTTCACCTTCAGCTTCTCCAGTTCCCATCATGGCTTTACCCATTCCTTTCATGACTGTCTCTACGTCTGCAAAATCTAAGTTGATCAAACCAGGCCTAACCATTAAGTCTGTTACACTTTGAACTCCAAATTTTAAGACATCATTCGAAAGTGCAAATGAATTTTTAAAAGATGTTTTTTCATTAGCAATTTTAAATAAATTTTGATTTGGAACTACAATGTTTGTATCTAAATGTTTTTTTAACTCCTCGAGACCTTCCATTGCTCTTCTCATTCTTTTGGGGCCCTCATATGAAAATGGCAATGTAACTACTCCTACTGTTAAAATATTTAATTCCTTAGCAGCTCTTGCAACCACATGGGAAGCACCTGTTCCTGTTCCTCCACCCATACCAGCTGTTATAAAAACCATGTTACTTCCTTTAAGATAATCAACAATGTCATTTAAAGACTCGTCTGCTGCTGCTTGACCAATGTCATGTTTTGCTCCAGCACCCAATCCTTTAGTTAAATTACTTCCTAATTGTATTTTTGCATGGGCTTTGCTCATCTTAAGATCTTGAGCATCTGTGTTTACAGCAATAAATTCTACTCCTTCAAGACCAGCATCAATCATACCATTAATAGCATTCCCACCAGCTCCACCTACTCCTAAAACTAAAATTCTTGGTTTAAGCTCTCTTAACTCAGCAACATTTACATTTATAGTCATCTCTCCTCCTTTTTAAATTGATTTTCCCACTTTAAACTAGCTCTATTCAAAGAAGCCTTTTTCCTGACTTTGATTTTGAATTTTTCAAAAATTTTTGGTTCCCAAATTTGAAAAGTTGTGCCTTGGCCAACAAAAAACATTATGTTTTTTATTTTAGCGTGTTTTAACAAGCTTTCTGGTATAGAAATTCTTCCTTCAGTATCAAACTGAAGATTTATACTTTCAGATAAAACAGAGGTAGCGAAGATGTCTCTTTTTTCTTCAAATGGATTAAGTGAATCAATAGAATCAGAAAGCTTTTCTATTCTACTTTGTGGACAAGCTTCTATTGATGGATTATTAAATGAAGGATAACAAACAACTCCATTATATCCCATGTTACCAAGATATGATCTAAAACTAGCTGGCACTGATACCCTGCCCTTTTTGTCTAACTTGTTTTCGTGCGTAGATAGAAACATAAATTTTTTGCTCACTAAATTTATCTAAAAAATTAAACCTTTGTCTAATTTGCAGACTTTTTGTTAACAAATAACCTCCATTTGGGTTTTTATGGGATAATATGGGTTTTATATATAAAGGTCAATACCTAATATTTCGTACATTTGTAGTTATTGAGGCTAAAAAATTAACTATATTTAAGT
The DNA here is from genome assembly GCA_002689925.1 of Candidatus Pelagibacter sp. Lineage (GTDB taxonomy): Bacteria > Pseudomonadota > Alphaproteobacteria > Pelagibacterales > Pelagibacteraceae. The sequence continues at coordinate 11,808 of NZIO01000039.1, forward strand.
TGTATTTTGAGTACGAAAATGAATCTTTATAGAATCAAAAGGTGAACATTTATAAATAAACTTCAAGTTAATGTGGATAAATATTTATTATATAGCCAGACAATCTATAAGCCGGGTTCTGTCATTTAAATTAGTCATTTATCTATTTTAAAAGTCACCTTTTAACTCTAGCAACCAACCCTGATGGCTAATCAAGAACTATTTTTAGTTTTATCAAAGATAAAACAATGCCATCTCTATTTGGTCTTGCTCCCGGTGGGGTTTTCCATGCGTTTTTTGTTACCAAAAAACCGGTGTGCTCTTACCACACCTTTTCACCCTTACCTCGATTAGGCGGTTTATTTTCTGTGGCACTATCCCTGAGGTTACCCTCGCCAGATGTTATCTGGCACCGCGTTCTTATAGAGCCCGGACTTTCCTCTTAAGTTTAAATCAAATTAAACAAAAGCGACTAATCAATTGTCTGGCATTAATATTTATTGTTATTTTTTATTTAAAATCAAGCAGTTTTTAACATTTTTCTTAAATTTTCTGAAATTATCAAGCATTCCTGGTCTAGAGTGTCATTTATTAGTTCATTTCTATAATGCCTTTGGAAAGCTTTTAGCACAAGTTTAAAATGACTGTTCGTTGAATTTAAGTTGATGTTATATCCAATCTTTTTTAAATCTTTTATAAATTTAATCTTGTCTTTTTTAAATTTAATCTTTTTTCTTCTAAATCTTTTTAATTCTCTTTCTTTTAAACTATGCCATATACCAATATTATTTTTAGCTAGTTGACTCCAAGGAAATTTTTCACCAGGGTCTTTTTTTCTGTCTGGCGCAATATCTGAATGACCAACAATATCATTTTTTTTAATTCTATATTTAATTATTATTTTCTTACAAAGCTTAATTAAGCTTAGTTTTTGTTTTTTTGTAAAATTTTGATAACCCCAATCATGTCCTTTATTAACAAGCTCAATACCAATAGAGCTATTATTTAAATTTTTATAATTTCCCCAGCTTGATTTACCCGCGTGCCAAGCAACTTTTGTTTCGTCCACAAGGTTGTGTATTTTCCCCTTTCTACAAATAAAATAATGTGAGCTAACTTTTGATTTAAAAGAAGTTAATCTCTTTAAAGATTCTCGCTCAGAGTGCATTCCAGTATAATGAATAATGATATGTTTTATTTTTGAAAACGGTCTTTTTTTTTTATTAAAATTAGGTGAAAAAGTTGAAAAAATTTGCATTTTACTTATTTTTTTAAACTAAAAATTCATAATTTAAGCAAAATAAAGCTTAATTTTTGTCTAGTTATTTGCTTAAAAATATATATATCATAGGAATTGAACATATTTAAATGAAAAAAAAATTATTAAATATATTAACAATTGCTTTAGTTCTATCTTTTAGTTCTGCTTATGCGGGAACAGATGGAAATGAAAGTTTATCAAAAAGTTCAAGTAATGAGCCGACAAAAGAATGTTTTGAAAAAACTAGTAGAGCTATATTCAAATTTAATCAAGGTTTGGACAAATCTTTGTTTAAACCAATTGCTAAGGGCTACCTTAAGCTTCCAAAGCCAGTTAAAAAAGCTAGTGGTAATTTTGTAAATAATTTAAGTTCTCTCTTAACTCTACCAAATAACCTTTTGCAAGGAGATGTTGAGGGAGCTGGAAACACTTTAGGTAGGTTTTTGCTTAACAGTACAGTTGGTGTTTTTGGTCTTTTTGATCCCGCTTCTTCTCTTGGGGCAAAACCAAATAGTAGGGAAGATTTTGGACAAACGCTTGGTGTTCACGGCGTAGAGACAGGATGTTATTTTATATTACCTGTTTTAGGCCCAACAACAGCAAGAGATTTTGTTGGAAAAATAGGTGATACACTTTTAGATCCAGTTTACATGGTTACAAAAGGGGATAGTGAAATCTTTAATAGAAGCTATTCTGAACATAATTATTATTATTACAAAGGATTGGATGCAACTGACTTTAGAAGCAAAAATGTATCAACATTTGATAATCTTGAAACAAATTCTATAGACTTATATGCGTCAGTTAAAAGCTTATATCTTCAAAACAGAAACCAAAAAATATCTAATTCTAAAGAGAAAACAGAAACTTTAGATGATAGTGACTGGCAAGAGATAGATAATCAATAACATTTAAGTTATGTTTGGAAAAAAAAAAATTTTTTCTTTTATTTGTATTCTGTTTCTATTTGCTACAAATAGTTATGCCTATACAAATATTCCTAAAGATTTCATTAATGAAGTAGTAAATGACGCAAAAGAAATTTTAGATCAACCTGATTCTAATATTGAAAAAAAAATGGTTAAACTTTCAAAGATAGCCACTGAAGTAGTAGATATAAATGGAATTGGATATTATTCCTTAGGCAAACATAGAAAAAATATTTCTGTAGAATCGTTGGAAAGATATCTCGACCTTTTTGAAAAATATTTTTTAAAAAGTTTTAGTTCAAGGCTCGTTGTATACACTAATCCACAAATTGATGTTATTGGTGAGGAAGTATTAAGTCCTAAATATACTATTGTTAATAGTATATTAAAAGCTACTGATGATAGACCTGAAGTTAAAATTGATTGGAGGGTGTATACTAAGAATCCAGATAGAATTTTAATAAGAGATGTGATTATCGAAGGTTTAAGTCTAGCTAGAACACAAAAAGAAGAATTTAATTCAGTAATTGAAAACAACAATGGAGATATTGCAAAATTATTTGCAACTCTTGAAGAATTTATTTCAAAATAAATTTTTTAATTAATTAAAGTGCAAGAAAAAAATAGAATTTTAAATAAAATAAATAGCCAATCTTTTGGTGGTAGTGAAAGCCAATTAAGACTACTGATAAATAAACTACCCGATGAAAGTTTCAAAGATATAAATTTAATTTTAAATGATACTAATCCAAAATTATTAGAAGATGATAAAATTAATATTCTGTGGATGCAACATTATGTAAATCAAAATGAGGTACAAAATCTAAAAAAAAAAGAATATACTGAAAGATTAGATCATATTGTTTTTAATTCTAATTGGAATTTTGAAAAATTTTATTATCAATTTCAAATTCCAGAACACAAATCGATAGTAATAAAAAATGCAATTGAAAAAATAGAATTTAAAGAAAAGCCAAAAAATAAAATTAGTTTAGTTTATCACACAACACCTTGGAGAGGTCTTGCATTATTGCTTGATGTTTTTAAAGATTTAAGTTTAGAAAATGTTGAACTAAATATTTGTTCTTCAACTAAAATTTATGGTGAAAAATTTTATAATGAATATGAAAAAAATATAAAAAAATATTTGATGACTGTAAAAATACAAAAAATATAAATTACTATGGTTTTGTAAAAAATGAAAAAATTATAGACTTGTTAAAAGAAATGCATATTTATGCTTTTCCAAGCACTTGGGTTGAGACCAGCAGTATATCAACAATTGAAGCTATGGCAGCAGGTTGCGAGATAGTCACAACTAATCTAGGCGCTTTATACGAAACTTGTGCACCATTTGGCACTTTTGTTAGTTTTGATAGAAATATGAAAAACTTAAAAAAAAAATATAAAAAAACTTTAATAAAAAGTATTAAAAATTTTTGGTCCACAGAAAATCAAAATAAACTTGAACTACAACATAAAACTACAAATGCAATATATTCTTGGGACATTAGATCTTTGGAATGGAAAAATTTTTTTGATGAAACAAGAAAATTAAAAAGTATTTAAAATAGTAATATGAAAATTTTTTTTTTTGTTTTGAAAAAGATTGTTCCAATTTCCATTAAACAGTTTTTAAAAAACTTATACGGGGAATTAACAAAGAATTATATATCAAAAAAAATACTGGGAAATAAAGATACATATTTGAAAATTTTTAATGGAATAAAAAATCAAAAGTATCCAGAAATAGATAATTATATTTTCAAAAACAATCTACTGGATATAGATAAAATATTTTTAGATAACATTGCATTACTTACCCAAATAAGTATTAAAAAAAGTGAACCAAATTACCAGCATGGTAGACTAATTTATAGCATTCTTTATAAGTACATCTTAGATAATAAAAATAAATTTGAAAAATTTTTTTTTTTAGACATTGGAACTGCCAAAGGATTTTCTTCAATTATAATAGCTAAAGCAGGAATAGATACAAAAATTACTTTTAAGGTTAATTCGTATGATGTATTGCCCCATTCTGTTCCAATGTACTGGAATTATATAAATGATAATAAAGGCAAAATTACTAGAAAGGATTTGCTTAAAGATTACACTAATTTTACTAATAATATTAGTTATATTAATAAAAAAGTATCAAATGATGAGGCTAATAATAAAAATATTAGAATAAACTTTGCTTTTATTGATGCTTCACACATCTACAAAGATGTTAAGAATGATTTTAATTTTGTTAACCAAAGACAAGAAAGTAATGATATCATAATTTTTGACGATGTAACTAAAGAAAAATTTAATGGAGTTGTAAAACTTGTAAATGAAATAGATGATAAAATATATAAAATAGAAAAAATAATGTCTTCAAAAAATAGAGGTTACGCAATTGCAAAAAAGATTTAAAATTATTTCTCTGATAATAATTTAATTAATTTGGTAAATTGTCCTTTTTTATATAGATCATCTAAATTTTTTTCGGATAGTATTTGAGAAAAATTTTTTCTTATTATTAAAAATTGACACATTTTTTCACCCCATTTTTTTTTAAAAGCATCTATATAAATTTTATTTCTTTTTTCTGTTTCCTTCAAAGATTCTGCTCCATCCCAAGTAGACTTGCCTTGAAAGTGAAGAAGATAACTATCTGTTAAAAAATTTACACCATAATTTTGAATCGCACATCTTATTCTATAGTCGATATCTTCGCCGCCTCCTTTTCCAAAAGACGTATCAAATTTACCTACATCAAGTAAAATTTTATAGGGTATCTTAAAACAGTAAAAAGGCATTAAATGTGTTTGAAATTTTAAATTTACCTTAAATTTTAGTTTATGTTTTTGAACAATTTCATTAAGTAAATAATAATTTTCATTGAAGTCTTCAAATTTCATTAAAAATTTTAATTTAAGCTTTCCACAATCTGAATTGTAAGCAAAAAGTTGATTACAAGCTGGAATAGAGATATCATTTTCTTCTATTTGAATAGGTTTAAACCAATCTTTAGTAAAAATAATATCGTTATTCAAAAAAATAAGATTCTTTTTACTTTGAATTCCTAGCTCAATGCCTTGATTAACATTTTCTGCAAAACTGAGAGGTTTTTTATTTTTAATTATCTTGATTTTTTTATAACTGGAAAAATTACTTAAATCATTTTTATCATTATCAATCAGCAAAAGCTCATCACTTTCATCTAAAATTGTATTCATAAAAAAAGATTTAATAGCAAAATTTGTATAAAAATTAGAACTTTTCATAGTAACCATTGCAAATAAATTATTCATGAATGTTGAAATTTTATTTTTTCACTTTTTCTTTTTCACATACAGCAATAAAATAACCATTATGCCAATCACTATATTGTCCAAGAAAAAGTTTTGGGATTGAGTTGTCTTGGGTAGTTTTTATTTCTATCTTTGAAATAATACTAATGTTAAGTTTTTCTATTGCTTTAAGAGTTCCATTTCTTACTTCTTGCCAATTCCAATCATCTATAATTAAAATAAAAATATCATCCAAAGCTGGTTGTGCAATTTCAATACCTTCAAATTGAGATTTTTCATCATGAAGTGCGTCATAACAATAAATGTTGAAATTACCAATTTCTTTATAGTTTACTTTTCTAAAATCAGATTCTATAAATTTAAATTCAATATTTTCTGAAGTTTTTTTTATTTTTTCAATATTTTCTTCAAACTCTTTTTTTTGGTCTTTGGTATTGTAGACTTTTTTAAGATACTCTTCTGTGTCAAATTTAAGCCAGTTATCAATACAAACTGCTTTTGCTTTATTACCATATAAAGCTGAACATACTGTCGATCCAGCCCAAGATCCTATTTCTAAGTACCTTGGATTTTCAATTAAAGAAACTAAATGATTAATAAGGTATCTGTATTTTTTTCCAGACATGCCAGTCATAAATTTTATTTCATCTGATATTTTTGATTTCAGTGATAAAGCTTGAAAAAATGATAATCTAAGATTTTTAGAATAAGAATTTTTATCAAAATCTCCATCAAATAAAATTGATGTTTCTTCTTTGGGTGATAAAACTAATTTTTTATCCATTTAAGCATATTTTGGTGGGCCCGGTAGGACTCGAACCTACGGCCAATACATTATGAGTGTACTGCTCTAACCAACTGAGCTACAGGCCCCTACTCTTTATTATCAACACTTTTTATACCTTTTCAAATTAAAATCTACCTAAAAATTCTTCTTTAAAATATATCAGACGTTTTTTTTAGGTATATTAGACAGTTGAGCTTTGAGATTTTCAACAACTTCAGCTCTAATATCTTTCTGTAACATTTTTTTACTTAGAGGTTCATTTCCAATAGTTTTATAAATATCAGCTAGCAATTCAAAAATTTCTTCATGTTTATAAAATTGTAAAGCAATTAAAAGAGTATCGATTGCTATATAATATAACTTATTTTTATAAAATATTTTACTTCTCAAAATTAAATACTTGTCATTTTTGTAATATTTATTTCCTAAATTTGATAATTCTTTTTGAGCTTTTTCTATTTTGTTTTCCTTGATTAATAGTTCAATTTTTTTATAGTCAAACATTTAATTCTTTTTCCATTAATTTTTTCGTAATTGAATTTTTAATATTTAATTTTAAATTTATCCACCAATCAAAACATTCTTTGCTTTTTTCAATAATTTTTTGCTCACTAGATTCTGAAATAATACTTGTTGCATCCTGCCATTTATTTATTTTTAAAAAAGGATTGTTTGGAAAAAAACGATCATAATAGTTATAACTATCTTCAACTATTGGTATACAACCACACTCTAGTGATTCATATAATCTAAATGTTTCAGGGTGAACTACACCGTTTGGACAAGGAGCAAAGGCGGTTTGTGATAACTTAATACTAATTTCTTCTGCAGAAATGCCTTTTTTATCGTTAAATTTTTCTGTGGTGTGGACAAAAAAAGGGTCTACTTTCTCCAGTTGATATAGCAAGTCGTGTCGACTAGATTTGTGTATAGTTCCAATAAAAGCCCACTTATATTTTTTTTTGTTATCATATCTAGAAGTATAATTTGTAACACCAGCTTTATAACCAATCGGTATACATGAAATATTTTTGGAAGAAAAATAAAAATTATAACAAAAAAATCTCCAAGTATGGTTACAAAAATTATATATTTTTTTTACATCTTCGCCTGTTTCATCTCCTAAGTGAAATAAATAAACTTTTTTACAAATGAATTGCAGTTTAGAATAAAAAGAAGCTTTTTCTTGAACTTCAGAATCAATAATAATTAATTCATCATTTGATTTCACATTATGTAGACTATTTACTTCTTCAAAATGAATGTCTTTTAATAAACTATATAACCAGTTGCTAGTATTTTCTTTGTGAAACTCTCCCCATTTTTGATTTTTTAAATTGTCTGTATTTACGGTGTTCCAGAGCAATTTAAACATTATGATTTATTATTTATTTCTCCAAAAAACTTTTTAGTTGTTTAGATCGGCTTGGGTGTTTGAGTTTTCTTAAAGCTTTAGCTTCGATTTGTCTAATTCTTTCTCTAGTAACTGAAAATTGTAATCCTACTTCTTCAAGAGTATGATCTGTGTTCATACCGACTCCAAAACGCATTCTCAAAACTCTTTCTTCTCTTGGAGTGAGTGTTGCTAAAATTTTCGTAGTCGACTCACTTAAATTTGATCTAATAGCTTGATCCAAAGGCATTAATGCGTTTTTATCTTCAATAAAATCTCCTAAACTACTATCTTCTTCATCACCAACTGGTGTTTCGAGAGAAACCGGTTCTTTTGAAATCTTTAAAACTTTTCTTACTTTCTCAAGCGGCATCCTTAATTTTTTAGCTAATTCTTCAGGTGTTGGCTCTCTTCCAAATTCACTTAAAATTTGTCTTTGTGTTCTAACAATTTTATTTATTGTTTCTATCATATGAACAGGAATTCTAATTGTTCTAGCTTGGTCTGCTATTGACCTTGTTATTGCTTGTCTTATCCACCAAGTTGCATAAGTAGAAAATTTATAACCCCTTCTATATTCAAATTTATCTACAGCTTTCATCAAGCCAATATTTCCTTCTTGGATTAAATCTAAAAATTGTAAACCTCTATTGGTATATTTCTTGGCAATTGAAATTACTAATCTAAGGTTGGCTTCCACCATTTCTTTTTTTGCAATACTTGCTTCTTTTTCTCCTTTTTGTGTTCTGCTTACTAAAGATTTGAATTCTGTCACTGATAAACCAATCTTATTGCTAAACTCAACTAGTCTTTCTCTTATTTCAGAAAACTCTTTTTTATTTTTTTGAAAGAAAGCTTTCCAAATTTTATTTGTATTTAAAAAAGATTTAAGATTAGGATTGATTTCATTTCCTAAATAATATTTTAAAAATTCTTGTCGTGAAATTTTATTTTCTAAAGCAAGTCTTAGCAAATTCCCTTCTAATGATATTATTTTTCTGTTTTCTACATAATGAGACTGAACCAATTCTTCTAAAACTGATGCACTTAATTGAAGAACTTTAATCTTCTCAACTATTAAACTTATTATTTTTTTACATCCTTTTTCTCTCGAAGCAGAAAAAATCTGACCATTTAATACTGACTGTAATTTATCTTTTTGATAAGAAATTAATTTGTTATAATTCTTAGAAAGAAAAGTAATAATCGATATTACTTTTGGTTTTATTTCATTTTCCATCGCTGCAAGGGAAATGTTAAATTCATCCTCTTCTGAGCTTTCAGCTTCTTCTCCTGTGGCACTACTAGTTTCATCTTTTTTATTTTCTTGTTGATCTTTGGCTTTATTTACTGATTTAGCTTTAGATTTTTTTGAACTGTCACTAGACCCATCGTCTATATCCATATACGTTGAATCAATATCAATAATTTCTCTTACTAAAATTTCTTCTTTTTCTAATTTTTCTTTCCATTCAAATATTTTTTTTGCCATTAATGGGCTTTGCGCAAGTGCATTAAGCATCACATCTTTTCCCGCCTCTATTCTTTTTGCAATAGCAATTTCCCCTTCTCTAGATAAAAGCTCTACACCTCCCATTTCCCTTAAATACATTCTTATAGGATCATCACTTTTTTCTGATGGACTATCTTGCTCACTTGAGCTTGCTTCTTTTTTCTTTGTTACTTTAAAATCTGATTTTTTTTCAACCAAACAAACTTTGTTATCAAAAATATGAAAAATTGCTTTTTCTAAATTTTCATGAGTGCTATTTCTTTTCCCAAGAGATTTTTGCAATTCTTCATGGGTAATAAAGCCTCTATGAAGACCTCTTTCCATTAATCTTGAAAATGATTTTGTAATTAATTTTTTCACAATTTTCCTGAATTTAATTAAAGATATATATAGTGACTTATAAAAAAAAATCTACATCAAATAAATAGATGTATTTAGCCTGTTTTTAACTTGTTTTTAAGCTCATTTTTCTTGTCAACTAAGTCTTTGAATGCATTATCACTCATTTCGTTAATCATCTTATTCTCTAGTTTCTCTATTTCTGCATTAATACCAATTTTTTGTAAATCAAGACAAAGATCTGACAAAATATTTTTAATTTCATTTTCACTTTTATTTGAAAGAATTATTTTTACTTGAGCAACATTTTCTATTTCTTCAATTAAATTGTGAAATTTTTTATTTTTTCTGGTTTCAAAAAAAATTTCTTTATTTAATTTATCTTTATCATAGTTTTCTTTTGAAAATACTACGTTTTTCAATTCTTGTTTTAAATCATTTAAAATTTCTTCAGAAAAAATATTCTCTGGAAAAATTTCTTTGTCATTCTCAAAAATTTGAGGAAAATTAATTATAATATAAATAATTGAATATTCTTTTAATTTTCTTTCTGTGTAGTTTTTTAATTTATCTATTTTTAATTTAGTTTCTTTTAAAGGTAAGTACGCTCTATTATAATTTATAAAATTTGATTTTCTAAAATTTATATTTGGAGTTAACAGATTAATTTTTGCAAGAAATGACTCCAAGTAATATTTTGATAAAGCCTGATCTTTTATTTCTTTACATAAATTTTTCATTTTTTTTTCAAAGGAAGCTAGAGAGGAAGGATTTTTTTGATCAATATTATAAAAATTATAATTCCAAATAAAATCATTAATTGTTAATTTTTGTTTATTCAACTCTTCAAAACCAGCTTTTCCATTATTGTTAATAAATGTATCTGGATCGTCATTTTTTGATAAAAATAAAAAATATATATTATGATCTGGTTTTAATAATGGAAAAAGTTTTTCAGCAGCTCTAATAGCAGCATTTTGCCCGCCATCATCACCATCAAAAAATATTGTAATATTCTTAAAATATCTCCATGCTAATTCTAATTGATTTTCTGTAAGTGCTGTACCTTGATTTGCCACAACATTTTTAATACCAAATTTATGTAAAGTGATAACATCCATATATCCTTCTACAAAAAAAATTTCATCTTTTTTATTAACTATTTTTTTGGCTTCGTTGAAATTAAAAATATTGTTACCTTTTTTATAAAAAGATGTTTCAGGTGAATTAATATATTTTGCAAATTTTGTATTAGTTATTACTCGACCTCCAAAAGCAATGATTGCGCCATTTATATTTTTTATAGGAAAAACTATCCTTCCTCTGAATCTTTCAACTAGTTTATTGTTTTTTTCATCCAAATAAAATAACCCTGAATTTAAAAGCTCTTCATTTTTAAATTTATTTTTTTGTGCTACGTAAAAATCGTTTTTAAATCCAGCATAACCAATTTTAAAAAAATCTATTTGTTCCTTATTTATTTTTCTAAAATCTAAATATTTTTTTACATCTGTATATTTTAAAGATGTTAGTTCTTGATTACAAAAATTTGCATATCTTTCTAATATTTCATTATAAATTTTCCATTTTTTTTCTCTTTCTTCGTCAATTTTTGAAAACCTATAAACTGGCATTCCTGCATCAGCAGCCAATTTTTTTACTGCCTCACCAAATTTAAAATTTTGTGTTTTCATTAAAAAATCAAAAATATTTCCATGTTCAGATGAACTAAAACAATGATAAAAAAACTTTTGGTCATTTACAGTAAATGATGGAGTTTTTTCATTTGTAAAAGGAGATAAGCCAACAAATTCTTTTCCTCTTTTTGTTAATTTAACGTACTTGCCTACTACACTTGAAACCTTCAGTCTAGATTTTATCTCTTCTAAATATTGTTTCGGATATTTCATCATTTGTTGTTTAATAAATCTTTAAGAATTTTTCCTGCAATTGAAAAATCCACACTGGAAGAATGATCCTTTTTTAATAGTCCCATTATTTTTCCCATATCTTTTAAGCCTGATGCTTTATTGTTAAGCACTAAATCTTTACAAATTTTTTTAGTATCTTCAGCGTTGAGCAGTTTAGGCAAAAACTCTTCGATGATTGTTATTTCTTTTAATTCGTTATCTAACAACTCAGTTCTATTAGCTTTCTTATAAATATCTGCAGATTCATTTCTTTGTTTTAACATTTTTCTTAAAATTTGATCAATTTCTTGGTCGTTAAGCAGCTCTTTTTTTCCTCCAGTTCTTTTTGCAATATCCCCATCTTTAATTGATGATAAAATTAACCTAAAAGTAGAAATAAGCATTTTATCCTTAGATTTAAGTGCATTATTATATTTTTCGGTAATTTTTTCTCTTTGAGGCATATTAATAGTGTTAATTTACTTTAATAGCAGATCTTGTTCAAAAGAAAATTTACAGGCTGGTGATAAAATTTTTTTCATATGTTGCGCAAAAACTTATAGTATTGTAAAAGGCTTTAACTCAAGAGTTGTATTTGGAAGCTGAAACGTATTTAAGTAAAAGAAACAAAAAAAATAATCCTAGAGGGATTAACTCCACAGCTATTTTAGTTTTAAACAACGGAAGTTTTTTTTATGGAACTGGAATTGGTTATAAAGGTTCTTCCACAGGAGAAGTTTGTTTTAATACATCAATCACAGGTTACCAAGAAATAATATCTGATCCTTCTTACGCTGAACAAATAATTAATTTTACATTTCCACATGTTGGAAATGTTGGCACAAACTTAGATGATCATGAATCAGATAAAATTTGGACTAAAGGAGTCATTTTTAATACTGAAATTACAAATCCTTCTAATTATAGGTCTTTGATAAATTTAGACAGTTGGCTAAAAAAAAATAAGATAGTTGGAATCGTTGGCCTTGATACTAGGAGCTTAACTAACTTAATTAGAGATAAAGGAGCTCCCAATGGAACTATTGCTTTTTCAAAAAATGGTAAGTTTAATATTAAAAAATTATTAAAACTAACAAGAAAATGGTGTGGATTAAAAAATTTAGATTTAGCAAAAAGAGTTACTACTACAAAAAATTATAAGTGGTCAGGTTATAAAATTTGGAAAAAAAATGTTGGTTATACAAAAAATAAAAATAAATCTTTTAATGTTGTTGCAATTGATTATGGAATAAAAAAAAATATCTTAAGATATTTCTCTGAATTTAATTGTAGTGTTAATGTTGTGTCTTGCACAACAAGTGCTGAAAAAATACTTAAATTTAAACCTGATGGAATATTTTTATCAAATGGTCCTGGAGATCCTGCAGCTACAAGTAAATATGCTAAGAAAATTATTAAAGAGTTAATAAGAAATAAAGTTCCTATTTTTGGTATTTGTTTAGGACATCAAATACTTGCTCTAACCCTTGGAGCAAAAACAAAAAAAATGAAACTAGGTCATAGAGGTGCAAATCACCCTGTGAAAAATTTAATAAAAGGTAATGTAGAAATTACGAGTCAAAATCATGGCTTTGAAGTTATTAAAGAAACTTTACCAAAAAATGTTGAGGTTACTCATAAGTCGTTATTTGATGATGGTGTTGAGGGAATAAAGCTAAAAAATAAACCAGTTTTTTCAGTCCAATACCATCCTGAATCTAATCCTGGTCCTCAAGATAGTGTCTATTTATTTCAAGAATTTATTAACTACATGAAAAAAAATGCCAAAAAGAAAAGATCTTAAAAAAATTTTAGTAGTTGGAGCAGGCCCAATAATAATAGGCCAAGCATGTGAGTTTGACTATTCTGGAACTCAAGCATGTAAAGCTTTAAAAGACGAAGGTTATAAAGTTATTTTAATAAACTCAAATCCAGCAACAATTATGACTGATCCTAACATTGCTGATAAAACTTACATTGAGCCAATTACAATTGAAATATTTGAAAAAATTATAAAAAAAGAAAAACCAGATGCAATATTACCAACAATGGGGGGTCAAACAGCTTTAAACTTAGCAATGGAGGCTGAAAAAAAAGGAATTTTAAAAAAATACAAAATTGAACTAATCGGAGCTAATTCTAAAGCAATCTCAAATGCAGAAGATAGAAAAAAATTTAGAAAAAATATGATTGATATTGGCTTAGACCTGCCAAAATCAAAAGTACTAAATCATATTAAAGACGCTTCAAAAATACTTAAAAATATTGGATTACCCGCAATAATAAGACCTGCATTCACACTTGGTGGGTTAGGTGGTGGTATTGCAAAAAATATAAAAGATTATTTCAAGATAGTTAAAAATGGTTTGTATGAATCACCTGTTAATCAAGTTTTAATCGAAGAATGTCTTGAGGGCTGGAAAGAATTTGAAATGGAAGTGGTTAGAGACAAAAAAGATAACTGTATAATTATTTGTTCAATAGAAAATATTGACCCGATGGGAATTCATACAGGAGATTCTGTAACAGTTGCACCTGCTTTAACATTAACAGACAAAGAATACCAGGTGATGAGAAATGCCTCTATCGCATGTCTTAGAAAAATTGGAGTTGAAACAGGAGGTTCCAATGTTCAGTTTGCAATTAATCCAAAAGATGGAAGAATGGTTATAATTGAAATGAACCCAAGAGTATCACGTTCATCTGCTCTTGCTTCTAAAGCAACTGGATTTCCAATAGCCAAAGTGGCAGCAAAATTAGCTATTGGATATACGTTAGATGAATTGAAGAACGAAATTACAAAAACAACACCTGCTTCTTTTGAACCAAGTATTGACTATGTGGTTACAAAAATACCAAGGTTCACATTTGAAAAATTTTCTACATCTCCTGTAACACTTGGTACGTCAATGAAGTCTGTAGGAGAGGCAATGGCAATTGGAAGAAACTTTAAAGAATCTTTGCAAAAAGCTTTGGTTTCTTTAGAAACAGGTTTTGCTGGATTAGATAGAATTTTTTTAATAAGTAAAAAACAAATAGAAAAAAAATTAAAAGAAAATATACCTAATAAAATTTTATTAGTAGCAGAAGCTTTCAGAAAAAAAATTAACATTAAGAAAATTTATCAACTATCAAAGATAGACAATTGGTTCTTAGAACAAATTAAAGAAATTGTTGAAACTGAACAACAAATTAAAAAGAAAGGATTGCCTAATGATTATAATGAATTTAATAGGATTAAATCCATGGGTTTTTCAGATAAAAAATTATCTGAAATAACAAAGCATTCTGAAGAAATAATTAGAAAAAAAAGAATAGGTCTTAAAATAAGACCAGTGTTTAAGAGAGTAGATACTTGTGCTGCAGAATTTAAGTCTTTTACTCCTTATATGTATTCTACGTACCAAAGAAATTTTTCATTAAATACTGAATGTGAAGCGGACCCATCTTCAAAGAAAAAAGTTATAATTTTAGGTGGTGGGCCTAATAGAATAGGCCAAGGAATTGAATTTGATTATTGTTGTTGTCAGGCAAGCTTTGCATTAAAAGAAATTGGTTTTGAAACAATTATGATTAACTGTAATCCTGAAACAGTTTCAACAGATTATGATACTAGTGATAGATTATATTTTGAACCTCTTAATGAAGAGTACGTTTATAATATTATCAAAAAGGAAAGTGAAAAAGGAAGCTTGATTGGAATAATTGCTCAATTTGGTGGTCAAACTCCAATTAAACTTGCTAAATTTTTAAATGATAATAAGTTTCCAATTCTTGGAACTCAATATACTTCTATTGATTTAGCAGAAGACAGGGATAGATTTAGTAAGCTACTTGATAAACTTAATCTTAAACAAGCTGAAAGTGGAATAGCGAAAAACTATCAACAAGCTATTAAAATTGCTGAAAAAATTGGATTACCTTTAATGGTAAGACCTTCTTATGTTTTGGGTGGTAGAGCTATGGAGATAGTTCATGAAAAAAGTCAGTTAAAAAAATTTGTAGAAGAAGCTTTCAAGGCTGCTGAAGAAAACCCAATATTAATAGATAAATTTATTGATCATGCAATGGAAATAGATGTTGACGCTTTAAGTGACGGCAAACAAGTTTTTGTTGCAGGAATAATGCAACATATTGAAGAAGCAGGAATCCATTCTGGGGACTCAGCTTGCTCATTACCGCCATTCTCTATTAAATCAAAATTAATAAGTGAAATTGAAATTCAAACTAAAAAGTTAGCTTTAGCATTAAAAGTAAAGGGTTTTATGAATATTCAATTTGCAATTAAAAAAGATGAAATTTATGTTATTGAAGTTAATCCAAGAGCTAGCAGAACTGTTCCATTTGTATCAAAAGCCAAAGGTCTTCCATTAGCCAAGATTGCTTCAAGAGTGATGACTGGAGAAATGTTATCTAAATTTAATTTAAAAAATAAAAATAAAAATATGTATGCAGTTAAAGAAGCGGTCTTTCCATTTAATAAATTTCCAAATAGTGATGTTTTATTAGGACCCGAAATGAAATCAACTGGTGAAGTAATGGGGCTTGATAAAGATTTTGGTGTAGCTTTTGCTAAAAGTCAAATTGCAGCATCAAATTCTTTACCAACGAAGGGCTTAGCATTTATTTCTTTAAAAGATTCACATAAAATTGAAGGAGTAGATTTAGCAAAAAAATTATTAAAGTTAAACTTTACCTTATGTGCCACAGAAGGAACTGCCAATTTCATAAAAAAACATGGCATGAAGTGTAAGAAAATAAATAAAGCAAGCGGTGGCTCACCTCATATTGTTGATGTGTTAAATTCAAAAAAAATTGCTTTAGTGATTAATACTGGTGGAGGAAATAGCGAACACAGACTAAGTGATGCAATCGCTCTAAGAAGAGCAACTCTAATAAATAAAGTTCCCTACTGTACAAATATGTCAACTGCACAAGCGTGTTTAAATGGAATTAGATCACTAAAAACAAAAGAGATTGCGGTGAGATCTCTTCAAGATATTTAAAAACTAGTCTACTTTCCAATCAGTAGGAAAAGAAACATAATTAACTTGCAAGCACCGTCTCTCTTTAACAATTTCTTTTTTTTCCATTCCATGCCAAGTGTTTGGGCCGCTTGAAAAAAAATAACCATAATTATTTTTATAAGGAACAGTTTTAATCTTTTCTAGTTTTTCATTGTAAAAATCTGTACCTAAACTCTCAGATTCATTAAATTCATTGACAAATAAAAGACACGATAATAGTTTTTCTTTAATATCACAATGCGGTTTTAACCAAAAGCCTTCTCTGTCACATATAATCTCAACTCTAACATATGAGTTTGATAAATCTTTATTTATCAACAGTGAAATTTTTTTATAAGTTTCCTTTGATTGAAGTTCTTTAATTAAATTAACTAGTCCAGGAAAGTTTTTTGCATTATCTTTATCTACAAAGCATCTAAATTTAATAGCTTGCCCACCAGATGCTATTCCTGCTCTATATTCAGCTGAACCTCCATCTATGGCTCTTGTTCCATCATATCTTATTTTAAGATTATTAAGATTTGGTATATCTGCTTTAATTATTTCTTGAATTGCCTCATTAGACAAAGGTTCATTTAGTTCCCAGTGTGTAAAAGGATTATTGTGTTTTTTTGATTTATTTAAAATTGAATTAAGAAAAGTCATATGCTTTAATTTTTTGTTTTATATAATTTGCCACTCTAGTAGTTTCGTCTAGTTTTTGATAGCTCCAATTTTCAAATGAAGAATCAAGATTTTTAATGATATTTAAAGATTGAAATAAAGTAAAGAATTCCTTAAATCTTAGGTTTTTTTTTGTTGGAGGCATTTGGGCTACATAGATTGGTTTACCAGTAATTGCTGCTTCTGAAATCATTGAAGTTGAATCACAAGTTACAACAATATGATTAGCTAGTTTTAAAGATGATAAATAAGCTTTCTTGTCAATAGTAGGAATTAAAATCTGATCTTCGTCAAAATAATTTTTTGCTTTTTCTATAATATATTTTGGTGTTCTCATTGATGGTATAATTATTGCTTGATAATTATTTTCTAAAAAAATTTTCTTAATTTTAGAAAAAACATCAAGAATAATTTTCTCTTGATAATTATAATATTTATTTGGTCCCCCTATTATGAAAGAAACTATTTTTTTTCTTTTATCTATTTTAGATTCTAGGTAGTTTTTATTCTTGTCTATTTCATCGATTGTTAAATAATGAATTGATCCTTTGGTATTTAGAACGTTATTGCCAATTAACTTATCGTGAATCGGAGCTATTATATAATCGAAATTTTTAAGTGAAACTTTAGGATCTTGAATGTGAATTGTTAAAATTTTATTTTTATATTTTCTTTTAAATAGAATTGATGGTATTACACTTTTTCTACCACAAGAAATTACTATATCAAATTTATTTATAATCTTGTTTTTAAAAGTATGTTTATTAATTGGTGTTAAAACTGGAGGAATTAACTTCCAAAAACTGTTAAGTTCAATTTTCTCGTGTATAAAATCTAAATCTAAGGATTTTGCTAAGCCTTCCGTTTGACTGATCATCCCATGCATGCCCTCTGTTAAAAGAATGGCTTTTAATTTTTTCATAATGCAATTATACGTATTTTTATATAATATTTATCCACAACAATAATAAATTAGTTTTATTTAAATTCATAACCATTTATATATCATCAATGAAATTATGCGTATTGAAGAAGATATTAAGCTAGATTATGCAGATGTGTTATTTCGACCTAAAAGAAGTACTCTTTCTAGTCGTAAAGACGTAGCACTTGAGCGTACTTATAAATTTAAATACAGCAATCATCAATGGACAGGAGTACCTATCATAGCTGCAAATATGGATGGTGTTGGTGAGCTTGAAGTGGCCAAAAACTTAGCTAAGTTTAAAATCATGACATGCTTAACTAAACAGCACAATATTAAATTGATTAAACGTAATTCATCAATTAAGGAAATTTTTTCTCATCTTGCTTTAAGCACAGGTACTAGCGATAAAGATTATAAAAGATTGAATGAAATTTTAAAAGAATT
The DNA here is from genome assembly GCA_002689925.1 of Candidatus Pelagibacter sp. Taxonomy (GTDB): domain Bacteria; phylum Pseudomonadota; class Alphaproteobacteria; order Pelagibacterales; family Pelagibacteraceae. The sequence continues at coordinate 30,283 of NZIO01000039.1, forward strand.
TAGTTTTTTTGAATTTATATGTATTGATATAGCAAATGGATATTCAGATCATTTTAGTAAATTTGTTAGATCTGTAAGAGAAAAATACCCAACAAAAACTATAATTGCAGGTAATGTTGTTACAGCTGATATGACACAAGAATTAGTTATGAGTGGTGCAGACATAGTAAAAGTGGGTATAGGGCCTGGAAGTGTTTGTACAACAAGAATACAAACTGGTGTAGGTTACCCTCAGTTAAGTGCAGTTATTGAATGTGCAGATGCTGCTCATGGTTTAGGAGCACATATTATAGCTGATGGAGGATGTACATGCCCTGGAGATGTTGCAAAAGCATTTGGTGGGGGCGCTGACTTTGTAATGTTAGGTGGAATGTTTGCGGGACATGAAGAAGGTGGTGGAAAAAAAATTAAAAAAAATGGATCAAAGTTTATTGAATTTTATGGATCAAGCTCTGATACAGCACTAGATAAACACTACGGAGGTTTATCAGATTACAGAAGTAGTGAAGGAAAAAAGGTTCAAGTAAAATATAGAGGAAAAATAAAAGACACAGTTTTAAATATATTAGGTGGTATTAGAAGTAGCTGCACATATGTAGGAGCTCCTTCTCTAAAACAATTAAGTAAATGCACAACTTTTATTCGAGTAAATCAACAATATAACGATACCTTTGAATAAAATTAAAAGAACCTTTAAATTAATTTAAAAATACCCATATAGATTTAATATGAAAAATAATTCTATAAAACATTCTAAAGTTTTAATCTTAGGCTCTGGTCCAGCAGGATACACAGCTGCTATTTATGCTGCAAGAGCTATGTTAAAGCCAGTTTTGGTTTATGGTTCAGAACCAGGTGGACAATTGAATACTACAACTGATGTTCAAAATTATCCTGGATATTCTGATGTTATACAGGGGCCTTGGTTAATGGATCAAATGAAAGAACAGTCTCAAGCAGTGGGAACAGAAATGATTCAGGATCATATTAAAGAAATTAATTTAAAAGAAAAACCCTTTAAAGCTATTGGCGAAAGTGGGCAAGAATATACTGGTGATACGGTTATAATTTCTACAGGTGCTCAAGCAAGATGGCTAAATATAAAATCTGAGCAAGAATTTAGAGGATTTGGTGTCTCTGGGTGTGCAACATGTGATGGTTTTTTCTTTAAAGGAAAAGAAGTAGCAGTTATTGGTGGTGGTAATGCTGCTGTTGAAGAGGCAATGTTTTTAACTAAATTTGCAACAAAAGTAAAACTTATTCACAGAAGAGATAGTTTACGAGCTGAAAAATTATTACAAAAAAAATTAAAAGAAAATCCAAAAATTGAAATAATTTGGAATTCAATTTTAGAAGAGGTTAAGGGAAATAAAGATCCAAAAGGTGTAACAGGAATTAAAATTAAAAATATTAAAACTAATAAAACTTCTGAAATAAACATTCATGGACTTTTCATAGCAATTGGACATGACCCTGCAACATCTTTATTTAAAGGTCAGCTAGATATGGATAAAGAAGGTTATTTAATAACTAAACCAGATTCTACTATCACTAATATTCCAGGTGTTTTTGCCGCTGGAGATGTTAAAGATAAAATATTTAGACAAGCTGTTACAGCAGCAGGAATGGGATGTATGTCTGCTTTGGAAGCAGAAAAATTCCTTGCTAATAAAAACTAGCTAAGGTTTTTACAAAAATTAGAAATTCGTTCTAAAGCTTTTTTAAGATTTTCCATTGAAGTTGCATAAGAAATTCTAAAATATCCCTCTAAACCAAATGCTGAACCTTGTACAACAGCAACATTTGAATGTTCTAATAATTTTTCTACAAATTCTTTATCAGTTTTCAATTTTGTTTTTTTATTTAACAACTGTTTGCAACTTGGAAAAACATAGAATGCACCATTTGGTTTTAAACAATTTATACCTTTAATTTTATTTAAACTTTCTACTACAAAATCTCTTCTTTTTTTAAAAGCTTCTGCTCTTGTTTCTATAAACTCTTGTGTTCCATTTAGTGCTTCTACAGCAGCAGCCTGACTGACAGATGAAGGATTAGAAGTAGATTGAGACTGAATCTTTCCAATTGCTTTTATTATTTCTTTTGGTCCTGCTGCATAACCAATTCTCCAACCTGTCATTGCGTATGATTTGCTTACGCCATTCATTGTAAGTGTTCTTTCTTTTAATTCAGAAATTTGAGCGATAGTAAAAAAATTGAAGTTATCATATGTAATGTGTTCATAAATATCATCACTTAAAATATGAATCTTCTTATTTCTAATCAAAATTTTAGATAAACTTTTAATCTCTTCTTTCGTATAAGATGCTCCAGTAGGATTTGAAGGAGAATTAAGTATTAACCATTTTGTTTTTTTTGTAATAGCCTTTTTAAGATTCTTTGGGGTTAATTTAAAACCATCATTTTCATTACATTTTACAATTTTTGGTTTTCCACCAGCTAATAAAACCATGTCAGGGTAAGATACCCAATATGGTGCAGGAATAATCACTTCATCACCCTTGTTTAAAGTGGCCATGAAGGTGTTGTAGATTACTTGCTTTCCTCCAGTTCCAACTGTGACTTCATCGATCGAATATTCCAAGTTATTTTCTGATTTAAATTTATTTACTATTGCCTGCTTTAGTATTGGAGTTCCATCCACGGCTGTATATTTTGTATCACCTTTGTTGATTGCTTCGATTGCAGCTTGTTTTATATTATTGGGGGTATCAAAATCTGGCTCTCCAGCACCTAATCCTATAACATTTTTGCCTGCGGCCTTTAATTCCCTAGCCTTTTGCGTAACCGCTATAGTAGGTGATGGTTTAATTCTTTTTAAAGAGTTGGATATTATGCTCATTAATTTTATTATGTTTTAAAATTATTAAATTATTATTA
>NZIO01000040.1 GCA_002689925.1 Candidatus Pelagibacter sp.
AATACCCGATCCCATTCCGAACTCGGAAGTCAAGCCCTTCAGCGCCGATGGTACTTTGTCTTAAGGCACGGGAGAGTAGGACATTGCCAGGCAGATTATTAATTAAAACAAGTTTTAATAGAATATTTATGAAAGTTGTTAGCTCATTAAAATCATTAAAAAAAAGAGACTTAAATTCTAAATTAGTTAGAAGAAGAGGGCGTATTTATATAATTAATAAAAAGAATCCAAAGTATAAAGCGCGTCAAGGTTAGTAATTGAAAAATATTCCAATTTATAAGAATTTAATTAACTTATGATTATTGGCTCTATAAAAGAAAATTTATCTTTAGAAAAAAGAATAGCCATCACACCAGATATTGCCAAAAAATACATTAACCTAGGTCTTGAAGTATTTTTACCTAAAAATTATGGTTCGTATTTAGGACACAAGGATAGTGAGTACAAAGAATTAGGTGTAAAAACTTCCCAAGATGAAAAAGAAATTTTAAGTCATGCAGATATTATGACTCAATTAGGATTATTATCAGAAGATAAAGTTTTATTAATGAAAGAAAACCAAACTTTAATTGGAGTTTTTAATCCATACGACAATAAAGAAAAAATAAACAGTTTAGTTAAAAGGAAGATTAATGTTTTTTCTTTAGAATTATTGCCAAGGATAACTAGAGCTCAGTCTATGGATGTGCTTTCTTCTCAAGCTAATCTTGCAGGGTATAAAGCTGTTATAGAATCGTTTGCAAATTTTGAAAAAGCTATACCTATGATGATGACCGCAGCAGGAACAATTCCTGCGGCAAAAGTTTTAGTAATTGGCGCTGGTGTTGCGGGATTACAAGCAATTGCAACTGCAAAAAGAATGGGTGCAATTGTTTTTGCTACGGATGTAAGAATGGCCTCTAAAGAACAAGTAGAAAGTTTAGGAGGAAAGTTTTTAACTATTGAGGGTACAGAAAATCTTGAAACAAAAAGTGGCTATGCAAAAGAGGGTTCAGAAGATTTTAAAAAAAAACAAGAAGAATTGCTAAGTGAAACTTTAAAAAAAATTGATATTGTAATTTGTACCGCTTTGATTCCAGGGAAAAAAGCGCCAGTAATAATTAAAGACAACATGATAAATAATATGCAGGCAGGTTCAATAATATATGACTTGGCTGCGGTACAAGGAGGCAATACTGCATTTAGTCAAGTAAACAAAGTAGTAGACAAAGGAGGAGTTAGAATTATGGGAGAAGCAAATATTCTTAATAAACTTCCAATCTCTGCATCAAGTTTATATGCAAAAAATATTTTTAATTTTGTTGCAAATTTATATGACAAAGAAAAAAAAACAATTAACATAAATTTAGAGGATGAGATAATAGAAAAAACCTTGATTAAATAAGATTATGGAAATAGATCCTTTTATATTTAGACTAAGTATTTTTATCCTTTCAATTTTTGTTGGATATTATGTTGTATGGAGTGTAACACCTTCTTTGCATACACCTTTAATGTCTGTAACAAATGCAATTTCTTCTGTAATTATTGTAGGAGCCATCATAGCTGGATTAGCTGGAAATTCTGAAAGCATTTTTAATACTTCAAGTATTTTTGGATTTTTAGCAATATCTTTGGCAGCAATAAATATTTTTGGGGGATTTCTAGTCACTCAGAGAATGTTATCGATGTATAAAAAAAAAAAGAAAGATAAATAATGATTTCAGCAAATTTATCAGCAATTTTTTATTTGATTTCAGGTGTTTTGTTTATTTTAGCACTTAGAGGATTATCATCTCCAGAAACATCTAGACAGGGTAATTTTTTTGGTATTTTAGGAATGGCAATTGCAATAGCAGTTACATTTTTGTCTATAGGAAATTTTTCAAGTGGTTTTATTTATATTTTAATTTTCCTTTTAATAGGTGGTTTAATGGGAGCTTTTATTGCTTATAAAATACCCATGACCGCTATGCCAGAACTTGTAGCTGGATTTCATAGTCTAGTAGGTCTTGCAGCAGTATTTGTTGCAATATCAGCTTTTTTAAATCCAGAAGCTTTTAATCTTGGCTCTCCTGGAGATATAAAGTTAGGAAGTTTAATCGAAATGTCAATTGGTGCTTCAGTTGGTGCAATAACATTTTCAGGTTCAATAATTGCTTTTTTAAAACTTCAAGGAATAATGTCTGGCTCTCCAATAACATTTAAAGGTCAACATCCTCTTAATGCTCTAATATTAATTTTTATAGTAGTGGTAGCTTATTTTTTGTGCTCAACTCAATCTTCAAATCTGTTTTGGATTTTACTAGCTATTTCTTTTTTAATTGGTTTTTTATTGATAATTCCGATTGGTGGTGCAGACATGCCAGTAGTTATATCAATGTTAAACTCATACTCTGGTTGGGCAGCTGCAGGAATTGGATTTACATTAGAAAATATTGCATTAATAATTACAGGTGCTTTAGTTGGTTCTTCAGGTGCAATATTATCTTATATAATGTGTAAAGGTATGAACCGTTCTTTCTTTAGTGTAATTTTAGGAGGATTTGGAGCAACTGACCAATCATCATTTGAAAGAAACAAAGAGCAAAAACCTGTCAAAAGTGGCAATGCAGAAGATGCAGCATTTTTAATGAAGAATGCATCCTCTGTTATAATTGTTCCTGGTTACGGAATGGCAGTAGCCCAGGCTCAGCATGCATTAAGAGAAATGGTAGATACTTTAAAAAGAAATGATATTAAAGTTTCTTATGCAATACATCCTGTTGCTGGAAGAATGCCTGGACATATGAATGTACTATTAGCTGAAGCCAACGTACCTTATGATGAAGTTTTTGAGTTAGAAGAGATAAATAATGATTTTGCAAATGCAGATGTTGCTTTTGTAATAGGTGCGAATGATGTAACAAACCCAGCAGCAAAAACTGATCCACAAAGTCCAATTTATGGTATGCCTGTATTAGATGTTGAAAAGTGCAAATCTGTATTGTTTGTAAAAAGAAGTTTATCACCAGGATATGCTGGAATTGACAATGACTTATTTTATAAAGAAAACACTTTAATGCTTTTTGCTGATGCAAAAAAAATGACCGAAGAAATAATAAAAAATATTGGTTAACTTTAAATTAATATTTAAGACTTCGTTCTTCTCTTTCTTTCATGTGGATCTAGATATTTTTTTCTCAGTCTTAAGTTTTTAGGTGTTACTTCTAATACTTCATCATCATTTATATAAGCCATTTTTTCCTCAAGACTCATTTGACGAGGAGGGGTTAAGACAACATTTTCATCTGTTCCTTGAGTTCTCATATTTGTTAGTTTTTTACCCTTTAAAAAATTTACCTCTAAATCATTATCTTTGTTATGTTCACCACAAATCATTCCTTTATAAACTTCAGTATTGTGTCCTATAAACATCTCACCTCTTTCTTGTAAATTAAAGATTGCAAATGCAACTGCTGGACCAGTTTCCATTGAAATTAAAGTTCCATTGACTCTTCCAGTTATACCTTCTTTAAAAAGACCATAGGAATGAAAAGTTCTATTCATTACGCCAGTACCACGAGTTTGGGTCATAAATCTTGATTGATAACCAATTAGCCCACGTGAAGCAGCATGAAATATTAGACGAGTTTTACCAGCTCCAGCATCAATCATATTAATCATTTCGGCTCTACGTTTATTCATATTATCTATAATTTTAGAAGAAAATTCAGCATCCAAATCTATAGTTACTTCTTCTATTGGCTCAGTTTTATTACCATCAGCATCTGTTTTAAAAATAACTTGTGGGCGAGAAACTGTAAGTTCAAATCCTTCTCTTCTCATTGTTTCTACTAATACGCCTAATTGTAATTCACCTCGTCCGCTAATTTGAAATGAATCTTTATTATTATTTTCTGAAAAGCTTATACCAACATTATTTTCATCTTCATTAAGCAAACGTTCTCTAATTTGCGTAGAAGTTAATTTTGTACCATCTATCCCTGCTAGAGGTGAAGAATTTACACTTATGCTAATTGACATCGTGGGTGGGTCAATAGGAGTGCTTGGTAAAGGTTTTTCAACCGTAAGATCACAAATAGTGTCAGCAACTGTTGCTTTAGTTAATCCAGCAATGATAACAATATCGCCCGCCACTACTTTTTCAACAGGAACCTTTTTTGTTCCTTCGAATCTTAAAAGCTTAGTAAGTCTACCCGCATCAACTTTTTGACCATCCAAGTTAATTGCTTTTACATTTTGATTTATTTGTGCAGTACCTTGTCCCACACGTCCAACTAAACACCTTCCTAAAAAACTATCTGCATAAAGAAGAGTAGAAAGCATAGCAAATGGTTTGTCAGCTTCTACTTTTGGAGCAGGAACATGATTTAATATTAAGTCTAATAAACTATGTAAATTTTCTTTAGGTTGATCTAATTCTTTTACAGCCCAACCGTCACGTCCTGAGGCATAAAGAATTGGAAAATCTAATTGTTCATCTGAAGCCCCTAAAGCAACAAATAAATCAAAAACTTCATCAATAATTTCTTTTGGTCTTGCATCTTTTCTATCAATCTTATTTATTATAACTATAGGCTTAAGTCCTTGTGCCAAGGCTTTTTTCATTACAAAGCTTGTTCCTGGTAGACACCCTTCTGCTGCATCAGTCAAGAGTATTACTCCATCTGCCATATCTAAAACCCTTTCTACTTCACTAGAAAAATCAGAGTGCCCTGGAGTATCAATTATATTAATTCTGGTTTCTTTCCATTTTATTGAAGCAGGTTTGGCAAGAATGGTTATTCCTCTTTCTTTTTCTAAATCCCCACTATCCATTATCCTTTCTTCAATTTGTTGATTATCACGCCACAGACCACTTTGTTTCATGATGGAATCTATAAGGGTAGTTTTTCCATGATCTACATGAGCAACAATAGCTATATTTCTAATTTTTTGTGACATATCTATAAATATTTTTTTATTAATTTTAAAAAACAAATTCCAAACTTAATTGGTTGCGGGGGACGGATTTGAACCGCCGACCTTCAGGTTATGAGCCTGACGAGCTACCAGACTGCTCCACCCCGCGATAATTAAAATTTAGATAATATCGTTTAAAGACTTCTATTTCTAATTTTTTGAAGTTTTTTTGATCTTTTAATGTTTTCTGATTTAACTCTTTTTTTTCTTTCAGAAGGTTTTTCATAGTTACTTTTAAGTTTTATAACTTTAAAAAAACCATCCTTCTGAAGTTTTCTTTTGAGAATTCTCAGAGCTTGATCAACATTGTTATCTTTTACTTCTATCTTAATAATTACCTCCTACGGTGAGACTACGTAACACTAATAAAAATAATTGTCCACCATGTTTAGTGGTTAATAAGGCTTTTTGGGTACTTTTTTTTCAAAATCTTTTCTATATTTGATTAATCTTTTTAATATGTTTGGATATCTAGTAGATAGTATTGAAACAGCTAATAAAGCAGCATTCACTGCCCCAGCTTTACCAATTGCAAGAGTTCCAACTGGTATTCCACTTGGCATTTGAACTGTTGAAAGCAAGCTATCAAGACCTTTTAATTTACTTTCAGTAGGTACTCCTAGTACAGGTATGGTTGTTAAAGATGCTGTTACTCCTGCTAGGTGTGCTGACATTCCTGCGGCAGCAATTATTACTTCCATTTTATTTTTTTCAGCTTCTTTAAGAAATTTATGTAATCTTTTAGGTGTTCTGTGAGCAGAAATCACTCTTACATCATGTTTAACTCCAAATTGTTTTAAAGTAGCACTACAATGTTCCATAACATTAGCCCAGTCTGATTTACTACCCATTATAATACCAACCAATTTAGAATTTTTATCTTTCATATAATTTTATTGAAGTTTTTTATTATTTCTTTCTTCTTTTTCCTTTTTCTTTTTTTCTCTTTCTACTTTTCTATTAGCTTTATCTATAGCATTTTTAAGATCTAATTGAGAACAAAGATTAGAAATTACAGGATCTTTTGGTGTTAAACTAGAAAAGTTCCAATAACTTCTATTTCTAATTAGAGAGATTGTGTTCTTTGTAGTGCCCACTAATTTACTTATTTGTCCATCTAATAATTGAGGATAATTTTTTACCAACCAATATATTGCATTAGGTCTATCCTGTCTTTTAGAAAGGGGAGTATATTTTGGTCGCTTTTTTTCTTTTGATCTTATTTCAATAGTCTTTTTATTTAAAGTTAAAGGTCTATTTTGATCTTCTGATGAAGCTTCAATTTCTTCTCTAGTAAGTTGACCTGCAAGAATGGGATTGTAAGCCCTTATTCCTTTTGCAACATCTCCATTAGCTATTCCTTGAACTTCTAGCTCATGCAATTTACAAAAATCCGCAATTTGTTTAAATGAAATGTTTGTATTTTCAACTAACCAAACAGCAGTAGCTTTTGGCATCAAAGGCGCTTGACTCATTTAGATTTTATGGCTGTTAAATTTTTAAATTTTTTATTAAATTTGCTCACTCTACCTTTATCAAGGATTTTTTGTTTCCCACCTGTCCAGGCTGCATGAGATTTAGGGTCAATATCTAGTTTAAGAGTTTCACCTTCTTTACCCCACGTAGACATAGTTTCAAAATGACTTCCATCAGTCATTAAAACTTTTATTTTGTGATAATCAGGATGTATTTTTTTTTTCATATAATTAATATTTTTTTGATTTTATAGCAAAAAGAAGGAATAAAACAATAAGAAATACGCATGAATTTATTTCTTTAAAACCTTTATTATTTCACTTCCAATTTTTGAATTAGTAGCGAGAATGGCTCTGTTAGCAATAAAATTTTCACCACCTTCAAAATCTGTAACAAACCCTCCAGCTTCTTTGACCAAAATAATGCCCGCAGCATAATCCCAGTAGTTTAAATTTCTTTGCCAATAACCATCACACCTGCCAGCTGCAACATATGCCATGTCTAGTGCTGCACTACCAAGAATTCTTATTGGGCAAAGTGTAATTTCATTAATCATACTAAATTCTTTAAGAGTTTTATCTTTTTCTAGTGAATTAAATTTAGGAAAGCCTGTAAAAATTAAAGAATTTTCTAATTTATTTCTTCCAGACACTCTCATTCTATAGTTGTTTAAATAAGAGCCTTCTCCTTTTTCTGCAGCGAACAATTCATCTTTGATTGGGTCGTAAATGACTCCAGCTATTATTTCTTTATTTTTTTCGAGCGCTACTGAAATACAAAAGTGAGGAACACCATGTAGAAAGTTAAAAGTTCCATCTATTGGATCTATTACCCATTTAAATTCACTTTCTTTTTTTTCAATAGCACCACTTTCTTCACTTAAAATTTGATAATTTGGTCTTGCTTTACTTAACTCATCAATTAAAATTTCCTCTACTTTTTTATCAGATGTTGTTACAAAGTCACCTGGACCTTTAAGAGAAACTTGCAACTTTTCTATTTCCCCAAAATCTCTAATTATTACTTTTGAAGCCTTTAAACAAGATTTAATCATTACGTTAATATTTGGAGAAGATAATTTCATTATTTAATTTTTTTTACATACTCAAGATTTCTAGTGTCTAAAATTATTTTATCACCTGAACTAATAAATGGTGGAACTCCTATATTGAGACCGTTATCTAAAGTTGCTGGTTTATAAGAAGAAGATGCTGTTTGCCCTTTAATTGACGCATCAGTTTCCATCACGATTGCCTCAATTGTATGTGGAAGTTCAATATTTAAAGGTTTATTTTCATATAGTTGAACAACAACTTCTAGATTTTCTTTTAGTAATTTACTTTTTTCACCTATTGCTGATTTTGAAATAGAAATTTGTTCAAAATCAATTTGATCCATAAAAAAACAATTTTCTTGATCTTCATATAAAAAATTAAATTTTTTTTCTTCTACAATCGCTCTTTCAATAGAATCATTTGATCTAAATCTTTCATTGAGCTTCGTTCCTCTTTGTAAACTTTTTAGCTCAACTTGATTAAAAGCACCACCTTTACCAGGCTTAACATGCTGACACTTTAAAACAGACCATAAATCGTCTTTATATTCAAGAATCATTCCAACTTTAATTTCGTTACCTAATATTTTCATTTTTATATTTTAAATTTTTTAATTGCCTCAAAAGGTTTAAGTTTTTTATTTTTCCAAACAAAACTCGAGCAAGCTATAAAATTTGAACCACTTAGTAAAATTTTTTTAAAATTAGATCCATTAATTCCACCGATTGCAACGATCGGCATATTAATTTTTTTTTTCGCCCAACGCAACGTTGTTAAGTTGGCTTTAAAAGGGGATTTTTTAGTAGAAGATTTAAAAAAAGATCCAAAAGCAATATAATCTGCACCGTTATTTTTTGCTTCTAAAGCTAATTTTTTTGAATTATGACAAGTAATACCTATTATCTTTTTTTTTCCTAAAATTTTTCTACTAGTTTTATAATCCATATCTTTTTGGCCAATATGACAGCCGTCTGCATCAACTTTTTTGGCTAAAAGAGGATTATCATTTATAATAAATTTTACATTATATTTTTTAAGAATCTTTTTAATTTTTTTTGATATTTTCACTAAATTAGAAATGTTTGTTTTTTTTAATCTTAATTGGAAATATTTAACTATATTTACTTTAAGAGTTAGATCTAAATCTTTATAAAATTTATTATTTATTATTGGTGGTGAAAGCAAATATATAATTTTTTTCAATTTATTTTATACTGCAATATGTTTTTCTAAATCTATATTCCATCCGGCTTCAGTGGATAGGCTGTTCATCTTAGATCTATGATTAAAGATTTTTTGAGTATTGTCAGTATCTTTAATATCCTTTGACCAATTTTTTAGTGCACTTTGCTGCAATGCTCTTCCATAAGAAAAGCTGATTAAAAAATTAGTATCATTTATTTTATTAATTTCATTTAAATTTTGTGTAGCTTCAATTTCGGTTTGACCGCCTGATAAAAATGCTATTCCAGGTACTTCATGTGGAACATTTTCTTTTAAACATTTGAGTGTTTTTTTAGCTATTTCAGCAGATGTAGCTTTTTGATTTGATTTATTTCCTGGCAAAATCATATTTGGTTTTAATATTGTTCCTTTAAGATTAACATTATGTATAACTAATTCATTATAACATTCTTTTAAAACTTTAGATGTAACCTCATAGCATTTATCAATGTTATGTTCTCCATCCATTAAAACCTCAGGTTCAACAATTGGTACCATGTTTGCTTCTTGAACTAATGAAGCATATCTTGCTAATGCGTGTGCATTTGATTTAATAGCTAACTCAGAGGGACACAGTTTTGAAATATTATATATAGCTCTCCACTTTGTAAATCTTGCTCCTAAATTATAGTATTCAGATAGTCTTTCTCTTAATCCATCTAAACCTTCTGTTATTTTTTCATCTTTAGAACCGGCTAATTTTTTTGCTCCAGCATCAACCTTAATACCTGGAATAGATCCATAGCTTTTAATCAAGTCTGGAATAGTTTTTCCAGAAGATGTTTTTTGTCTTATTGTTTCATCGTATAATATTACACCACCTATAAAATTTTTCATTCCCATCGAAGAAAACAAAGTTTCTCTAAATTTTAATCTATTTTGAGATGTAGATTCTACACTTACACTAGATAGTCTTTTAGTCATAGTTCCAGTGCTTTCATCAGCTGCTAAAATTCCTTTACCTTTAGCAACCATTTGTTTTGCGATTATTTCTATTTCACTCATAAAATTATTTTGTATTTATTTCTATAGCTTTTATACCAGGTAATTTTTTTCCTTCAAGGAATTCTAAAAAAGCTCCACCAGCAGTTGAAACAAACGTATAATTTTTTGAAAGTCCAAATTTGTTTATAGCTGCGACCGTATCTCCACCTCCAATAATTGAAAAAATTTTATCTTTTTTTGTTTTAATAGATATTGATTTTGCTATTTGCTTAGTTCCATTTTCAAAATAAGAGCTTTCAAAATAACCAGCAGGCCCGTTCCACAAAATAGTATTAGAAGCATTAATCACATTATTTATTACTTGAATAGTTTTAGGCCCAATATCTAAAATAATGTCTTCATTATTTAATTCTTGTAAATTTTTAATTTTTCCAGGATTTTTCATGTCTTTTGAGGTCACAACATCTACAGGGTACAATACTTTACAATTTAATTTTTTAGCATCTTCAAAAATATTTTTAACAATTTCTTTAGTATTTTTTTCATAAATTGACTTACCAATATTGAAGCCATTTTCTTTGATTATATTATTCGCCATTCCTCCAACAATTATAATATTATTTATCTTTTTCTTAATTAGATTTGAAATAATATTAATTTTGGTAGATATCTTAGATCCCCCAATTATACAGGAGACAGGCACCTTTATTTCTGAGGTTAATTTTTTTAATGCATTAATTTCTTCTGAGATCTGCAATCCAAAATATGAAGGAATAAATTTAGTTATTGCCTCTATAGAAGCATGAGCTCTATGAGAACAAGAAAATGCATCATTAATATATATATCACCCAATTCTGAAATTTTTTTTGCAAAATCATTGTCATTATTTTCTTCACCTTCATAAAATCTAATATTTTCTAAAAGCATTACATCACCATCTTTCATCAAATTGATTTGATTTTTGGTAGAGGGGCTAATTGGCTCTGAGTGGAAAATTATTTTTTGATCTAAAAAATTTGAAAGTTTTATTGCAACATTTTTTAATGTTAGTTCTTTTATCCATTTTCCTTTTGGCCTTCCTATATGAGAGATTATTATAATTTTAGTTTTTTTGTTTTTTAACATTTTGATAGTAGGTATAATCTTTTCTATTCTAGAAGTTTCAGAAATTGCACCTTCAAAAACTGGAACATTTAAATCCAATCTTAGTAAAATTTTTTTACCAGTTATATTAAGATCTTTAGTTAGTTGGTTTGTCATTTTAAACTTAGCTTATATATTCTGCTAAATCACACATTCTTGATGCAAAACCCCATTCATTATCATACCAAGCTGAAATCTTTCCCATATTATTTCCAACAACACTTGTCAAAGATAAATCTACGATTGCTGAGCTAGGGTTATGATTAAAATCTATTGAAACTAATTTTTCATTAGTTACGTTAAGAACATTTTTTAAATCTTTTTTTGATGCTTTTATAAAAGATTCATTAATTTTTTTAATAGATAAATTTTTTTTAGAATTAAAAACAAAATCTACTAAAGAAACATTGGGAGTAGGAACTCTCATTGCAAGGCCTTCGATTTTATCTTTAAGTTCTGGGATTATTTCACTTAAAGCTTTTGAAGCCCCTGTTGAGGTAGGAACTATTGATTGCGAGGCTGATCTTGCTCGTCTTATATCTTTATGAGAATTGTCTAAAAGTCTTTGATCAGTTGTGTAAGAATGAATAGTAGTCATAAAACCTTTTTCTATATTAAATTCCTTATTAATCACAAATGCTACTGGAGCTAGGCAGTTTGTTGTGCATGAAGCTGCAGAAATAATTTTATCATCACTAGTTATGGATTTATGATTTACACCGTAAACGATAGTTTTGTCCGCATTTTTACAAGGAGCAGAAACAATTATTTTCTTTGCACCATTTTTAATGTGTGGAAGACATTTGTCTTTTGAATTAAATTTTCCAGTGCATTCTAAAACTATATCAACATTATGTTTTTTCCAATTAATATTTTTAATATCTGTTTCTTGTGAAAATGATATTTCTTTTTTATTAATAATTAATTTATCTTCTTTAAAACTTATGTCTGTATTAAATTTTCCATGAACAGAGTCGTATTTTAATAAACTTCTTGTAGTTTCTGAATTTGATCTATTATTAATATGTTTAATTTCAATTTTTTTATTTTTACTTTCTGATAATGACCTAACAATCATTCTTCCAATTCTTCCCATTCCATTGATTCCAATTTTCACTGTCATAATTAATTATTTATCATTTTTTTAACTTTACTCACAATATCATTAGTTGTTAAATTAAAGTGATCATATATTTTTTTGAAAGGAGCGCTTTTTCCAAAGCTATCTATTCCAAAATTTAACCCATCATCCCCAGTATATTTTTTCCATGAATCAGTTGATGCTGCTTCAATAGAAATTTTAAATTTTGTTTCATTTAAAATCTCTGATTTGTAGCTATTAGATTGTTTATCAAATAATTCTTGGCATGGCACAGATATAACTTTTGAATGAGTGTTTTCTGTGGCCAATTTATGACTAATTTCACAAGCTAAATTTACCTCAGAACCACTAGCAAATATAGTTAAATCAATTTTTTCATTAGTTCTTAAAATTTCGTAAGCTCCGTAAGAACATTTATTTTTTTCAAAAAATTCTTTTCTTACTTGCTCAAGTTTTTGTCTAGTCAAAGCAATAACACTAGGAGTTCCAGAATTTTCTAAAGCTAATTGCCAACACTCTGCAGTTTCACTTGTATCTGCTGGTCTAAAAACATTTAAATTTGGTATAGATCTCAGTCCAGACAATTGTTCTATTGGTTGATGAGTTGGTCCATCCTCACCTAAGCCTATAGAATCATGTGTCATCACATAAATTACTCTTTGCTTCATAAGTGCGGCTAGGCGTATTGAAGGTTTACAATAATCTGAAAAAATAAGGAATGTACCTCCATAAGGAATTAAATTACTATGTAAAGCTATTCCATTCATTATTCCACACATTGCATGTTCTCTTACACCATAGTGAATATAATTTCCTTTAAACTTTTCTGGTTTAATTACTTTATGATTAATTGTTTTTGTATTATTGGATCCAGCAAGATCAGCAGAGCCTCCAATAAGTAATGGCATTTCTTTTGTAAGAGCAGTTAATATTTTTTCTGAGGACTTTCTAGTGGCTATTGATACTAGATCTAGGCTGGCATTTCTTTTTTCAGTTTCAATAATTTTTGATACTTTTTCATTAAAATTTGAAATTATAATTTTTTTCTTATTTTTATTTTCTAGTTTTTCTGCTTCTTTAGTTGCTTTAATTCCAATTTTTTTCCATGCCTCTAAAATTTCTTTTGGTATATCAAATGGACCATTTTTCCATTTTAATTTTTTTCTTACCAAATTTATCTCATCTTCACCCAATGGACTGCCATGCGCAGATTCTTTCCCACTTTTATTTGGTGAACCAAAGCCAATAATTGTTTTGCAAGAAATAACACTAGGCCTTTTGGAATTTTGGGTTTTTTTTATTGCTTTAAAAATTTGTTTCTCATTATGACCATTAATTTTTATATAATTCCAACCATAACTTTTAAATCTTTGTTCATAATTATCTGAAACTGCAAGACTAGTTGGACCATCAATTGATATTGAGTTGTTATCAAAAAACATAACTAAATTTTTTAATTTTAGATGACCTGCTAAACTTAATGCTTCATGACTAATCCCTTCCATGAGGCAGCCATCTCCTGCAATAACATAAGTTTTATGATCAATATTCTTTTTTCCAAATTGTGATTTTAAAATTTCTTCACTTATTGCAAAACCTACAGCGTTTGCAATTCCCTGCCCTAGTGGGCCAGTTGTTGTTTCAATCCCACTATTTGGAATGTACTCTGGGTGTCCAGCACAAATAGAATCTAGTTGTCTAAAATTTTTAATATCATCTAAAGAAATGTTTTTATAACCAGTCAAAAATAAAAGTGAGTAGAGAAGCATTGATCCATGCCCTGCTGAAAGAATAAGTCTATCTCGGTTTATCCAATTAGGATTTTCTGGATTAAACCTAAGGTAGTATTTAAACAATACTGTAGCGACATCAGCCATACCCATCGGCATACCAGGATGGCCAGAATTAGCTTTCTGAACTGCATCAATCGACAGAAATCTGATTGCGTTAGATAAATCTTTGAAAGTTGGACTCACTATAAAACCTATATAGACTTGATCGACTCAAATCAATAATATGATTTTAAAATAAAAATAATGAAAAATTATACAGAAAAAGAAAAAAAGTTAGACGAAGCTTTAAATAAATTGCAGCTAATGGCCTCAACTGAAATTAAATCAAACAAAGGGCTATCTGAATTAGAGCACCAAAAAAATCAATTAATAATTGAAAAAACAGATTTAGACGACAAATACAAGGAATTGTTAAAAGAAAATAAGATTTTAAAGTCTCAGCTTGAAAAAGTAAAAGTAGATATAAATGCTAAATTTGATAATAAAAATCAATTTAATCAAAAAGTAGATGAACTAAATCAGGAAACCGAAAGTTTATTGGATGAAATAGAAAAATGGCAAATGTAAATATTAAGTTTAATGGCAGAGATTATTTGTTGTCTTGTGATGATGGACAGGAAGAAGATTTAAAAAATTTAGCTCGCTATTTAGATAAAAGATTTTTAGAACTTAAAAAAGGCTTAGGCAGCATAGGAGAAAGCAAACTTATGTTGATCACAACTATTAAAATTATTGATGAATTTTTTGAGTTAGAAAAAAAAATTAATTTAAATAAAAATGATTTTAATAAATTGTCATTAAAATTTAAAGAATTAAAATCTTTAGCCATTAATTATAAAGATGAAAAAGAATTAGAAATAGAAAATTTAAAAAAAGAAATTACTCAATTTGAAAAAAAAATAGAAACAAATCATAATTCCTATGAAAATATGCTCGATAAAGTTACTAAGTCAATAGAAGAATTTATTGATAATAGCGAGTCTTCAAACAATATTCAATAAATGGTTGATAAAAATTATCTAAGAAAAAAATTTATTAATATAAGAAAAAAAAATTATTTATATGTTAAAGAATTTTCATTTGAGCAAATTATAAAAAAATTTTTTTTAAAAAGAAAATTAAAAGTAGGTGGTTACTATCCATCCAATTATGAGGTTAATCTTTTAAGTTTATTAAAAAAAATTTCAAAAAAAAAATTAGAAATTTCATTACCAGTGATTGAAAAAAATAATAATATGAGTTTTAAAATTTGGAAATTTAAAGATCCGCTAAATGTTAATAAATATGGGATTCTTGAGCCAAATAGATTAAATAAAAAAACAATTCCAGATATATTTTTTGTTCCATTGGTTGCTTATGATAAGGATTGTAATCGCTTAGGTTATGGTAAGGGATATTATGATAAATATTTATCTAGAATTAAAAAAATTAAGAAGAATATTCTCACTATAGGAATAGCATATTCTTTTCAAGAACATAAAGATGTATTGTCAAAAACATATGACTTCAAATTAGATTATATCTATACAGAAAAAGGTTTATTAAATTAAAATTATAATATTTATGAATATATTATTATTAGGAGATATTTTTGGGTCACCTGGAACCCAGTCAGTGATTAAAAATCTCCCTAAGATCATAGAAAATAAAAAGTTAGATTTTGTTGTTGTAAATGGTGAAAATGCAGCTGACCCTGGTGTTGGAATAACAAAAAGTATTTCGGAGCAACTTTTTAATTGTGGTGTAGATGTAATCACAACTGGAAATCATGTTTGGGACCAAAAGGAAGCTATAGAATTTATCAAAAAAGAACATAGACTTTTAAGACCAGAAAATTTATTTGAAGGATCGCCAGGCAATGGATATGGAATCTTTAAGACAAAAAAAAATAAAAAAGTAGCTGTTATTAATTTAATGGGAAACGTTTTTATGAAAAAATGTGATGATGTTTTTGAAAAAGCTAAAAAATTTAAACAAGATATTAAGCTTAAAAAAAATGCAGATTTTATTATTGTAGATCTGCATGCTGAAATAACTAGTGAGAAGATGGCCATGGGACATTTTTTTGATGGCAAAGCAACAATAGTAGTAGGTACTCATACCCATGTTCCTACTATGGATTTTAGAATTTTAACTAATGGAACCGCCTATCAAACAGATCTAGGTATGTGTGGAGACTACAATTCAGTAATTGGAATGAATAAAGAAAATTCTATTAAAAAATTTTTGAAGGATCCTTCTGCAAAAAAACATTTTCCAGCTGATGGAAAAGCAACATTGTTAGGTTTAATAGTTAACGCAAATGAAGAGACAGGTTTAGCAAATACAGTCATGCCTTTTATATTTGATGATCAACTAAAGGCTTCAATTTAATTATGGCTGGTCATTCACACTGGGCGGGAATAAAACATAAAAAAGGAAAAGCAGATAAACAAAAATCTAAAATTTTTTCTAAATTATCTAAAGAAATAACAGTAGCCGCTAAATTGGGATCAAGAGATCCAGCAATGAACCCAAGGTTAAGATCAGCAATAGAGGCTGCTAAAGAAGCTAATATGCCAAAAGACAATATAGAAAGGGCAGTTAAAAAATCTGAAATGAACCCAAATTTAAATTATAGCAATATTATTTATGAAGGTTTTGGCCCAGAAAAAGTGGCAGTTATTGTTGAAACCTTAACAGATAATAAAAACAGAACTGCATCTAATATTAGAACATTATTTCAAAAAAATGGGGGAAGCTTAGGAGAATCTGGTGTGGCGGCACATCAATTCAAACAAGTTGGCGTTATCAGAATTGATATAAAACAAATATCAGAAAATGATATTCTAGATTTAGCAATAAATAGTGGAGCCGAAGATTGTATTTCTAAAAATGTACACCACGAAATTATAACTTTAAAAGAAAATTTTTATAAAGTTAAAACAGAAATTTCAAAAAAAATCAAAGAGTTCGTTTCATCTGGGATTGAATGGCTTCCTATTAACAAGATAACATTAAATGAAGAAAAAACTAAATCAGTGTTAAATTTTCTTGAGACTTTAGAAGATGATGATGATGTGCAATATGTATATGCTAATTTAGATGCAGGTAATGACTTTTCTCCAAAGGAAATAACATGATAATTATTGGTATAGATCCAGGAGTAAGTGGAGCAATAAGTATTTTAGAAAACAAAAAAATTATAGAAGTTCATGAAATGCCAACAATGATAGATGGCAAAAAACATAAAAGACAGGTTAATGGAGCTCTTGTTACCCAGATTATAAAGAAACATTTGAAAAATAATAAAGAAATTGTTTTGGTAGTTGAACAAGTAGGTGCAATGCCAGGCCAGGGTGTTACCAGCATGTTTAATTTTGGTCAATCTTTTGGAATAATAAAAGGTATTTGTGCTGCTTTAATGTTGCCATTATATCTAGTGAGACCAGTAAAATGGAAAAAACATTTTGAATTAATTAATTCTGAGAAAGACGCCAGTAGAACAAAAGCTATTCAAATTTACCCTGAATTTTCAGAATATCTTTCAAAAAAAAAGGATTCGAATAAAGCTGATTCAATTTTAATAGCAAGGTATTTTTATGATGCAAATAAAAGCTTTAAAGCTGATGAAATTAAAAATTAGTCTTTAAAAATGCCAAATTCATGACACAATTAAGTGTATCTTAGTCCTTAATGGAACAAGAAATAGCAACCCAAGTTGTAGCGTTAGGCGGATCTAACGATTTTACCTTAATAAGTTTATTTTTAAGGGCAGATTTTATAGTAAAAAGTGTAATTATTATACTTATAGCAGCTTCTATAACTTCATGGGCAATTATATACGATAAGACTCGTTTATTTAAAAGAATAAATAAAACTACTCAAGAATTTGAAGAAAAGTTTTGGAAATCTAAATCTGCTGAAAGTGTTTATAACAATTTATCAAATAAGAACAAAGATCCATTGATTAATATTTTTGATAAAGCAATGAGTGAATTAATCAAGACTAAATCAAAATCATCTACAGTACAAAATATAAGAGTCACAAGAGTTCTTGAAATTTCTACTGACAAAGAAATAAAAATAATAGAAAAATATTTTACTTTTCTTGCAACAGTAGGATCTACAGCGCCATTTATAGGTTTATTTGGAACCGTATGGGGAATTATGAATTCATTTCAATCAATCGCAGTTTCGAGAAATACGAGTTTAGCAATTGTTGCCCCAGGAATAGCGGAAGCACTTTTTGCTACTGCCCTAGGTTTACTTGCTGCTATACCAGCGGTAATTGCATATAATAAATTTACGAATGATCTGAGAGAATATTCTTCTACAATAGAAAATTTTTCAAAAAGATTTTTATCTATTATCTAAAATTTTATGAGTTTTAAAATCAATCGATCCTCAAAAAGTCCAATGAGTGAAATTAATGTAACTCCTTTTGTAGATGTAATGTTGGTGCTGTTAATTATATTTATGGTAACAGCCCCACTTCTAACAGTAGGTGTACAAGTTGATTTACCCGAGTCTGCTGCAGACTCACTTCCTGAAGACCAAGAACCACTAGCTTTATCAATTAATTCAAAAGGTGAGGTATTTATTCAAGAACATAAAGTTGTTTATGAAAAAATAATTCCTAAAATTTTAGCAATTTCAAAAAATCGTACTGATACAAGAATATATGTTCGGGGCGATCAAACAATTAATTATGGAAGGGTGCTCGAAGTAATGGGGATGTTATCTGGCGCAGGTTTTTCCAAAGTAGCTTTAGTTTCCGAACCTTACAAAGATTGAACATGACGAGAGCTTTGTTTGTTTCAATTACCTTTCATCTTTTGATGATTGTTGCAACATTTTTCACTATGCCTTTATTAACAAAAAAAGCTATTGATCTACCTCCAATAGTTTCAGTTGAATTAATTCAAATTTCAGAAAAAACTAATCTTCCTTTTGCACCAAAAGCAAAAGAAATATTAGAAAAAGTAAAAAAAGAAGAAGAAAGAATTGTCTCTCAACAAGCCCCACCAGCAGAAGTTAAAAAAGAAAAACCTGACAAAATACCTTTACCTAACGAGACGAAAGAAGAAAAAAAAAAGATAGTTGAAAAAAAACAAAACCCTGAAGAAATAGATCTGGAAGTTAAACAGGTATCAGAATTTGAAAAAAAGGAATTATTCGATCCAGATCAAATAGCAGCACTAATTGATAAATCTAAAGAAGAAGTAGCTGAAACAAATCAAAAAAATAAAAAAATATCTCAAAGTCAGGTTAAAAATTCTATTATTTCTGCTCTAACCCTTAGTCAAGAAGACGCTCTAAAAGCTCAAATTTTTGGCTGTTGGAGCATTCCCTTAGGACTTCCTTATAATCAAAATTTAATTGTAAGAATTAAACTTAAATTAAAGCCAGATGGTAATATTATTAAATCAGAGATTTTAGATCATGCTAGAATGAATCAACCTGGTCAAGGCTTTTATAAAGTTCTTGCAGAAAGTGCTTTAAGAGCTGTAAGATTGTGCCAACCGTTAAAGGTTCCTCCAACGGGTTATGAAAAATGGAAAGATTTACAACTTAACTTTGATGCCAATGAAATGCTAAAAGGATAAATGAAAAAGATTATATTGTTAATAAATATTTTTGTAATTATTTTTACCCAAAATTTATATGCTATAGTTAAAGTTGATGTCACTAGAGGTAATTTGAGCCCATTGCCAATAGCAATCTCACCTTTTTATAACGATTCAAAAATCAAAAATATTAAATTAGAAGGAAAAGAAATAGAAAATATTGGTTATAAAATTTCAGAAGTTATCGAAAATAATTTAAAGAGATCTGGTTTGTTTAATCCATTAGATAAAGAATCTTTTGTTCAAAAACCTGATATAGCTCATTTAAAACCAAGGTTTGAAGATTGGAAACTTATAAAATCACAAGCTCTTGTGACAGGAAAAATTTCAATAAGTAGTGATAAGCTAAAGGTAGAATTTAGATTATGGGATGTTGTTGCAGCAAAAGAAATCACAGCCTTAAGTTTTACAACAGTCCATTCAAATTGGAGAAGAATTTCTCACATTATCTCTGATAAAATTTATCAAAGATTAACTGGAGAGGATGGATATTTTGATACTAGAATTTTATATGTTTCTGAAACAGGCCCCAAAAATCAAAGAGTAAAAAAATTAGCTATCATGGATCAAGATGGAGCAAATATAAAATATTTAACTCTTGGTAATGAACTTGTTTTGACTCCAAGATTTAGTCCAGGAAATCAATTAGTAACTTATTTATCTTATTTTAAAAATATGCCAAGAGTTTATTTATTAGATCTTGAAACTGGAACACAAGAAGTAGCTGGAGATTTTTCAGGTATGACTTTTGCGCCAAGATTTTCTTATGATGGACAAAAGATTATAATGAGTTTTGCAAAAGATGGAAATTCAGATATTTATACTATGGATTTAGAATCAAGATTAGTTGAAAAATTGACAGAACATCCTTCGATAGATACTTCTCCTTCTTACTCACCAGATGGTAAATTTGTTGTTTTTAATTCTGATAGAAGTGGTTTGCAGCAAATCTATGTAATGAGAAGTGACGGTTCTAATGTAAAAAGAATTACATTTGGGAAAGGCTTATATGGAACTCCAGTATGGTCTCCACGTGGTGACTTAATAGCTTTTACTAAAGTGCACAAAGGTAGATTTTATATAGGAGTAATGAGGCCAGATGGATCGGGTGAAAGATTGTTGACTGAAAATTATTATCAAGAAGCGCCTTCCTGGTCCCCAAATGGAAGAGTGTTGATTTTTTATAGAGAGACGAAAACAGACTCAAAAGGTGAGGGGTTTTCAGCAAAATTGTGGTCAATAGATTTAACGGGTTATAATGAGAGAATGATCAATACTGAGACAGATGCTTCTGATCCAGCATGGTCACCCCTGTTATCTAAATAGTGAATTCAAGCAAAATTTACGCTTGCAAGTTGCAGATAATTTTGAAATTATAAGTTATTATAATTTAATTGGAGATTTAGAAATGTATAATCAGAATTTAATAAGAAATTTCTTAGTTGCATCACTAATGGCCCTAGTGCTTTCAGCTTGTGCAACGCAGAAAAAAGCGGGTACGGGACAGCTTCAAGGTGACGTTTATACAGGAAAAGAAACTATAAAATTTTTAGCAAAGGGAGTACCGGATAGAGTTTTCTTTGCAACAAACAAAACTACTTTAACAACAGCCTCTAGAGATACTTTAAGAAAGCAAGCAGCATGGTTAAGAAAGAATAAAAACATTTCAGTAACTGTTGAAGGGCATGCTGATGAAAGAGGAACTAGAGAATATAACTTGGCATTAGGTGAAAGAAGAGCTAATGCTGCCAGAGATTACCTAATGACCTATGGAATATCTGCTAAAAGAATAAATGTTATAAGCTACGGAAAAGAAAGACCTGTTAACAATGGTTCTACACCGTTAGCGTGGTCACAAAACAGAAGATCTGTAACAGTTAAAGCTAATTAATAAATATATAATGAAAAGACCCCCAAAATAAAATTTGGGGGTCTTTTTTTTGCCATTTTTTTTATTAAAATCACAATATGTCAATTAATAGATTATTTATTTTTAAATATTTTTTAGTTTTTTTATTGATGTCTTTTGTTTTATCTTCAAAACTATCTTCGGAAGAAGAAAATACATCAGATATTACAAACCAGGTTCAACAAATTCGTGAAGATATTAAAACTCTAGAAAAAGCTGTTTACTCTTCCAGTCTAACAAATACATCTGGAAATACTTCAGCTAATGAAGATATTCTTACAAGGCATTTATTAAAACTTTCCGAAATTGAAGAACAATTTCAAATGTTAACAAATAAATTTGAAGAAATTAATTTTAAGATAGATAAAATATCAAATAGAATTACAAAAATTCAATCAGACAACCAATTAAGATTTCAAGAAATTGAAAAAGGAAATATAAATTATTCAGGATTAGATAATTCTTTAAAAGAAAAAAAACTCCCTGGTTCAAGTGAAGCACAAGATCTGGGCTACGTAAGTGAAAATGATATAAATTCTTCTGAACAAGTTCAACAAACACAATCTATTGACTCTGCTGGAACAGTAACCACAGAAAAAGCAGAAAGAACCGAAAAGATTTTACCTGATAAATCTCCAGAAAAGCAATATGAATTTGCTCTTAATATTTTAAAGGTAGGAGATTATGAAACAGCAGAATTAGCTTTGAGAGAATTTGTAGCAACTAATTCAGAACACAAATTAGCAGGAAATGCGCAGTACTGGTATGGTGAAACTTTTAGAATAAGACAACTTTATACAGATGCAGCAACTGCTTATTTAGATGGATATCAAAAATATCCAAAGAGTTCTAAAGGACCAATTAACTTATTAAAGCTTGGAGTTACATTAGTTCAAATTGGAGAAAAAAAACAAGGATGTTCTATGATAACTGGTGTAAGCAAACAATATCCAAAAGCGAAACAGTCAGTACTTTTAAAAGCTGAATATGAAAAGAAAAAATACGAGTGCATCAAACAAAGTAGTTAGAAAAACTTTTGTCAAAAATATTAAGATTAATAAAATATATAAAGTTTTTAAATCTAAACTAAACAAACATATTAAATTAAATAAGTTTGCAGTTGGAGTCTCAGGTGGATCTGACAGTTTGTCTTTAGCGTATTTTAGTGCAAAATATCAAAAAGAATTTAAGAATAAAGTATTTTTTTTTATAGTTGATCATAAAATCAAAAAAGATTCTTCGAAAGAATCAACAAATGCTAAAAAAATTTTAAAAAAAAAAGGAATAAATGCAAAAATTTTAACTTGGAAAGGCTCTATTCCTTTTAGCAATATTCAATCTAAAGCAAGATTAATGAGATATTCATTAATTGAAAAAGAGTGCACAAAGAATAGAATACCTTTTTTGCTAACCGCTCATCATCAAGATGATCAAATAGAAACTTTTTTAATTAGGCTAACCAGAGGAAGTGGTATTAATGGACTTTCTTCTATGTCTGAAGTTATTAGTTTTAATAATAATCTTAAAATTATTAGACCACTTTTAAAAGTAAATAAAGATGATTTAAAATATGTGGCATCTACTATATTTAAGGATTATATAAATGATCCAGCTAATGAAAATAAAAACTTTTTAAGAGTAAGAATTAGAAACTTAAGAAGATCATTAGAGCTCGATGGTTTTAAAATTAACAGAATATTAAATACAATAAATAATCTTAAAAAAGCAAAAAAAGCATTAGAGTTTTATAAGAATTTGGCATTAAAAAAACATGTTAAATATATAAAAAATTATAGCTGCATTATTAGTATTAATTTAATTTTAGATGAATCTGAGGAGATTACATTTAGATGCTTTTCTGAAATATTTGTATCTGTAAGTGGAACTTATTACCCTCCTAGATCAACTAAAATTTCTAGATTAATTAATAGTCTAAAAAAGGTAAATTTTAAAAAAAGCTCCTTAGGAAATTGTCTAATTCAAAAAAAAACAAGATTTTATAATTATTACTAAAAATAAAAAAAATTAATGAGTAAATCATCCTAATTATTTAAAACTTTAGATAATTCAAGACCTTTTGACGCAAAAAGGACACTTGTTAATTTTTAAATAATCATTATCTTAAATACATATATTTATGAACTATAAAAATTTATTAATGTGGGCAGTTATAGTAGCCTTGGTTTTAGGTCTTTTTCAACTATTTCAAAACCCAAAGAATGTAGCTACGAAAAATAAAATTTCTTTCTCTCAATTTATAGATGAAGTTGAGAACGGTAGAATTGTTCAAGTAGAAATTCAAGGAAAGAACTTAAGTGGTTTAAAGGCTAATGGAGAAACATTTACAACTTATGTTCCTGACGATCCTAACCTAGTACAAAGATTAACTGACAAAGGTGTAAGCATTACAGCTTCACCAGTGGAAGATAAAATGCCATCGTTGTTTGGAATACTGCTATCTTGGTTTCCAATGCTTTTATTAATTGCAGTCTGGATATTTTTTATGAGACAGATGCAAGGAGGAAAAGGTGGGGCAATGGGCTTTGGAAGATCTAAAGCAAAACTACTTTCAGAAGCTAGAGGAAAAGTTACATTCAATGATGTCGCTGGGATAGATGAAGCGAAAGAAGAAGTAGAAGAAATAGTAGAATTTTTAAAAGATCCAAGAAAGTTTAGAAGACTTGGTGGAAAAATTCCAAGAGGTGCCCTTTTAATAGGACCTCCAGGAACTGGAAAAACTTTATTAGCAAGAGCTATAGCTGGTGAAGCAAATGTTCCTTTCTTTACAATATCTGGCTCAGACTTTGTTGAAATGTTTGTAGGAGTGGGAGCTTCTAGAGTAAGAGACATGATGGAACAAGGTAAAAAAAATGCACCTTGTATAATTTTTATTGATGAAATTGATGCTGTTGGAAGAAGTAGGGGTGCTGGTTTGGGTGGTGGAAATGATGAAAGAGAACAAACATTAAATCAATTACTTGTTGAGATGGATGGTTTTGAGACAAACGAAGGTGTTATTGTAATAGCAGCTACTAACAGACCAGATGTATTAGACCCAGCTTTACTAAGACCTGGAAGGTTTGATAGACAAGTTGTTGTTTCAAATCCAGATATTATAGGAAGAGAAGCAATACTTAAGGTTCATGTAAAAAAAATCAAAATTGGACCTGACGTAAAATTAAGAACTATTGCAAGAGGAACACCAGGTTTTTCTGGGGCAGATTTAGCAAATTTATGTAATGAGTCAGCGTTGCTGGCAGCAAGAAAAAATAAACGTATTGTAACAATGTCTGACATTGAAGAAGCTAAAGATAAAGTAATGATGGGGGCTGAAAGAAGATCAATGGTAATGACTGAAGATGAAAAGAAACTTATAGCATATCACGAAGGAGGTCATGCAATTGTTTCGTTTAATTTAGATCATTCTGACCCTATCCATAAAGCAACAATTATTCCAAGAGGCAGAGCTTTAGGTATGGTAATGAATCTTCCGGAAAAAGATAAACATGGTCATTCTATAAAAGAATTAAAAGCTAGAATGGCAGTTTGTTTTGGAGGCAGAGTAGGAGAAGAACTTATTTTTGGAAAAGACAATATATCAACAGGAGCAGGAGGAGGCGCAGGCTCTGATATTAGTCAAGCCACTAAACTTGCTAGAGCTATGGTTACCCAGTACGGCATGAGTGAGGCTCTTGGACCAATGGAATATGGCGAAAATGAAGAAGAGATATTTCTTGGAAGATCAGTTGCTAGACATCAACACATGTCTGAGGAAACTGCAAAAAAAGTTGATGCCGAGATAAAGAAAATTGTAGATGATGGCTACCAGAAAGCAAAAAAAATTCTTTCAGATAAAATAGATGATTTACACAAATTAGCTAAAGCTTTGCTTGTTTATGAAACTTTAAGCGGTGAGGAAATTAAAAATTTACTTGTAAATAATATACAACCGGTTAGAGCAAAAGATGATGATATTGATAAAGATTCTGACAGCTCTTCAGCTTTAGGCTCAATGGGTTTAAAACCTAAGCCAGCTTAAAATTCTTAAATGCGAACATATTACACAAGAGCGTGTAATTTTTTTTACGGTCTTCAAGCCAGAGCTTTAATTAAACAAAAAAAATGTTTACCTTTAAATGGTTTAAAAAATATAGGCTTTAATACAATTGAATTAATTCAAAGAAAAAATAGAGGCAAAACCAAAAGAAAATATTTTAAAATCTCACAAATTAAAAATCTAGATAAGCAAATTAAAAAACAAATTAAGAAAGATTTAATACAATTAACCTCTAAAAAGAAAAAAATTTTATCATTAAATTTTAGTGAACCTTCAGTCATGGGGATACTTAATGTAACCCCAGATAGTTTCTCTGATGGAGGGCAATATTTTAATAAAATTGATGCTTACAAAAAAGCTCTTTTGATGACAAAAGAAGGTGCATCAATTATCGATATAGGAGGAGAATCTACAAGGCCAGGTTCAAAAGAAATTAATTCTACTAAAGAATGGGGAAGAATTGGCCCAGTAATTAAAAAAATTAAGAAATATAGAAAAAAAATAATTTTATCTATTGATACTAGAAAATCACTGGTTATGAAAAATAGTATTAAACAAGGAGCAGATATAATTAACGATGTGTCAGGATTTAATTTTGATAAATCTTCTTATAAAATTATTTGTAAAAAGAAACCTTTTATAATCATCAACCACTCACAAGGCAAACCCTCAGATATGCAAAAAAATCCAAAGTATAATGATGTATTATTAGATATTTATGATTATTTTGAAGAAAAGATTAACTTTTTTTCAAAAAGAAAATTTAATAAAAAAAATATTATTTTAGACCCTGGTATTGGATTTGGAAAAAATTTAGAACATAATCTTAGATTGATTTCTAAAATTTCTCTATTTCATAGTTTGGGCTGTCCACTTTTATTAGGTACTTCAAGAAAAAGTTTTATAAAACATATAGTAACAAAATTTGATACCAATTTAAGAACTGGAGGCACAATATCATCAGTAATTTATGGACTTTCTCAAGGAGTTCAGATATTTAGAGTTCACGATGTTAAAGAAGCAAAGCAAGGAATCTTAGTTTATAAAAATTTTTTAAATATAATTGACTAATGAAAAATAAATATTTTGGAACAGACGGAATAAGAGGAAGAGTAAATAATAATAATATAACTGGTAATAGTTTTTTTAAATTTGGTTTAGCTGCTGGTGCTTATTTTAAAACTAAACAAAAAAAAAGAGCAGTTATAGCAAAAGACACACGACTATCTGGTTATATGTTGGAACCAGCTTTAGTATCAGGCCTAATATCAACAGGTATAAATGTTTTTCTTTTAGGGCCACTTCCTTCAAATGGTTTAGCTATGTTAACAAAATCAATGAAAGCCGATCTTGGAATTATGATTACGGCATCACATAACTTGCATTCTGATAATGGTATAAAACTTTTTGGACCTGATGGTCTAAAACTTTCTGACAATGTTGAGCAAAAAATTGAAAAACTTATTGATCAAAATTTAACAAAATATCTAGTAAAACCCGAGGAGCTTGGAAGAGCAAAAAGACTAGAAGATGCTAATGCGAGATATATAGAAATTTTAAAAGGTAATTTTACAGATAATTTTAATTTAAAGGGAATGAAGATAGTTTTAGATTGTGCAAATGGAGCAGGGTATAAAGCAGGTCCAAAATTATTTTCAGAGCTTGGGGCAGAAGTGGTTTCAATCGGTATATCTCCCAATGGTTTAAATGTTAATAAAGATTGTGGGTCAACAAAAACACACAAAATGCAAAAAGCTGTTTTAGCTAATAAAGCTGATATAGGAATTGCACTTGATGGAGATGCTGACCGAATAATAATTTGTGATGAAAGAGGAAATATAGTTGATGGAGATCAGATTATTGCTTTTATAGCAAGCAGATGGAAATATAAAAAAATTTTAAAAGGAGGAGTTATATCCACACATATGTCTAACCTTGGTTTAGAAAATTTTATAAAAGAAAAAAATATAAGTTTTATTAGGACTAAAGTTGGAGATAGATACGTTAAAGAAAAAATGGGTAAACTAAAGTATAATTTAGGTGGAGAACAATCTGGACATATAATATTAGGAGATAAAGCAACGACAGGAGATGGAATTTTAGTTGCTTTGGAAGTTCTTTTTATTTTAAAAAAATTAAATAAAAAACCTAGTAAGGCCTTAAATTTATTTAAACCAGTTCCTCAAATTTTACTAAACCTTAATGTAAAAGATAAAGAAATTTTAAAAAATAAGATGATTCAAAAAATGATTAAATTAGCTGAAAAAAAAATCTCAAAACATGGAAGAATATTAGTTAGAAAATCTGGAACTGAACCCATAATTCGTATAATGGGTGAATCCAATAATTTAGATTTGTTAAAAAGCACAATTATTAATATTAAAAATATTATAAATAAATATTCGTAGGAAAAAATTGAAACCAAAATCAAAAGTCTTAATAATTGCTGGTTCAGATTCTTCAGGAGGGGCTGGCATACAAGCAGATATAAAAACTGTAACTGCCTTAGGCTCTTATGCCATGACTGCAATTACAGCTGTAACTACTCAAAATACTACTGGGGTAAAATCTATCGTATCTATAAGTCCAAAGGAAATTTTTAGTCAAATTATATTTACCAGCAAAGATATAAAACCTGATGCTATTAAAATTGGCATGCTACATTCAATTAAAACAATTGAAGCAGTAACTCATTCATTAAACAAAATTAAAGTTTCTAAAATTGTATTAGATCCAGTAATGGTAGCAAAAGGTGGTGCAAAATTGATTGATAATAACGCAATAAAACTTATTAAAACAAAATTATTAAAAAAAGTTTTTTTAATTACTCCAAATATTCCTGAGGCAGAAATCCTATCAGGAACTAAAATTAATAACATTGAAGATATGATCTTTTCAGCTAATAAATTAATTAATTTTGGGGCAAAAAATGTTTTGATTAAAGGAGGTCATTTAAAATCTAAAATAATTAATGATGTTTTGGTCAATAAAAAAGAGATTAAAATTTTTAAAAATAAGAAATATACAACTAAAAATACGCATGGAACTGGCTGTACTTTATCTAGCGCTATAGCTACTTATTTATCATGTGGAAAACTTTTAAAGAAATCCTGTGAGCTAGGAATTAAATATGTTAACCAGGCAATAGGATTTAACCTAAACTACGGTAAAGGCCATGGTCCAATAAACCATTTAAATTCAATAAAAATAAATAAAAAATTTAAATAATGAAAAACAATGTAGTGGTAGTGGGTTCTCAATGGGGGGATGAAGGTAAAGGCAAAATTGTTGATTGGCTTTCAAGGGAAGCAGATATTATTGTTCGATTCCAAGGAGGTCACAATGCAGGGCATACTTTGGTTGTAGATGGAATTACTTATAAGTTAAGATTACTACCATCAGGTATAGTGAGAAAAAATAAAATTTCAGTAATAGGAAATGGTGTTGTAGTAGACCCATGGGCACTTCTCGAAGAGATAAAAGAAATAAAATCCAAAGGTATTGCTGTTGATGAGAATAATTTAATTTTAGCAGAAACTGCTAGTCTTATTCTCCCATTTCATCAAGAAATGGATGCTATCAGAGAAGACGCAGCTGGAAAATCTAAAATTGGAACTACTAGAAGGGGTATAGGACCCGCTTATGAAGATAAAGTAGGAAGAAGGTCTATCAGAGTTATGGATTTAATATCAGAAAATAATTTAGATAGCAGATTAGAAGCTGCGCTTATCCATCATAATGCCATACGAAAAGGTTTAGGAAAAAAAATTTTTGAAAAAAATAAATTAAAAGAAGATTTATTAAAGATAGCACCTGAAATACTTAAGTATTCAAAACCAGTCTGGAAAAAAATAGATGAATTCAAATCTAAGAGAAAAAAAATATTATTTGAGGGTGCACAAGGAATTTTATTAGATGTTGATCATGGAACATATCCTTTTGTGACCTCTTCAAATACGGTAGCTTCTTCTGCTGCAACAGGCACTGGTTGTGGTCCCAATACAATAAATTATGTATTAGGGATCACAAAAGCTTATACTACTAGAGTTGGTGAGGGCCCTTTTCCCACAGAGCTTAAAGATAAAATAGGTGAAATTTTAGGAGTGAGAGGGAAAGAATTTGGCACTGTTACGAGCAGAAAAAGAAGATGTGGTTGGTTTGATGGAGTATTAGTAAGACAAACTATAAAAATTTCTGGAATAGATGGAATAGCTCTTACAAAACTAGATGTTTTAGATGAGTTAGATGAAATTAAAATGTGTGTAAAGTATGAAGTTAATGGAGAAGAGGTGGATTACCTTCCTGCTGCGGTTGATGACCAATTAAAGGTCAAACCAATTTATAAAAACTTTCCTGGGTGGAAGCAAAAAACTCAAGGAATTAGAAATATGCGAGATCTTCCAGATAATGCAAAAAATTATATTCACGCAATTGAAGATTTTATTGGAGCTAAAATTTCTAGTATCTCTACTAGCCCTGAAAGAGATGATACAATTTTATTAGAAGACCCTTTTAATAAATAGAATTATAACAGATAAAATTATTAATTTTTTGGAAGTAAATTTCTTGAGTTTGCTGCATTTAACATTGCTTTTTGTAATTTTTCAAAAGCCTTAATCTCTATTTGTCTAATTCTTTCTCTGCTTACTTTAAATTTTTTACTTAGATCATCAAGAGTAGCTGGTTCATCGTTTAATTTTCTTTCTTTTAAAATTTCTTTTTCTCTATCATTCAAAATATTCATTGCATCTGTCATTAGATCTTTTCTTTCATCAAGTTCTTGTTGTTGAGCTAAACGAAGTTCTTGGTCTAATTCATCATTTGTAATCCAATCTTGCCACTCTGTATTACTATTATCGTATGTAACATTTAAAGATTTTTCATTTCCAGCCATTCTTCTGTTCATAGAAACAACTTCATCTTTTTTAACTTCTAGTCTTTTAGATATTTCATTTACTTGTTCTGGACTTAAATCCCCTTCACTAGTTGGAGCTAATTGATTTTTAATTTTTTTTAAATTAAAAAAAAGTTTTTTTTGGGCTGTAGTAGTTCCCATTTTTACCAAACTCCAAGATCTAAGCACATACTCTTGTATTGAAGCTTTAATCCACCACATGGCATAAGTAGCTAAGCGGAAACCCTTTTCAGGATCAAATTTTTTTACTGCTTTCATTAAACCAACATTTCCTTCAGAAACTAGTTCAGTTACTGGTAGTCCATAACCTCTATATCCCATTGCAATCTTAGCAACCAATCTTAAGTGACTAGTTACTAATTTGTGAGCAGATTTTAAATCTCCTCTATCTTTCCAATTTTTTGCTAACTGATATTCTTCTTCAGCATTAAGCATTGGAAATTTTTTAATTTGTATTAAGTATTTAGATAAACTTGCTTCATCTGAAATACTTGGCAAATTAGCATTAAATGTTTTAGTTGTCATAATCTGTATATTGGTATGTATTATCTAATTGCAGCAAAATCAAGACAGCTATTTACTGTATTTTTTAAGTTTTTTTAACAATATTTCAAAATCTTTAGGTCTTGAAACTGAAAAAAATAATTTTTTCCCATTTCTTGGATGTATAAAGCCTAAACTTTTTGCATGAAGGGCCTGTCTATTAAAATTTGATAAATTATTTTTTAAATCTAGATTTACATTTTTAGATACCTTTTTATTTTTACCATAAGATTTATCTCCAATTATTGGATTTCCTTTAAAAGACATGTGCACTCTTATTTGGTGTGTTCTTCCAGTTTCTAAATTACATTCTATATGACTTATAGTTGGAATATCTTTTTTTCTAAATACATTTATAGTTTTATAATTTGTAACTGCTCTTTTCCCTTTAGTTTGGGTTACCGTCATTAGTTGCCTATTTCTATTGCTTCTTGAAATTTTTTGATTAACAAAACCTTTTAAAGGTTTTAAATATCCCCATACTAAAGCTTCATATGTTCTATCAATTGAATGATCACTAAATTGTTTTGATAGGCTTATATGAGAAAAATCATTCTTAGCAACAATAAGTAATCCACTAGTATCTTTATCAATTCTGTGGACAATTCCAGGTCTTAATTTTCCACCAATTTCTGATAAGTTTTTTTTACAATAATATAGAAGAGCATTAACAAGTGTTTTATTTTTATTTCCTGCACCTGGATGAACGACCATTCCTGAAGGTTTGTTAATTAAAATTACATCCTCATCTTCATAAATAATTTCAAGTGGGAGGTTGTAAGCTATAATTTTTGTTTCTTGAGGTTTGGGAAAACTAACAGATAATTTATCTTTTTCTTTTACTTTTTTATCTGGGTCTAAAGTATTCTTCCCATTTAATTTTATATTACCATTTATAATTAAATCTTTTAATTTAGTTCTACTAATTTTTTCAACAACTGATTTTAAATAAACATCTAATCTATAACCAGCATATTTTTTTGTTACTAAGAAATTTTGTGAATTATATTGCATTTTTAATTTTACCTACATTAAGTAGCAATTATTTTGCTAACTAGTTTGAATGATAAACTATATTTTATATTAAATTAAAATTTAGTTAGTAATTCCTAAATGAGTATATTTAATATTTAAATAATCTTTTATTCCCATTGAACCACCTTCTCTTCCATATCCACTTTGTTTAATGCCACCAAATGGTGTTTCAGCATTTGAAATAAAAGGTGTGTTTATAGCAACCATTCCAGTTTCTAATGATTCAGAAGTTTTAGTTGCTAGTTCTATAGATCCAGTACAAACATAACTAGCTAAGCCAGCTACTTGGTCATTTGCTTTTTTAATAACTTCATCAAAATTTTTAAATTTTAGTATTGGGGTTAAGGGACCAAATGGTTCTTCAGTCATAATTGTAAAGTTATCTTTAACATCATCAAAAACTGTAGGCTCATAAAAATAACCTTTATTAAATCCAGACGGTCTTTTTCCTCCACACAAAACTTTGGCACCTTCTTTTTTAGTTATTTCAACTAGCTTCTCTATTTCTTCAAGTCTTTTTTTTGTTGTAATAGGTCCTAATTGGACATTTGCGTCCATACCATTTCCTATCTTGAGTTTCAAAGTTTTGTCTACAAAAGATTTTACAAACTCATCTTTTTTGCTTTCATGTATGTAAAATCGACTTGGAGAAATACAAACTTGTCCATTATTCCTATACTTAGCTGCAATGGCAATATCTGTAGCTTTTTCAATATTAGCATCTTCATAAACAATAAATGGTGCATGACCACTTAATTCCATAGTAACTCTTTGAATTTTTTCTGCTGCTTGTTTTAAAATTATTTTTCCAACTCTAGTAGAGCCTGTTAAAGAAATTTTTTTAATTATATCTGAAGAGATTAATTGAGATGCAATTGAAGCTGGATCACCAGATAATAAATTTACAGTTCCTGGGGGTACACCACATTGATTAACGATATCAACTAATTCCATAACTGTACCAGGTGTTATAATATCTGGTTTACAAATTACTGAACATCCAGCCGCTAATGCGGTTGAAATTTTTCTAGCAGCTAGAATCAACGGAAAGTTCCATGGAGATAAAGCCGCAACCACACCAACTGGCTCATAATTTATTATAACTCTTGTATCATTAAATCTACTTTGTACAGTTTGACCATAAATTCTTTTTGTTTCTTCTGCATTCCATTCAAAAATATCTGCAGTACCACTTACTTCAGCTAAAGATTCTGACATAGGTTTGCCAGTTTCTAAAGTCATCCATTTTGCTAGTTTATCATTTTTTTTTCTTATCAAATCAGCAATTTTTTTAATAATATTTGCCCTTTCCCAAGGAGAAACTTTTTTCCAAAGCTCAAAACCATTCTTTGCAGATTTTAAAGCTTTCTCAACATCAACTGATGAAGCTTTGGATGCCTTACCTATTACTTCTTCAGTAGCAGGATTTATTACATCATAAGTTTCTTTTTTTTCTGAAGATTGCCACTTACCTTCTATAAATTGACCAAATTTGCTATACATTTTTTAATTTTTATATCACAACAAGTATTTTAACAATAGCTTTTATACTGTTTAATTTAAGTTGTTTTTATTGTTTAAAATATTTTAAAATTAAATGAAATAGTTTAAAGTTGTTTTGTAGATTAATTATAGCGGCGTTAGCTTCAATTGGATAGAGCGCTGCGCTTCGGACGCAGAGGTTGTGAGTTCGAGTCTTACACGCCGCACCATTAATTTATTCTCCAACATTCATTAAAGTACCTTTTTTCCTTGCTTCAGAAAAAGCAGAATAAAACACAAAAATAGATAAAGTAAAATAAGTTAAATTAAGTATTAAAGCTGACGCTATATTTTTATAATTTACTATATTATTTAATAAAATCGATCTTACTTCCTCAAAAATATAAACCAAAGGTAAAGCTTTAGCTAAAACTTGTAGCCAATCAGGCAATATAGAAAGTGGATAATAAATACACCCAAGTGGAGCTAAAAGAAATAATGATGACCAAGCTACATTTTCAAAAGCTGGCCCATATCTAAGTAGCCCTGATACCACAAGTAATCCCAATGTAATTCCAAACATATAAAGGCTAAATAAAAGTAGACCTAAAGTTGGTCCTAGATTTAGCAAGGAAACTCCAAAAAAAGGGAACACAAGTAAAACGGCTGGAATTATTCCAATTAAAGTTCTAATTAAAGCTGTTGCTGTTAGAGAGGTTATAATTTCACTAACTTTTAGAGGCGCAATAAACAAGTTTGTAAAATTTCTACTCCAAATTTCTTCTAAAAATAACATATTAAAACTTATGCTAGATCTAAATAAAAAATCATAAAGTATAGCTGCGCTTAAAATTATACCAGCAGTGTGATTATAAAAGTCACTATGCATAGTAAAAAACTTTGAAATGAAACCCCAAAGTATAATTTGAATAGTTGGCCAATAGATTAAATCTAATAATCTTGGAAAAGAGCTTTTAATAAGATATAAGTGCCTTAGAAATAAAGCGTAAATTCTATAAAATTTCATTTTTTTCCCTAACAATTTTTAAAAATACTTCTTCTAAATTTTCTCTTCCATGTTTAATAATTAAATCTTTACTTTTTCCTCTATCAATTATCTCTCCATTTTTCATCATCATCACCTCACTGCACAATCTTTCAACTTCATTCATATTATGAGAAGCAATTAAAATAGTTTTTTTATTATTAGATGCAAAGTTTTCGATAACACTTCTAACATAATCACCTACATCAGGATCAAGACTTGCAGTAGGCTCATCTAACAAAAGTATTTCAGGATCATTAATTAGAGCCTTAGCTAAAGAAACTCTATTTTTTTGACCTGATGACAACTCTCCAGTTTTTCTTTTTTTTAAATCAATTAAATTTAGCTTCTCCATTATTTCAATAATCTTTTCTTTTAAATTTTGTATACCGTACATTCTTCCAAATACTTGAAGATTTTCCTCAATAGTTAATTTTTTTGGTAATTCAATATATGGAGAAATAAAATTCATTTTTTGTAATAAATCTGTTCTGTTATATTCAATATTTTGATTGTGTATTATTACATTTCCTGAAGAAGGTTTTATTAGACCAAGCATCATGCCAATCGTAGTTGATTTCCCACAACCGTTAGGACCCAAGAGGCCAATTATAGATC
This sequence comes from Candidatus Pelagibacter sp., assembly GCA_002689925.1. Classification (GTDB taxonomy): domain Bacteria; phylum Pseudomonadota; class Alphaproteobacteria; order Pelagibacterales; family Pelagibacteraceae. The sequence goes on from NZIO01000040.1 coordinate 34,897, forward strand.
CTTTATTAATCTTAAAATTAATATTTTTTACTGCTAAAGTATTTTTATATTTTTTACTTAGATTATTTATATCAATGGCTATATTATTCATTTGTTAGCTGCTTTTTTTAACCTATCATTAATCGCAACACCCAAACCTGAGTTAGGTATCTTGCAAACTGATATTGATTTAAATTTTGATTTTTTAATAGTCCTCATAGTTTTGTATAAATTATTTGCTGCTTCTTTTAAGTTACTTTTTTTACTTAAATTAAAATAGTTACTACCATTTTTAAATTTTTTACCAAAAGTTATAAATGCCCCACCTCTTTTTGGACTGATTTTGTTAACATAAACTGGTATTCCTGGAGAATAATGTAAATTTAATTGACCAGGGCTCTTGATAGTTTTGGGTTTTTTTTCTACAAAAATTTTCTTACCCAGTATTTTGTATATTTTTTTAGCTGTTATAAAACCAGTTCTTAATATTTTAGGTTTATCAGTCAAGTCTATTATTGTTGACTCAATGCCAATTTTACATTTGCCTCCATCAAGAATAAATTTTAATTTATTTTTAAACTCATCAACAACATCTTCTGCTGAAGTGGGGCTTAATCTGGAAGCAACATTTGCACTAGGTGCTGCTAAGGGAACTTTTATTTGTGAAAGTAAAGATCGTGTAATTTTGTGACTGGGAACTCTAATAGCAACAGTTTTTTTTCCTGAAGTAGCTATTTTGGAAATCTTTGAATTTTTTTTTTTCTTTAATATAAAAGTAATTGGACCTGGGCAAAAAACTTTATAAAGTTTTTTAAATTCCTTATTGATTATAATATCTTTTTTTATATCATGAATATCTTTGAAATGAATTATAAGTGGATTAAAATTAGGTCTTTTTTTTAATTTAAATATTTTCTTTATTGCTTTATCAGAATAAGCATTTCCTGCAAGCCCATAAACAGTTTCCGTTGGAATCCCAACTAAATTATTATTTTCGATGTTCTTTTTTGACCTTATAATATTCGCCATACTAGGTTTATATATATTTAAATAGATATTTTTCATAAATTTATTAATATATGCATATATTATGAAATCAAAAAAGATACCAGCTGATAAAGATATTAAATCAATAAATGAAGCAAAAAAGGAAATTGAAAGTATAATAAATGAATTAGAGGACACCAAAACTAACCTCAAGGAATCAACAGACAAATATAACAAGATGGTTGAATTGAACAATTATATTCAAAAAAGATTTAAAAAAACTGCTTCAGATATAAACAGTATAACTTTAGATAAAAACGGTAAAATTGTTTATGAAAACAAGAAGTAATGAAAATAAAAAATATTTAAAAGATCTTAATAAAATTGCAAAAAAGGTTGATAAGTTTTTAAAAGCTTTTTTATCTTCACAGAAAAAAAACTCTTATCTAATGAATCCCATAAGGTACGGTATATTTTCTGGTGGAAAAAGATTTAGAGCTGCAATAATATTTTATACTGGAAAGATATTTAATATTAATCAAAAAGAATTAATCATGATTAGTGCAGCGGTAGAATGTATTCATGCATATTCATTAATACATGATGATTTGCCAGCTATGGATAACGATGAATTAAGAAGAGGAAAGCTAACTGTTCATAAAAAATTTAATGAGTTTACTGCTATACTGGCAGGTAACTCTTTGTTAACTCTTGCTTTTGAAATCTTATCTAGCAAAAATTTAAAACTAAGCAATAATATCAAAGTGCAATTAATAAATTTATTATCTAACTGCTCGGGACATTCTGGTATAGCAGGAGGTCAGTTTTCAGACTTAAATTTTGAAAATAAAAAAAAATCTTTCAAAAAAATTATAGATATGCAAAATAAAAAAACCGGTGAGTTATTTAGTTTTTGTTGTGAAAGCCCTACAATAATTAAACAAAAAGATAAAAAAACCAGAAATCTATTTAAAAAAATAGGATTAGATATTGGATTACTTTTTCAGTTAGCCGATGATTTATTAGATTATAAGGGTAATACCAAAGTTTTAGGTAAACCCACAAAAAGCGATAAGAAAAAAGGCAAGGCAACTCTTATTAATTTAATGGGTTACTCAAAAACTCTCAACTTTGCAAATGATTTGAAAAAAAATATAATAAATAGATTAAAAAAATATGGAATAAAATCCAATCATTTAGTAAGTTCGATTAATTTTATTTTAAATAGAGAATTTTAATGGAAATTAAAAATTTATTAGACAAAGTTAGATATCCTTCAGACCTTAGAAAGTTGAAACAGAAAGAACTGGGACAATTTTCTAAAGAACTAAGAGAAGAATTGGTGGATGTCGTTTCTGTAACTGGTGGGCATTTAGGGGCAGGACTTGGTGTAGTTGAACTTACTGTAGCTCTTCATTATGTTTTTGATACCCCAAAAGATAAATTGGTTTGGGATGTAGGACATCAGGCTTATCCACATAAAATAATAACTGGAAGAAGAAATGAAATTAGAACCTTAAGAAAAGGCGGGGGACTCTCAGGTTTTACAAAAAGGTCTGAAAGTGAATACGATCCTTTTGGAGCAGCTCATAGCTCAACATCTATTTCATCTACACTAGGAATGTCAGTAGCAAAAAAACTTTCTAAAGATTCAAATCATGTTATTGCAGTGATTGGAGATGGAGCAATGAGTGCTGGAATGGCCTATGAAGCGATGAATAATGCTGGGGCTATGAAATCAAAATTAATTGTTATTTTAAATGATAATGATATGTCAATTTCTAGTCCGGTCGGGGCAATGAGCTCTTATTTGTCAAGATTATTATCTGGAAAAACTTCTTTTAGTTTTAGAGAAACTTTTAAATTAATTACATCTGCTTTTTTAAAAAGATTCAAAGATAAGGATACGAAGCCAGAAGATTTTTTTAGGGATAAAATTTCTGGTGGTACATTGTTTAACCAGCTAGGTTTTAATTATATCGGGCCTATAGATGGGCACGATCTAGATAGTTTAATATCAGTTTTTAAAAATGTAAAAAACTCTAATTACAAAGGACCAATACTAATACATGCTTGCACAAAAAAAGGTAAAGGATATAAGCCTGCAGAAGATTCAGGTGATAAATATCATGGAGTAACAAAATTTAATGTCATTACAGGTGAACAGTCAAAATCAAAATCAAGTACTTTGCCCTATACCAAAGTTTTTGCTAATACTTTAATTAAACATGCTGAAAAAGATACAAAAATTGTAGGAATTACTGGTGCTATGCCTTCAGGAACAGGCATGGATATATTTGGTAAAAATTTTCCTGACCGAATGTTTGATGTTGGTATTGCAGAACAACATGCGGTAACTTTTGCAGCTGGTATGGCAACAGAAGGATATAAACCATTTGCTGCGATTTATTCTACTTTTCTTCAAAGAGCATATGACCAAGTAGTTCATGACGTTGCTATACAATCCCTACCAGTTAGATTTGCGATCGATAGAGCAGGTTTAGTTGGAGCTGATGGACCAACTCATGCTGGTTCTTTTGATATTACTTACTTATCTACTTTGCCAAACTTTATAGTAATGGCAGCTAGTAATGAAGCTGAATTGGTTAAAATGATTAACACATCAGTAAGTATTAATGATAGACCGTCTGCATTTAGGTATCCAAGAGGCAACGGAATTGGAGTAGAATTACCAAGCATTAGTGAAATTTTAGAAATAGGTAAAGGTGAAATTATTAAAGAAGGAAAAAAGGTTGCTTTATTAAGTTTTGGAGGAAGATTACAAGAATGCTTAAAAGCTGCAAAAGAACTGGATAATAAAGGTATTTCAACTACAGTCGTTGATGCTAAATTTGCAAAACCATTAGACCAAAAATTAATTATAGATATTTGTTTGAATCATGAAGTTTTAATAACAATTGAAGAAGGCTCTATAGGGGGGTTTGGCTCACATGTATTTCAGATGCTTTCAGAAAGAGGTATATTTGATAAAGGCTTAAAGATAAGATCAATGATTTTACCAGATCAATTTATTGATCAAGACACTCCTGAAAATATGTATAAGATTGCAGGTCTAGACGCAAAAACAATTGAACAAAAAGCTATTGATGCTCTAAAATCTAATATAGTGATACCAATTAATAAAAAATTTAGCTAACTATATTAATATTTAAAATAAAAAAGATTATTAAATTTATGAATGCAACATCATCATATTTAATTTTAGTACTTGCAGTTATTTTGGGGGTTACTTCAAATAGTTTTGCAAAAAGTTCAGATGGATTTACCCTAGCAATTCCTAGTGTAATTACAGCAATCACAATCGTTTTATGTATGTACACTTTATCTTTAGTTATGAAGATTATCCCAATGGGAATTACATATGCTTCTTTTGCTGGACTGACTATCATAGTAACAGTTGTTGTTGGGATTATTAAATACAATCAAATACCAAATCTTTATACAATAATTGGTTTATGTTTTATTGTTTTAGGAGTATTGATGGTAAATCTTTTAGGCAATTCTTAAGAACACTGTGCTCGGTTTAACAGATAGTGATCTAATAAAACACAAGACATCATAGCTTCTCCGATTGGAACAGCTCTAATTCCAACACATGGGTCATGCCTCCCTTTAACAGAAATTTTAGTATTTTTTCCTTTTTTGTCAATCGTCTCTCTGCTATTTAAAATTGAAGAAGTCGGTTTTACTGCAAAGGATACTATAATTTCTTGTCCTGAGGATATTCCACCAAGTATACCTCCAGCATTATTAGTTTTAAATTTTGCTTTACCGAGCACTCCTTTAATTTCATCAGAGTTTTCCTCTCCACTTAAAAAAGCAGCATTCATTCCGGCACCTATATTAACTCCCTTGACAGCATTAATACTCATTAATGCGTTTGCTATATCTGAATCTAATTTTGAGTAAATGGGGGCACCCAAACCAGCGGGCACACCGTACGCTCTTAATTCAATTATTGCACCACACGATGATCCAGCTTTTCTAATTGAAAGTAAATATTTTTCCCAAAGTTTAATAGATTTTTTATCAGGACAAAAAAAAGGATTTTTTTTGATTTCTTTTTCGTTCCAATAACTTTTATCACAACCTAAAATTCCAAGCTGAGTTACAGCACCAATAATTTTGAATTTTTTTCCTATTAATTTATTTAAAGCTATTCTTGCTACTGAACCAGCGGCCACTCTTGCAGCAGTCTCTCTCGCAGATTGCCTTCCCCCACCTCTGTAATCCCTTATTCCATATTTTAAAAAATAAGTATAGTCAGCATGCCCAGGTCTAAATTTATTTTTAATACTTTCATAATCTCTAGATTTTGCATCTTCATTATAAATAATCATAGAAATTGGTGTTCCAGTTGTTTTACCCTCAAACACACCAGATAAGATTTTGACACTATCAGATTCTTTTCTTTGAGATGTAAATTTGGATTTACCAGGTCTTCTCCTATTCATATCTACCATTATGTCTTTTTCAGATAGTGGAATATTGGGTGGACAGCCATCCACGACACAGCCTATAGCTGGACCATGAGATTCCCCCCATGTTGTAAATCGAAATATCTTTCCAAAAGTGTTAAATGACATTAGATTGTATTATATAGAATATTTTGACAATTTTATGAATAAAAAAAACTCAATAGGCTTAAGCCATATTTTTTTAGACTTAGAAAACCCTATAGATTTGTTTAAAATATGGATGTCTGAAGCTGAAAAAAATGAGATTAATGATCCAAATGCGTTATCTTTGGCTACAGCAAACAAGGATAATGAACCTAGTGTTAGAATGGTTCTTTTAAAAGGATTAAGTCTAAAAGGTTTCGTGTTTTATACAAATTTAAATAGCCCTAAAAGTATTGACCTTAAAAACAATCCTAAAGCTGCTATGTGTTTTCATTGGAAAAGCCTACAGAGACAGGTAAGGATTTCAGGTAATATTAATCAGGTTAGCCATGAAGAGGCTGATAATTATTTTAATAGCAGACCTTATGAAAGTAGAATTGGAGCTTGGGCCTCTGATCAATCTAAGGCCATGGATAAAAGAGAAGATTTTTTAAAAGATATTGAAAAATTTAAAAAAAAATATGAAAATGAAAAAAATTTACCAAGACCAAAACATTGGTCTGGGTGGTGTTTAAATCCATCATCAATTGAATTTTGGTTAGGCGATCAGTATAGAATTCATGAAAGATTAAAATATAATAAAGTATCTAATAATTGGAAAAAAGAAATTTTGTATCCTTAAAAAGATCTATTGAGACTAAATCCTGTTAAATTTTGTAAAATTTTTTTCTCTCTACTATCTTCAAATATTCCAAGAGCATCATGAGAAACATTTACAAAATACTCAGCTCTTTTAAAGCTTGCTTGAACTGCTTTGTATTTATTTATTAAAGCTAAAGTTTCACTAAAATCATCTTCATTTCTTTTTTCTTTTTTAAATATTTCTATAAGAAAATTTCTTTCTTCATTATTTGCTCTTTGAAAGATTATAATTAAAGGAAGTGTAGTTTTACCTTCATAAAAATCTTTTCCTATTTTTTTACCAAAAACTAATTTTGTAGAAAAATAATCTAATGCATCATCAGCAATTTGAAATGCTAGACCAAGATTTTTTCCATAAGACTCTAATGCATCTTTTTCTTTTTTACTTTTATTACCAAGACATGCACCAACTTTAGTAGCTGCTGAAAATAAAGCTGCTGTTTTCATATTTATAATATTAAAATATGTTTCTTCTAGTAGATCGATCTCTCCCTTGTATTCTAATTGCAAAACTTCACCTTGTGCAATTCTTGAAGAAGTTGAAGATAATAGTTTCAATATTTCTTGAGACCCATCTTCTACCATCATTTCAAAACAGCGGCTTAATAAGTAATCACCAACCAATATAGAGGATTGATTTCCCCAAACTGAATTAGCAGTTTTAATACCTCTTCTCAGATCACTGTCATCAATCACATCGTCGTGTAATAGCGTTGCACTATGTATCAATTCAACACAAGCAGCTAAGTTTATATCTCTATTTCCTTCTTCGTATCCACAAAGTTTTGCAGACCCAAGTGTAAGTAAAGCTCTAATTCTTTTCCCCCCAGAACTCATATGGTAGTCTGTCATTTTTTGAATAAGGTTTATTTCACTATTTAGTTTATGTTTTATTTGTTGAGTAACAGCATCTAATTTACTTCCGACAAGATTTTTTAGCTCCAAATATGAATTATTTATTTCTTTTTTGAGAGGAATAACTGAGCCCATAATTTTATAAGTATATAAAATTTAAAATATTAGTAGTTTTATTTTTTACATTAAAGTGTCGCACCTGAAATATACAACCACAGGTAGCTAAATTTTTTATATATATTTTTTAAATAGAACAAAAAAAATATGATATTAAATAGCATCATTTTATGTTCTGGATTTTTAAAAAAAAAAATATTGTTGCTCATATAAGAATGAGCGGAGTCATTGGTAATGTAGGAAAATTTAAACAAGGTTTAGATTTTTCAGGACAAAAAGATATAATTAAAAAGGCTTTTTCTCTAAAAAAAATTAAAGCAGTTGCGATCTCAATTAATTCTCCAGGCGGATCACCTGTACAATCTCATTTAATTTATAGTTACATAAGAAAACAAGCAAAAAAAAATAATACAAAAGTTTTTGTTTTTGCTGAAGACGTTGCGGCGTCAGGTGGATACTTGATAGCATGTGCAGGGGATGAAATTTACGCAAATTCTAGCTCAATTGTAGGTTCAATCGGAGTTATTTATGCTTCTTTTGGTCTTCAAGAATTGATTAAAAAAATTGGGATTCAAAGAAGAATTTATACAGCAGGAAAAAATAAAAGCTCTTTAGATCCTTTTGTAGACGAAAAAAAGGAAGATATTGATAGACTTAAAAAAATACAATTAGATTTACATGATGATTTTATAAAAGTAGTAGAAGACAGCAGGACATCAAAACTTAAAAAAGAACTAGGGATTGAAATATTTACAGGAGAGTTTTGGTCTGGAAAAAAAGCTAAAGAGCTTGGATTAGTAGATGGGATTGGAAATGTTGAAGAAATATTACAGCAAAAATATGGGGAAGACGTTATTATTAAAAAATTTGAAAAACAAAAAAGCTGGTTAGGAAAAAAATTATCTGGAAGTGCAAATCATTTTGAAAGTTTAGTTAATACGATAGAGGAAAAATCAATCTGGCAAAAATATGGTTTTTAATGTCAAAAAAAAATAAAACAAAAAAAACTAATAAAAGAAAATCAAAAACAACTCATATTAACTTTCAAGACGCTATACTTAATTTACAAAAATATTGGGCTAATTTTGGGTGTGTAGTTTTACAACCTTATGACATGGAAGTTGGAGCTGGAACATTTCATCCTGCCACGACTCTTCGTTCTTTAGGCCCAGAACCTTGGAAAGCAGCTTATGTGCAGCCATCAAGAAGACCAACTGATGGAAGATATGGAGAAAATCCAAATAGATTACAGCATTATTATCAATTTCAAGTTTTAATTAAACCTTCACCAAAAAATATTAAAAATATTTTTTTGAAAAGTTTATTATCAGTTGGCATAGATTATAATTATCACGACATTAGATTTGTAGAAGATGATTGGGAAAGTCCTACACTTGGAGCTGCTGGACTAGGGTGGGAAGTTTGGTGTGATGGAATGGAAATAACTCAATTTACTTATTTCCAACAAATGGCAGGATTTGAATGCAATCCTGTATCAGTAGAATTAACCTATGGATTAGAAAGAATTTGTATGTTTACGCAAAGAAAAAAAAATGTTTTTGATTTAGATTGGAATAACGCAGGTATAAAATATAAAGATGTTTTTTTTCAAGCAGAAAAAGAATTTTCAGCATACAACTTTGAACATGCAAATACTGAATTTTTATTAAAAAATTTTCAAATGGCAGAATTAGAATGTAAATCACTTCTTGAAAAAAACTTACCCCTTCCTGCTTATGATCAATGTCTAAAAGCTAGCCATGCATTTAATCTATTAGACTCAAGAGGTGTAATAGGCGTAGCTCAGCGTGCCGAATATATTTCTCGAATTAGAGAATTAGCAAAAGGCTCAGGAGATAGATGGCTTAAAAGTCAAAAATAAAAGATTATGTCTGATTTTTTTTTAGAGTTACTGAGTGAGGAAATTCCTCCAAAGCTACAAATAAACGCTAGAACTAAAATAAAAGATTCTTTGGAGCAAAATTTATCTAAAAGAATGATAAAATTTAAGTCTAGCAAGGCATTTTCTACTCCTCAAAGACTTGTTTTCTTGATAACTGGGCTACCTGAAAAAATAGAGCAAGAAGGAAGATTGCTAAAAGGTCCGAAGGTAGGTGTGCCAAAAGCTGCTCTAGATGGTTTTTTAAAATCAAATAATCTGAAACTAAATGATGTATTTGAAAAACAAATAGATAAAGGTAATTTCTATTTTACTAAAACACAAAATCAAAAAATAAATGTTTTAGAGGAATTACAAATAATCTTACCGCAAATTTTAAATGACTATTCTTGGGAAAAATCTATGCGCTGGTCAAACTTTGATCTTAAATGGGCAAGACCATTAAGATCTATATTATCAATATTTAATAAAAAAGTTTTAAAATTTAAATTTTTTCATATTCAGAGTGACTCATTCACATTTTATATTAAAAACTGTGAAGAAAAACACGTAAAGGTTAAAGATTTTAATTCTTATCTGAAATTTCTTAAATCTAAAAAAATAATTTTAGACCAAGAAAAAAGAAAAAAAATTATAATAGATAAGTTTAATAAATTCTGTGAATCTAGAAATTTGCAAAAAAATTATAATCAAAGATTAATGGATGAAGTTACAAACTTAGTTGAAAATCCACATATAATAATAGGTCAATTTGATGAAAATTTTTTAAAAATACCAAGCGAAATATTGACTCTAACAATGGAAAGACATCAAAGATATTTTCCACTTTTTGATAAAAAAAATAAATTAACAAATCTTTTCTTTTTTGTATCAAATTTACAAGACAAAAAAGGTTTGATAAAATCTGGAAATGAAAGAGTTATCGAGGCCAGACTCGCTGATGCTAAATTCTTTTGGGAAAAAAATAAAACACAAAATCTCGTAAAACAAATAAGTAAATTACAAAATATATCTTTTTTTAATAAATTAGGTTCTTTGTATGACAAAAGTCAAAGAATGAGAAAACTAGGTTCTTTTGTATCTGAAAATTTAAATTTAAATAAAGAAAAAATAGAAATAGCAGCATCTATATGCAAGGCTGATTTAAACTCAGATTTAGTTGGGGAATATCCAGAACTTCAAGGTGTTATGGGAGGATATTTTGCAAAATCACAAGGATTTGAAGATGATGTTTCTTTGGCAGTAAAAGAACATTACTTACCAATCGGAATTAATAGTCCTGTTCCCAAAAAGGCAATTAGTTATACCGTAGCTTTAGTTGATAAGCTAGATACGTTAGTTGGTTTTTTTGGAATAAAAGAAATTCCTACAAGTTCAAAAGATCCTTTTGCGCTAAGAAGGTCTGCAATAGGATTACTAAGGATTATAATAGAAAACAATTTAAAAATAAAAATAAAAGATTATTTAAATTATTCAAAAAATCTTTATCTTGAACAAGGTGTAAAGTTTTCCAACGAGGAAATGGAAAAAAATATTTTATTTTTCTTAAAAGAAAGAATTAAGAATATTTTTAAAGAAAAAAAAATAAGACAAGACATAATAGAAGCTGGAATTTCATCACATACAAGTGATAATTTTTTATCCTTATATAAAAAATGTTTTTTTATGAATAAGATTATAAATAACCAAACTGGAGAAAACATTATAAGCACTTACAAGAGAGTTGCAAATATACTAGAACAAGAAACAAAAAATGAAGTAGAAAAAATAAGCGATCAACCAGATTCTATTTTATTTGTTAAAGCTGAAGAAAAATTACTTTTAGATAAAATAAATGAAATAAGAGTAAATTTTATATCTGCTTCAAAAGATGAAAATTATGATAATTTCACTCAAGTTTTGTCTGATACAAAAGCTACAATAGATACTTTTTTTGAAAATGTAGTTGTAAATGATGAAGATATAAATATAAAAAAAAATCGTTTGAAACTATTGCAAATGTTTTGTAACACCTATGATAATTTTATTAATTTTTCAAAAATAGAGGGTTTGTAATTGAAACGTTTAGTATTTAGATTTGATGGCAAAAATTCTTTAAATTTTTCTAATAAGAAAAATATTCTTGGAGGAAAAGGAGCCAATCTTGCTGAAATGGGAAGATTGGGTTTACCTGTGCCACCAGGGTTTACAATATCAACAGAAGTATGTGATTTTTTTTATAAAAATAAAAAAAAGTTACCTAAAAAACTCATTAATCAAATTCTATCTGAAATAAAATATATAGAAAAAAAAACAAAAAAAAAATTTGGCAATTTAGTTAATCCCCTATTGCTTTCGGTAAGATCGGGATCACGTATTTCTATGCCAGGAATGATGGATACAATTTTAAATTTAGGATTAAATGATAAAACTGTAGAAGCACTAGCAAAAAAAACTTCTAACGCTAGGTTTGCTAAAGACAGTTATAGAAGATTTATTCAGATGTATAGTAACGTTGTGTTAGGCGTAGAAGGGCATCTGTTTGAAGAAATGATTGATAATTATAAATTAACTAAAGGAGTTTTACTAGATACGGAATTAGATGAAAATGACTGGGATGGACTAATTAATAATTTTAAAGAATTAGTTAAAAAAGAAAAAAAAATTGATTTTCCACAAGATGTAAGAACACAACTTGATGGAGCAATTAATGCTGTATTTTTATCTTGGGACAGTCAAAGAGCAAAAACTTATAGAAAATTAAATCAAATACCAAGTCATTGGGGCACAGCTGTTAATGTCCAAGCAATGGTTTTTGGCAATATGGGAAATGAATGCTCAACAGGTGTGGCATTTACTAGAAATCCTTCAACGGGAGAAAAGGAATTTTTTGGTGAATTTTTAATTAATGCTCAAGGTGAAGATGTTGTAGCTGGCACGAGAACACCCCAGTATATTACAAAAAAGGCTAAAAAGGATTCGAACTCTAAAGAACCTTCAATGGAAGAAGCAATGCCTAAGGTTTATAAAGAATTAGCAAAAGTTTTTTTAAAACTAGAGAAACATTATTGTGATATGCAAGATATTGAGTTCACAGTAGAAAATAATAAACTTTGGATGCTTCAAACCAGATCTGGAAAAAGAACTGCCAAAGCTGCAATAAAAATTGCAGTAGACATGGTTAAAGAAAAATTAATTTCTAAAAAAGAAGCTATTTTAAGAATAGACCCAAACACTTTAGACACCTTACTTCACCCAACTTTAGATGAAAAAGTTGAAAAAACAATTATTGCAAATGGATTACCTGCCTCTCCTGGAGCTGCTAGTGGGAAAGTAGTTTTTTCAGCAGATGAAGCTGAAAGACTAAATGGAATGATGCAAGATACTATATTGGTTAGACTTGAAACATCACCAGAAGATATACATGGAATGCATGCTGCTAGAGGAATTTTAACAGCCAGAGGAGGAATGACAAGTCACGCTGCTGTAGTTGCAAGAGGAATGGGAAGACCATGTGTGTCTGGGTCTAGTGAAATAACAATAGATTATGAAAAAAAACAATTTAAAACTGTTGATGAAATAATTAGAGAAGGAGATATTATCACTATTGATGGTGGAAGTGGAAAGGTAATGAAAGGTTTAGTTCCAACAGTTCAGCCAGAGATATCTGGATATTTTTCAACTGTAATGAAATGGTCAGATCAGTATAGAAAACTAAAAGTAAGAACTAATGCAGAGACCAAAAGTGACAGTAACACTGCAAGAGAATTCGGCGCAGAGGGCATAGGCCTTTGTAGAACTGAACATATGTTTTTTGATGAAGAGAGAATTTTATCAGTTAGACAAATGATTTTATCCAAGTCTAAAGAGGATAGAAATAATGCGATTGCAAAACTTCTTCCTCATCAGAAAAATGATTTTGAAGAAATATTTAAAGTAATGTATGGTTTACCAGTAACAGTTAGACTTTTAGACCCCCCTTTACATGAATTTTTGCCTAAAACAGAAAAAGATATAGAAGAACTAGCTAAATCTTTAGATTTAGGAGCTAAAGAAATCAAAGATAGAATAGCCGAACTACATGAGCAAAACCCTATGTTAGGTCACAGAGGGTGTAGACTAGGAATTTCTTTTCCTGAAATATATGAAATGCAATGTGAAGCAATTTTTGAAGCCTTGGCAGAATGTAAAAAAAATAAAATAAAATTAGTTATTCCAGAAATAATGATACCCTTGGTTTCTACAGCTGCAGAAATTGAAATACTTAGAAAATTAGTTGATAAAATTGCTAAAGAAATTCAAAAAAAACATTCAGTAAAAATAAACTATTTTGTTGGAACTATGATTGAACTTCCCAGAGCTGCATTAAGAGCAAAAGATATTGCAAAGTTTGCAGATTTTTTTAGCTTTGGTACTAACGATTTGACACAAACTACCTTTGGTATTAGCAGGGATGATTCAGCCAAGTTTTTGAATGATTATGTTAATAATAAAATTTTTAACAAAGATCCTTTTGTTAGTATAGATGAAAGGGGAGTGGGAGAGTTAATTAAAATTGCAACAGAGCGAGGAAGAGCACAAAAAAAATCTTTAAAATTAGGGATATGTGGTGAACATGGTGGAGACCCTTCAAGTATAGAATTTTGTGAAAAATCAAAATTAAACTATGTTTCTTGTTCTCCTTACAGGGTCCCAATAGCAAGATTATCTGCCGCTCAAGCTTATTTAAAAAAGAAGTAAACTTTTAATTTAAATTTCTAATTTAAAATCTATTATTGGAGCACTATGGGTTATTTCACCAACAGATATTCTAGAAACACCAGTTGATGCAATTTTTTTTAGATTATTAAGAGAAATACCTCCAGAAGCTTCTGTTTCATAACGGTTACCAACTAACTTTATTCCTTTTTTTAAATTTTTAATACTCATATTATCAAATAATATTCTGTGAAACTTTAAATCAAAAATATTTTTTAACTGACTAATTTTATCAATCTCTAGTGTTATCTTTTTATTTTTCTTAAGTGCTTTTAAAATTAACAATCTAATATTTTTGTTAGTGGCAATATGATTATCTTTAATTAAATATTCATCGCTAAGATTGTATCTATGATTTAACCCACCACCTAAATTTACAGAGTATTTTTGCAATAGTCTCAAATTTGGTATAGTTTTGCGTGTACAACAAATCTTACATTTTTTTCCTTTTAATTCGTTTACAAATAAATTAGTTTTTGTTGCCACTCCAGAAGCCAATCCTAAAAAGTTTAATGCCACTCTTTCACTTTTAAATATTGATTGAGCGTTACCCATAATCAAAGCAATTATTTGTCCTTTTTTAATTTTTTTTCCATCTTTAAATCGAGATTTAAATAAAATTTTTTTATCTATAAGTTTGAATGCAGCTTTTGCAAAATCAATTCCAGCTAAAATACTTTTTTGATTAGAAACTATTTTTGCACTAATTTTTAAGTTTTTATTCAAAAGATTTGAAGTTATATCTCCACTTGGAAATAAATCTTCTTTTAGAGCATCTTTAACAACTTTATTGATATAATTTTTATTTACCTTTTGCACTGAAAATTATTAACGACCAATTAATGCCATTTTCTCAACAGATAATCTTGCTTTTGAAATTAAATTTTTTGGAATAATGATTTCATTATTTTCTTTTTCTAAGCAATCTAAAATTTTAGGCAATGTAATTTTTTTCATATAAGGGCAAAGGTTACATGGTTTTATAAATTGAACTTTAGGATTTTCTATTTGAATATTATCGCTCATAGAACACTCTGTTACCATCATAACTTTTTTTGGCTGATTTTTTTTTACATATTCACTCATTCCAGTGGTAGATCCAGCAAAATCAGATGCATTAATTACATCTGGTGGACATTCAGGGTGAGCAATTACAACAATACCAGGATTTTGATTTTTAATCTCATTTATTTCATTAGCTGTAAACTGTTCATGAACAATACATGTACCTTTCCATGAAATAATTTTAACTTTTGTGTTAGAAGCAACATATTTGGCTAAATATTCATCAGGTAAAAAAATAACCTCTTTAACACCAAGAGACTCCACAACTTTAACTGCATTAGCTGAAGTACAACACACATCAGTTTCAGCCTTTACATCTGCTGACGTATTTACATATGAAACAACTGGCACACCAGGGTATTTTTGTTTTAATAGCCTAACATCTTTTCCACTAATAGATGACGCCAAAGAACATCCTGCTTTCATGTCGGGTAATAAAACCTTTTTGTTAGGACTCATTAATTTTGCAGTTTCTGCCATAAAATGAACTCCACACATAACAATAATATCTGCTTTTGTTTTTGAAGCTTCAATTGCAAGAGCTAACGAGTCAGAAGCAAAGTCAGCTATGCCATGATAAATTTCGGGAGTTTGATAATTGTGAGCAAGTATAACGGCGTTTTTTTCTTTTTTTAGTTTATTAATTTTATGAATATATGGAGCGTGAAATGCCCACTCTACATCAGGCACAACCTTTGAGATTTTTTGAAAAATTGGATCAGTTGTACTTTTTATTTCAGCTCTAATATCCATATAATAAATCTATCAACTTGATAACAAATTGTCATTCATTTATTCTGCCGCAGCATAATGCGGTTATGCTGGAATTGGTAGACAGGCTTGGTTGAGGGCCAAGTGGGGTTATCCCCATTGAGAGTTCGAGTCTCTCTAACCGCACCAAATTATATTTTAAAAAGCTTAATTTTTGCCACTTCGGCGATGTTTTTTAAATTTAAATGAATATTTAGATTTCTTTCTATTTTCATTTCTCGAATCATCAGATTTAAATCCAAATCTCTTTTTACCTCTTGATTGATCATTTCTTGAGTCATTAGATTTAAATCTAAATCTCTTTTTACCTCTTGATTGATCATTTCTAGAACCATCAGATTTAAATCCAAATCTCTTTTTACCTCTTGATTGATCATTTCT
>NZIO01000041.1 GCA_002689925.1 Candidatus Pelagibacter sp.
ATGCTAAGTTGTCAATACCAACTCCACCACCAGCTACTGGCGAACCAAATAACATAGCAGCAGGGTGATCACCTGACCAATAGTGAGTCCAAGCAAATCCACAATCGATTAATCCTTTGTCAACTGCATCTAAAGTTTCTTTAACTCCAACAACTGCACCAGCAGGTAGTATTTCAAATTTTAACGACCCAGCTGTTAATGCTGTTACTGTATCTGTAAAGTCCTTTAACATTTTCACTTCATCAGCTTTAGTGTTAAGAACTGTCTGACATTTTAATGTTTTTGCATTAGCGCTTGATACTGATAAAACAGCAAAAAAAGCTATACCAAAAAACAGAGAAATGAATTTTTTCATATTGTTCCTCTTTATTATTTAATTAAAAAAACAAATTAAACTATAAAGAGAATGAGATATCAAATTAAAAAGTGTACAAAGATTTATAAATTAGTAATTAATGATTAAATACAACTTAAAATGGAAAAATTTGACTATATAGTTATTGGCGCTGGATCTGCAGGATGTGTTCTAGCAAATAGATTAACGGCTAACAAAAATACTACAGTTCTTTTGTTGGAAGCTGGTGGTAAAGATAATAATCCATGGATACATATTCCTGTTGGTTATTACAAAACGCTTCATAATCCAAATACAGATTGGTGTTTTAATACAGAGCCAGATGAAACAATGAATAATCGCTCAATACCTTATCCTCGAGGTAAAACTTTAGGGGGAAGTTCATCAATTAATGGTTTGTTATATATTAGAGGGCAAGAACAAGATTATAATTTATGGCGTCAATTAGGAAATGCTGGTTGGAGCTGGAAAGATGTATTACCATATTTTATTAAATCAGAAAATCAAGAAAGAGGTGCTGATAAATTTCATGGAATAAATGGCCCTTTGTCAGTTTCTAATCAAAGAATAAAATTAGAAATTCTAGATAAGTTTATGGATGCTGCAGAAGAAGTTGGTATCCCAAAAGTAAATGATTTTAATAGAGGAGATAATTTTGGATGTGGTTATTTTCAAGTTACTGAAAAAAATGGCTTACGTTGCAGTACCGCTGTAGGTTATCTAAACCCTATAAAAAAAAGGAAAAATTTAAAGATTGAAATAAAATCTCATGTTAAATGTGTAAACTTTGAAAATAAAAAAGCAATAGGAATTTCTTACTGGAAAGATAATCAACTTAAAACAGTTCAAGTAAATAAAGAAGTAATTTTATCAGCAGGATCAATTGGTACTCCTCAAATTTTACAAACATCTGGTATTGGAGATGCAAATAAATTAAAAAACTTAGGTATTAATATTGTAGAAAACCTTTCTGGAGTTGGTAAAAATTTACAAGATCATTTAATGTTCAGACCTGTTTACAAAGTTAAAAATATTAAAACCTTAAATAAAAAAATTAATAGTTTATTTGGTAAAATATCCATAGGAATGGAATTTATCTTTTTTAGAAAAGGTCCTATGACAATGGGTGCCAGTCAATTATGTGGATTTGCAAAAAGTGACTCTAGTAGAGAAACTCCAAATTTACAATTTCATATTCAACCTATAAGCACTGATAAATTAATAGGTGGGGCTAAACTTCATGACTTTGAATCATTTACACCGACCGTTGCTAATATAAGACCTACCAGTAGAGGAGAAATAAACATTATAAGTAGTGATTCAAGAGAATATCCTAAAATTAAGATGAATTATTTGTCAACTCCTGAAGATCGATATGTTGCCGCTCAAGGTTTGAAGTTAATTAGAAAAATTGTGTTAGAAACTGATACTTTTAAAAAGTATAGTCCTGAAGAATATAGGCCAGGTATCGATATACAAGACGATGAAGAGCTTGTTAAAAAGGCAAGTGAATTTTCACAAACTATTTTTCATCCAGTAGGAACATGTAAGATGGGAAATGACGATACTTCAGTCGTCTCAGATAAATTAAAAGTAAATGGAATTCAAAATTTAAGAGTAATAGATGCGTCTATTATGCCTAATATAACATCTGGAAATACTAACGCACCTACTATCATGATTGCTGAAAAGGGTGCAGATATGATACTTAATAATAACTAATGTCTGATCAAATAATCATTTTTTTTCAAATTGTCCTTATAGATTTAGTGCTAGCTGGTGATAATGCAATAATAATAGGAATGGTAGCTTCTCAATTTCCAACTGAACAGAGAAAAAAAATTATATTTTGGGGTATTGGAGCAGCTGTTATTCTTAGAATAATTTTTACTCTCATAACTGCTTATTTACTTCAAATTAATGGTTTAAGAATGATAGGAGGAATTTTATTACTTTATATCGTTTACAAACTATACAAAGATGTGATTAAGAACTCAGAAAATTCTGAAGAAAATATTAAAGTAGACAATTCAAGCTTTTTCAAAGCAATAACGACAGTAATTATTGCTGATGTCACAATGAGTTTAGATAATGTTTTGGGCGTAGCGGGAGCTGCAAAAGACCACTACATTTTGTTAATTTTTGGTTTGGTATTATCAATAATATTAATGGCAACAGCAGCAACTTTAATATCTAAATTGATAAAAAAACATAGATGGATTGCTTGGTTGGGCTTGATTGCAATACTAGTAGTTGCTATTGAATTAATTTATAGTGATTTAAAATTATTTTTATAATCATGTATTTAAAAAAAATAAACTTAAAAAATAAGATAGCTTTAGTCACTGGCGCAGGTAAAGGTCTAGGTAAAGCTTGTGCAATTGCTTTAGCAGAAGCTGGTTCTGATTTAATAATTTTAAGTAGAACTGAGAGCGATTTAAATAAAGTTTCTAAAATTATTAAAAAATTTAAAGTTAAGTGTAAAAAATACGCTTGTGATGTAACAAATTATAATACAGTTAAAAAGATTATTAATGAACAAAAAAAAATTGATATATTAGTAAATAACGCTGGCATTAATATTCCAGAACATTTTACAAAAATAAAAAAAAAAAATATGGAATATATTGTAAATTTAAACACTATAGCAACTTTTCATTTGGCACAATTATGTACATTTAAAATGTTAGAAAATAAAAATAGAAAAAAGATTGGTGGTTCAATAATTAACATGTCATCTCAGTTAGGTCATGTTGGTGCCCCTATAAGAAGTGTTTATAATATGACAAAATTTGGTCTAGAAGGTTTAACAAAAGGTATGGCTATTGATCTGGCAAAAAATAACATTAGAGTTAATACAGTTTGTCCTACCTTCGTAGAAACACCAATGATTAAAAGATTTTTTAAAAATAAAAAATTTAAAAAAGAAGTAATTAGTAATATTCCATTGGGGCGCGTTGCTGATGCTAGTGATGTTGCTACTGCAGTTGCATTTCTTGCTTCAGATGCTTCATCAATGATTACTGGAACATCTATTTTGGTAGATGGTGGTTGGACAGCTAAATAAAAAAGGAGAAAAATTTTATGAGTAATTTTGAAAGTGTAAGAAAATTTATGGAGACTTTTGGTCAAAAAGTTAGAACAAAACCAGAGATTCCCGATGAAAAAACTATGCAGCTTAGATTAGATCTTATTCAAGAAGAATTAGATGAATTAAAAGAGGCAATGAAACAAAAAAATTTAAAAGAAATTGCTGATGCTTTAACAGATATTTTATATGTAACTTATGGTGCTGGATTTGCTTATGGAATAAATTTAGACAAATGTTTTAAAGAAGTACAAAGATCAAATATGAGTAAATTAGGAGAGGATGGTAAGCCAATTTTTAACGATAAAGGTAAAGTTATGAAAGGACCAAATTATTCTGAGCCTAATTTAAAACAATTTGTAGAATAAAATATACGTGGCTGTTCATTTTACTAAAGAAGAATTTAAAAAAAGAAAATTAGCTGTTTTGCAATCAATGAAAGAGCAAAATTTAGATGCTCTTTTAATTTTTAAGCAAGAATCTATGTATTGGCTAACTGGCTACGATACTTTTGGGTATGTTTTTTTTCAATCATTAGTTTTAGATCAAAAAGGTAATGTAGTTCTTTTAACTAGGGCTCCCGATTTAAGACAAGCACAAAATACTTCCAACATTAAAGATATTCGAATTTGGGTAGATAAAGATAACTCTAATCCAACAGATGATCTTAAATCAATTTTAAATGAACTAAGCCTTAAAGATAAAAAAATTGGTATTGAATATGAGGCTTATGGTCTGACAGGTCGTAGTGCTTTAAAATTAAATAATTCATTAAAAAATTATTGTGAATTTAAAGATAAATCTGAACTAATAAATAAATTAAGAGTAATAAAATCTAAAGAAGAAATTGTATATGTTAAAAAAGCTGCTGAACTGGCAGACAAAGCGCTTGATGAAGCATGGAAATATACAAAAGCTGGGGCTAATGAAAGTAAAATTTTAGCAGAAATGCAGAGAGTAGTTTTGGAGGGGGGAGGAGATTATCCCGCTAACGAATATATAATAGGCTCTGGACACAATGCTTTGCTGTGTAGATATCAAGCTGAAAAAAGAATTTTATCAGATCAAGATCAACTAAGTATTGAGTGGGCAGGAACTTATAAACACTATCATTCAGCCATGTTTAGAACAATTCCTATAGGTAGAGCAGATCCTAGACATATAAAGATGCATGAAGCTTGTCTTAAATCCTTAAAAAATTGTGAAAAAAAATTAATAAAAGGAAATACTGTTGGAGAAGTTTTTGACGTTCATGCAAAAACATTAGATGATCTAGGATTTAAAAAAGCAAGAATGAATGCTTGTGGCTACTCCTTAGGTACAACTTTCTCTCCTAATTGGATGGACTGGCCAATGCTTTACACGGGTAATCCTTATGTGATCCAACCAGGTAATGTCTTCTTTATGCATATGATATTGATGGATAGCGCAAATGAATTAGCGATGAATTTAGGGGAAACATATCTTGTTACTGAAAATGGTAACGAGAGATTAGGAAAGAAAAAACTCGATTTAGTGGTCTTATAGGCCTCTGTCTTCTAGTAATCCTATAAAATCCTATAACAAACCCAGAAACATGATCCCTAGAAGTTTTTTCATTTAATTTAATCTCTCTAAATATTCCTTCAAAATTACTATCATCTTTTCATTGTATTCCATCATATGATTATCTTTTTCAGAAAAATAAAAATATTTTGGTTCATTAGCTAATTCATACATTTTTTTACCCATCCAAAATGGCACTATTTTATCTGCTTCTCCATGCATAATCAAAATTGGAGACTTAAGATTTTTAATTTTTTTATCACTTTCGTATTTATCTTTAAGTAAAAATCTAATTGGAAAATATGGATACACATTTTTTGCTGCATCAACCATAGATGTAAATGGGGATTCCAATATAACGCCTGCGAATTTACGGTTTTGAGCAACATGAGTTGCAATTCCAGTACCTAAAGACTCACCATACAGAACAATGTCATTATCTTTGAGGCCTTTTCCTTTTAACCAATTAATTGCACTCTCACCATCTTCATATAAGCCTTTTTCTGATGGTTTGCCTAAGTTTCCACTAAATCCTCTCCAAGAAATAATTAGAAAGTTTATATTCATGTCTTTAAAATGATTAATTTTATGTATTCTATTTTCTAATGTTCCTGCATTACCATGAAAGAAAATTATAGTTTTAAAATTGCTAAGATCTTTTTCGTGAAACCATCCAAGTAATTCAAAATTATCACGCGTCATAATTTTTACTTTTTCTATTTTAACTTTTAATTCATCGCCAAAATAATTATTTTCTTTTGGCTCGTATAATAAGTTTCGTTGAAATATAAATATAATAAAAAGTAAAGAAAAGTAAACTATCGGTATAATTAAAATTATTTTCAATAAATACTCTTTAATTTTTTTTTTCATCTTCTTCTTTGTTTTTAAAACAAGAAACCAACAACAAACCCAGAAACACGATCCCTAAAAGTTTTTTCATTCCCAAATGCTAACAAAAAGCAGTCTCAATTTCGAGTCTAAAGTAGAAAATTTAAATATTATATATTTTCGGGAAATGATTTATCAAAATTAATTTTTTTAAAAAGCGACAAACCTAAATCATCTGATTTAAAAAATTTTTTATCTTTTCTTCCCCAGGTAGCTTTTTGACTAATTCTGATTTTATAAACTAGTTTAAATAACCCACTTTCTTCTAAAAAATTATCATGACTCATCTTATAAGATTTAACTTTTTTAGTATGAATATTATTATTACTATGTTTAAATAAAGGATCAAAATCCTCAATTAGTAAATAACCATCAATATTCAGTTTTTTATAAATCTTATTAAATTGATTAAATATCTCTTCTCTATCAAGTAGATACAGAAAATGATTACAAATTATAAAATCATATTTATATTTTTCTATAATTTCTAATGATGACATGTTGAATAATTGGATGTCTTTATATCTTTTTTTCCCAGTTTGTATTGCAGAATTTGAAAAATCTATTCCACAATTAATTTTCGATTTTAAAATTTTTTTATAATAATAAAGTTTGTTGCCATCACCACAACCTAACATAAGTATGCTTTTTGGCTTAACATCATTTGTTTTTAATAAATTTATAACTTTATTAAAATAAAGTTTAAAGTGAGTGTTTTTTTCATTATAAATATCTTCATAGTATTTAAAATTTCTTTTATAATAACTATCTACATGTTTTTTAATTAACTTTAGATTTTTCACAATTTTATATTTTTGATCTATTTTAAGTGACTAAAGAGATTTGTTTCTTCATGTCTTTTTTGTTAATTCCCGCCACTTTTACAGGTTTTTTCATTGCATCTCTTCTAAAAGGTTCGCCTAATTCCTGGTTAAGAATTACTTCAATAAAGGTCGTAATTCCTTTCTTTTGATCTTCACAAGATTGTTTAATTGCTTTAGTAGTTTCTTCCATCGTTTTAACTGTAACCCCTTTTAAGCCACAGGCAACTGCAACTTTTGCATAACTTAATTCTGGGTCAAGTTCAGTGCCTATAAAATTATCATCAAACCAAAGTATTGAATTTCTTTTTTCTGCTCCCCATTGATAATTTCTAAAAATTACCATTGCAATTGCAGGCCATTCTTTTCTAGCGCATGAGCTCATTTCATTCATGCTAATCCCAAATGCACCATCACCTGCAAAACCAATCACTGGTGTATTTGAACAACCTATTTTTGCTCCTAATATAGATGGAAATCCGTATCCACAAGGGCCAAATAAACCAGGTGCTAAATACTTTCTTCCTTTTTCAAAAGTTGGATAAGCATTACCAATCGCACAATTGTTTCCTATGTCACTAGAAATAATTACATCATCCGGCATACCAGCTTGAATAGCTCTCCACGCTTGTCTTGGTGACATTCTATCACTATCTCTTTCTCTTGCTTCTTTATTCCAAACTGTACCTTTGTCATCTTCCTCATGATCCAAACTTGATAATTTTTGAAGCCATGCTGACTTAGTTTGATGAATAATATCTTTTCTTTTTTGTCTATCTACATCTCCAGCTTTAGAAGAAAGTTGTTCTAAAAGTTGTTGGGAAACTAGCTTAGCATCTCCACAAATACCAACAGTAACTTTTTTTGTTAAACCAATTCTATCAGAGTTCATATCTACTTGAATTATACTTGCATCTTTAGGCCAATAATCCATGCCATATCCAGGTAAAGTGGAAAAAGGATTAAGTCTCGTTCCTAATGCTAATACAACATCTGCTTTTTGAATTAATTCCATTGCAGCTTTTGATCCATTGTAACCTAAAGGCCCTGCAGCTAATGGATGACTTCCTGGAAAACTATCATTATGTTGATAGCCAGAACAAACTGGTGCATCTAATTTTTCAGCAAGTTTTTTACAATCTTCAATAGCTCCACCTATTACAACACCTGCTCCAGATAAAATTACTGGAAATTTTGCGTCAGATAATAATTTTGCTGCTTTTTTAATTGCATCTACTCCTCCCGCTTGTCTTTCTAACCTAACTATTGGAGGTAAATCAATATCAATTACTTGTGTCCAATAATCTCTTGGGACGTTTATTTGAGCTGGTGCAGAACCTCTGATTGCTTTTTCTATTACTCTATTTAAAACTTCAGCCATTCTTGATGGATCTCTCACTTCTTCTTGATAACAAACCATATCTTTAAATAAATTCATTTGTTCAACTTCTTGAAACCCACCTTGCCCCATAGTTTTATTTGCTGCTTGAGGTGTAACTAAAAGTAAAGGTGTGTGATTCCAATAAGCAGTTTTAATTGGTGTAACTAATCCTGTAATACCTGGACCATTTTGAGCAATAACCATAGACATTTTTCCAGTAGCTCTTGTATATCCATCAGCTATTAACCCTCCATTTGTTTCATGAGCAACGTCCCAAAAAGTTATTCCAGCATCTGGAAAAATATCTGAAATAGGCATGAAAGCCGAGCCAATAATTCCAAAAGCATGTTCTATTCCATGCATTTGAAGGACTTTAACAAAAGCTTCTTCTGTGGTCATTTTTGTCATAATTGCTTTCTAAAAATTATTTTTTTATCTATTTACTTGTTTTTTATTAATTTAATTAAAAAACATACTTTAAATATATCAAATTTAAGGTTATATCCAGTAAGAAAAAATGTCTCAAACAGATTTAATAATTCATGATGAAAAAGACAACGTTGCAGTCGTTGTTATTGACAAAACATCAAAAAATCAAGAATGTAGTGGTTGGATCATGGAAAATGATAAAACCATCAAGATTAATTCACTTGATGAAGTTCCTTTAGGTCATAAAATTGCTTTAAAAGATTTAAAAGAAGGAGACACTATATTAAAATATGGTCATGACATTGGTAAAGTTGTAAAGTCAATAAAAAAAGGTGAACATGTTCATGTTCATAATGTAAAAACAAAGAAATGGTAAAAATGGAAATTCCAAAAAGTTTTTTAGGTTATAAAAGAGAAAATGGTAGAGCTGGTACAAGAAATTATGTAATAATTTTACCTGTAGATGATATTTCGAACGCTTGTGCAGAAGCAGTAGCAAATAATATTAAAGGAACAATAGCTATACCTCATTCTTATGGAAGGTTACAATTTGGTGCGGATTTAGAATTATTTTTTGACACTATCATTGGTACAGGAAAAAATCCAAATGTAGCAGCTGTTATAGTAATTGGTATTGAGCCAAAATGGACTAAAAGAATAGTTGATGCAATTGGGACAACTGGTAAGCCAGTTGAAGGTTTTAGCATAGAAGGCAATGGGGATATCACGACTACAATGAAGGCTTCAAAAAAAGCTCAAGAGTTGTCACAATGGGCTTCAGAAAAACAAAGAGAAGAATGTCCTTTGAGTGATTTGTGGATTTCAGTTAAATGTGGTGAATCAGATACAACGTCAGGTCTTGCATCAAATCCAACAGTTGGAAACTTGATGGACAAACTTGAACCTTTAGGTGTTCATTTATGTTTTGGTGAAACATCTGAAATTACAGGAGCGGAAAAAGTTTGTGCGACTAGAGGTAAAACACCAGAAGCAACAAAAAAATTTATGAAAACTTGGAGTGAATATAATGATTTCATTCTTAAAGAAGCAACAGATGATCTTTCAGAAAGTCAACCCACAGCGGGTAACATTGCTGGTGGCCTCACAACTATTGAAGAAAAGGCTTTTGGTAATTTACAAAAAATTGGAAAAAAAGTTAAATATATAGATGTACTTAAACCTGCCGAAGAGCCAAAAAAAGGTCCAGGTTTATATTTCATGGACACTTCTTCTGCGGCGGCCGAATGTGTGACTTTGCAAGCAGCAGCAGGATTTAATATTCATTTATTTCCCACTGGACAAGGAAATATTATAGGTAATCCAATTGAGCCTGTAATTAAATTAACAGCTAATCCTAAAACTGCAGTTTCAATGAGTGAGCATGTTGACCTAGATGTTTCTAAAATATTACAAAGAGAAATGAATTTAGATCAAGCTGGTGATGAATTAATTAAAACTACCCTAAGAGTTGCTAATGGAAGACTTACTTGTGCTGAAGCTCTTGGCCACAAAGAATTTGTTATTACGAAACTATATAGAAGTGCATAAGATTAAAAAATTAAAATTTCCAATAAGAAATCAAGTCTGTAATCCTTAAAGCTTTTTCATTAATAAAAAATAGTATATATTTTAACGATTATGGATGAAAAAATAAAAAATAACTTACAGTCTGCTGTTTTAAATAGATTAATTGAACATTTGCGTGGAAGAAATGATGTTCAAAATATAGACTTGATGAATTTAGCTGGTTTTTGTAGAAATTGTTTATCTCGATGGTATAGGGAAGAAGCTAAAAAAAAAGGATTAGAAGTGTCTGACTCTGATGCTAGAAAACATATATACGGAATGCCTTACCCTGAGTGGAAAGAAAAATACCAAAAATAAATATTTTCTTAAGTGATTAGATTATATCCATTAATATTTATTTTACTCTGGTCTTCAGCTTTTATAACAACTAAACCTATTGTAGATAATAGCAGTCCTTTTGCAGCTTTAGCATTTAGATTTTCGATTGTATTTTTTGGATTCTTCTTATTTTCATTTTATAAAAAATATAAAATTTTTATTAATAAAAAAAATTTAATAGAATCTTTTTTAAGTGGAGTTCTATTTCATGGCATTTATCTTGGTGGAGTTTTTTTTTCTATATCTAAAGGACTTCCTACTGGGATAGCTGCATTAATAGTAACATTGCAACCAATACTAACTAATGCTTTAGCTGGACCTTTATTAAATGAAAAAGTTACAAAAAAACAGTGGGTAGGGGTTTTTTTGGGTTTTTCAGGAGCTGTGTTAGTTTTAGGTTTTGATATTGGTACTAGATTACCAATTCTAGGAGTTATAGCTACTTTTGTTTCTTTATTAGCTGTCACAGCAGCAACACTATGGCAAAAAAAACTAAGCAATAATTTACCCTTACCAGTTAGTAACATGTATCAAGCGGTAGGTGGATGTACTTTTCATTTAATATTAATTTTATTAATTGAAAAGCCTTTTATAATTTTTTCATCGAATTTTATATTTGCTATGAGTCATCAAATATTTTTGGTATCTTTTGGTGCTTTTACTATATTAATGTATTTAATAAAAAAAGGTTCTGCTAGTAAAACTGTTACACTTTTCTTTTTAATACCACCTACTTCAGCATTAATAGCTTGGATATTTCTAAATGAAAATCTTACAGGAGTTGATATAATAGGTTTTTCTATTGCTTCTTTAGGGGTTTATATTTCAACAAAAAAATAAATCTAATTTTAATAAATTAAATATTTGTTCTATCTTTTGTATAAAATTTTTCTGTAAAAAATAAATTATTTTTTTGATCTTTTTGAAATAGACTTGTTGTTTTTGAAGTGAGAATAATTGGAAGAAATAAACCCAAAATATATAAAAGTATTATTATGATTGAAGCGATTATCATTGCTCTTATGCCTGTTATTTTCATTTTTATCTTTCTTTTAACCTTGGAAATAATTCTACAAAATTACAAGGTTTATGATTTATATCTAGTTGATATTTTAATATACCATCCCACGCATCTGTAACACCACCAGAGGAACCTGGCAAAGCAAAAATATATTTTCCGTTTGCTAAAACAGCGCATGCTCTTGATTGCATTGCTGAAGTACCAATAGTTTTATAACTTAATTCTCTAAACAACTCTCCAAATCCAGGAATTTCTTTATCTTTAATATCTTTGATTGCTTCTGGTGTAATATCTCTGCCTGTTA
Source organism: Candidatus Pelagibacter sp. (assembly GCA_002689925.1). GTDB lineage: Bacteria > Pseudomonadota > Alphaproteobacteria > Pelagibacterales > Pelagibacteraceae. The sequence continues at coordinate 11,741 of NZIO01000041.1, forward strand.
AACCTGTCCCTCCAGTAGTTATAATTACATCTAAATCGTTTCTTTTAATCCATTCAGTTAAAATTTTCTTTATTTCTCCTTTTTCATCTTTAACTATTTTTCTATCAACTAAATTGTGATTTTGTTCTTTAATCTTATTTACAAGAATGGCTCCAGATTTATCCGTTTGAAGAGTTCTGGTATCAGTGACTGTTAAAAGTGCTATATTAACTTGCATAATGTATATAGTGTTAAATATTCAATTTTAAAAAACTTTATTATATAGATAATTATGGTTTTATTAACAATATTATTTTTTATTACATCATTATTTTATTCAAGTGTAGGTTTTGGGGGTGGCTCTACTTATTTAGCTTTACTTTTGGTTTGGAATATACCTTATTTTATTTTTCCAGTAATAGCACTATCCTGTAACATTATTGTAGTATCTGGAAATTGCTTTAATTATATCCGAGCAGGTAACCTTAATTTAAAATTATTAACTCCATATTTAATAGGGTCAATACCAATGGCTTTTATTGGTGGTTCTTTACCTATTGATAAACAATTATTTGAAATACTGCTTTTTTTTATCTTATCTATTTCTGGCATCTTGTTGTTATTAAAGTTCAACTCTTTTAATAACAATGATAAAAAATATAGAAAAATACCAATCCCTATTTCCATATCTATTGGTGGATTATTAGGTCTTATTTCTGGTGTTATTGGAATTGGAGGTGGAATTTTTTTAAGCCCAATACTTTTTTTAATAAAAGCTGAAAAACCAAAAAACATAGCTACCTCAGCTTCATTATTTATTCTTATTAATTCAATTTCAGGAATTATTGGTCAATTAACTAAAAATGAAGTTTTAAATGAAATTTCGTCTTATTGGTATTTATTAATAGCTGTTTTGATAGGAGGTCAAATTGGTAATTATTTAAATTTAAAAGTATTCCCAAATCGTATTCTAGTTTTATTGACTTCTTTTCTTGTTATCTTTGTAGCGATTAGAATGGGTTTTAAAATTTATAATTAAATTATTATATAGTTTTTTTATTAATTTTTTGACTTATTTGTCTTCTTATATATGAAACTAATACACCAGCGCCTAAAGCAATAAAGATTGATGAGACACCATAAACAATTGGGTATTTATCAGATAAATTAAAAATTATTTTTCCCATTTCGCTAATTTGAGCAACTTGGTCTGTTGGAATTCTAAGACTTGCAGTTCCTTTTTTGAAAAAAGTTTCATAAGCCATTAAAACTCCAACTGAAAGCATAAGCAAAGCAAGTAAAGTTTTTAATTCTGATCCTTTTAATTTTTGACCGATCTTTTGTCCTGAGTGCACTCCTACAATTGAACCTGTAATTAATATTAAAACAAGAAGTAAATCAATTGTATGATAGGTGAAAGCGTGAGATATTGTAACAAATGCAGTTACAAAAATTGTTACAAATAAAGAAGTACCTGGAACTAGCTTAGTTGGCATACCAATTAAATATATCATGGCGGGCACCATCAAAAATGCACCTCCTACTCCCATTATGGCCGCAATAAATCCAACAATGATTCCTAAAATAATTGGTACTAAAGCACTTTCGTACAATTTAGAAGTCTTAAATCTCATTCTGAAAGGTAATCCATGTATCCAGTAATGAGTGTGTAATTTTTTTTTAATTATAACTTTTTTTTTAATTCTATCAATTTCCATGATTCCATCTCTAAGCATGAAACTTCCAATAATTGCTAATACATACATGTAAGATAAAGCAATTATTAAATCTATTTTACCAATTCCTTTAAAATAACTAAACGTAAGTATTCCTAAAAAAGTACCAAGCAAACCACCACTAATTATTAACCAACCAATTTTAATATCTAATGTTTTTTTAAACCAATGAGTTAAAGCACCTGAGCTTGATGAAGCTAAAATATTATTTGCTTCATTTGCTACTGCATAAGCTGGGGGTATACCCATAAAAATTAAGAAAGGTGTCATTAAAAATCCCCCACCAACACCAAATAATCCTGATAAAAAACCAATAACAAAACTTACAAAGAGTATTAAAATTACATTTATCTGAACTTCGGCTATAGGTAAAAATACTTCCATATATTTGTAATTAATAAGTATTCTTCAAATATAAGAAAGTCAATAAATAGATATTATATGAAATTATTAATTAAATAATTGCTAAGTTTTTTAGCTTACTAACATGAAAGTGCCAAATAAAATCACACCCCAGCAAATTGCTAATAATAAATAAAGAGTTGCCTTAAAGGATTTTTCAGGTAATTTTTTGATAATTTTTTGATAATTTTCGTTAAAAGTATACATTATTGATTTTAATTAACATAACTTTAGCAATTTACCAAATGTTATTTCAATAATGTAAAAAAAAAATTAATTCACCTTTTTAAAATAAATCAATAGATTGTTGCACCAAAAACTTTAACCTCATCATCTTCAATGCCTAGAACTAAACGACCTAAAAACTCACCTGGAATATCTTTGCTTTTCTGTTTAAAAAGTACAGTAATATTAAGACCTCTTCGTAAACATCCAAAAGCCTCATAATCTTCAGATAAACTAGTTAAAAGTTTATTGTTGGACCATTGTTTGCCTAACTCTACCTCGTTAGCACCAAATAACATTTGAGTCCCAAAATCTTTTGTAAAACCACCATAATTTTTCATATTTGAGCTTTTAACTAGATTATCCCAAATTGGCTTGGCAATTTCTATGATTTCATCATCAGATTTCTCTAGAAGATCCATAAATTTATTCTAACCTTTTAAAGTCTAGTTGATATTAAGAGGCTTGTTTTTTCTCTTTTTCATCAACAATATGATAAACGGGAACTTTTTCTAATGTAAATTTGCCGGTCTCTGGGTCTCGTCTGGAAACGGTTAGGCAATGCCAATTATCATCATCTAATTTCATATGATCGCCTCTATAATAGTAACCAGGCCAACGAGTTTCTTCTCTAAATAAAGTGTGTTCTGTAACACATTGTGAGGTTATAGCACGATGTTTTAATTCCCAAGCTCTCATAAGCTGATGATAGTCTTCAGCACCAACATTTTCTAAGTCTTCCTCTAACCACTTTAATAATTCTAAGCCTCTTTTAAGCATATTTTCATTAGTCATATAATTTGTAGCAATACCACCTACATACTCATCCATAATTCTTTGAAGACGCTGAAGACCTTGAATTGGCGAAATATAACTTGGTGAAACTGTGCCACCAGTAATCTCATTTCTTCCAACTGTATAATTTTCTAATGGTTTATATACTGCTGTTTTAAATTCATCACATTGCTTATCACTAACTTTGATATTTTCAGCCATTTTATCTTCTATATATTTAATTGCAGCTTTTGCAGCTAAACGTCCTTCGGTAAAAGAACCTGATGAAAATTTATGTGCACTTCCACCTACTGTATCACCTGCACCAAAAAGCCCTTCAACAGTAAGCATTCTGTTATAACCCCAAAAATACTCTGGGGGTGAAAGATCTTCAGGTCCACTTACCCAAGCTCCTGAACAAGTAGCGTGAGAACCCATTACATATGGCTCTGATGTTGTTAATTCTGGATTTGTATATTTTGGATCAATATTTTGAGACGCCCAAACAACTGCTTGTCCAACAGTCATACCAAGAAAATTTTCCCATCCAACGGTTTCTAAATGAGGGTCTTGAAAAGCCTCTGTGGTAACCATTTGGATTGGTCCACCACCAGCCATTGTTTCTTGAATAAAAGCATGGTTTCTTAAGCATGTTGGAGTTGGATGATGGTCTATATAATCTCCAACTAACTCTTTGGTTTGATTATACCATTTTTTTTCATAATTTTCTCCGTTAGCGTTTTGAGTATATGTTTTAAGATGTAAAAAATAAGCTCCTACTGGACCGTAACCATCTTTAAATCTACATAACACTATTCTATTTTCCATTTGTGTCATTTTAGCTCCTGCAGCAATTGGTAATGCGTAAGCAGATCCGTTGCTCCAAGGCGCATACCAAGTTCTTCCCATTCCTTCACCTACTGCTCTAGGTTTGAATATATGAGAAGCTCCACCAGCAGCAACAATTACAGTTTTTGCTCTAAAAACATAAAAATCACCAGTCCTCATATTAAAACCTACAGCACCCCCCACTCTATTATTTTTTTCTTCATCCATAAGAAGATGTGTGACCATAATTCTGTTATATATTTTATCTGCTGATTTTTTTGCTGCTTCTGCCACTATTGGTTTATAGCTTTCGCCATGAATCATAATTTGCCATTTACCTTCTCTAAGATAACGACCTGTTTTTTCATTTTTCATCATGGGTAAACCCCATTCATCAAACATATGTACTGTTGAATCCACATGACGTGCCATATCGTATCCTAAGTCTTCTCTAACCATTCCCATTAAATCATTACGGGCATATCTAACGTGATCCTCGGGTTGATTTTCACCCCACTGCATTCCCATATAACAATTAATTGCATATAAACCTTGCGCAACAGCTCCACTTCTATCAATGTTAGCTTTTTCAACACAAACAATTTTTAAATCTCTTCCCCAGTGCCTAGCTTCAAATGCAGCACCCGTACCAGCCATACCTCCACCTACTACAAGAACATCACAATCTTCATAATGAGTTTTATGCTTAGCCATTAATAATAAACTCCTTTTTTAAATGATTTTTTTGGAACTGATGGTAATTCACCATTTATATTTAAACCTTCTGGTTCAGTGTAGAGTCTTTGAGAATTAATTTCACCCTGATTTGGTTTATCACCTTCAGATAATTTTGGAATAAATTTACCCCAAGGTTTAGTAGTAATTGGTGATACAAAGTTTTTTTCTGTACCATTTCTAAATTTAATTTTCCAAGAAATTGTTCCTTTTTCTTCTTCACGTCTAACTCTAACGCTGTGACCCATAGGAGCAAAATCTGCATAACCACGGACATCAATTGCATGGTTTGGACAAGCTTTAACACATGAATAACACTCCCAACAAAAATTGGGTTCAATATTTTTAGCACGTCTAATAGTTTCATCTATGTGCATAATATCAGATGGGCAGATATCTACACAATGGCCACATCCATCACATCTAGTCATGTATACAAAAGTTGACATTTTAATTTTTTCCTTTCTTTGAGAGTTTAGTGTTCATATTAATAATGCTTCGGTGCTTCACGTTTAATTCCTAAACCAAATTGTTCTGGCGCATCTGCTTCTGGTGGTAAATTATCTCTTGATCCATCTGCTTCTGCTAAATTTTTTTGTAATGCTGCTCCTGGTTTATAAAACATATGGGCAAATTTAGACCAGTAAACTCCACCAAACAAAACAAGATTAGAAACAATATATAAAACTAAAAATACTTTATCATCCCATCTATCATTTAAGTTCAATGATTGTAAATAAGACCAAATTAATCCAAATAAAGATGTAGATATAAGTGCAAGTACGAATAAATCTGCTTTGATAATCCTATACCAAGGTTGCGCTTCTGAATAAACATCAACTCTCAAGAAAAACCAAAACCAACAACCACCTAAAACAGTCATGATTGCTCCTACATGCCAAATTATTGGCCATGCAGCTGGAGTGTTTGATGATACAGAAGAATAACAAAAAATCATAACAGCTGAAGCTATCCAAAATAAAATAGTTCCATACATTCCTAGTAAATGTGCAATCCTTCTTTTTCCAGCACCTAATTCTGATGTAGTGCCAATATCGTAAACAATTGTTTTAGCAATTACTGAAGCTCTTTCTCCAGTTTTTAATTCTTTTGTTGCAGATTGTTTTGCCTTTTTAGCATTTTGAAAAAAATATTTTACATTTTTCTTATGAATTATATCAACTAATGTTCCAACTATAACTAAAGAAACCATTATAATTACAAATCCTTGCATAAATATAGGGGCAATAGAATCTGCTAATGTAGAAAATGGATTAATCATCATCATAAAAGTGCTTCCCTCACGCATTAAAAGAATCTTAAGATATTGAATATTTTTAGTATAAAAGGTTTAATAGATCAACCGTTATATCGAGGACAGTTTGTAACAGCTTCAAGGTAAATTTTTGATAAAAGTCTATAAATTTTTGAACTTTTTCTGTACCAATCAGGTTTTTTAATGGACTTGACAGAAACTACACCTTTTCCAGAGCCAATCAAAATAATCTCTTCAAAATTATTTAAAGATTTAATTAAAATATTCTTTTTTATAATATTACCTAATTTTTTTTCGAAAAATTGAAAAGTAATTCCTTTATAAATATTATTAATCGGAGAATATATCTTTCCTTTGTTTACAAAAAGTATATTAGAAGTTCCACTTTCTAATAATCTATTATTAACACACAAACCTATATCTGAGCTTGATGGGTTCATTTTAGATAAATATTTTAATATTTTTTTATACTTTAAATTTTTAAATTCAGGCTTTGTTCTTTTATGTTTAACTAGTTTTAAATTAAAACTTAATTTTGGTTTTATTCTTTTTCTTAAAGAAATAGAAATCATATTTTTATTAATAGCAACTCTTAATAAATGATTATACTTTTTATCTTTACTTAAATTCATTTTTATAAGCTTAAGAATATTATTTTCAATATTTGATTTTTTTAATCTGTATACTTTAAGTGATTTAATTAAATTTTTAATATGTTGTTTAAAAAAAAGAATTTTGGCTGGTTTTCCAAAAATCCACATAGTAGTAAAAACTCCATGTGAGTTCCAAAGATCTTTAAAATTAACTTCTTTAAGATCTTTATGCAGATAGGATTTTTTTAATAAATAAGTTACCATTTTCCGTTAAAAAAGATTCAGGATGAAATTGAAAACCATAAATTTGATCTATTTTATTTTCTATTGCCATTGCAATATTTGAGTTTTTACACCTCATGGTTATCTCAAAATTTTTAGCAAAAAATGGTTCTTTTAATTTTAAAGAGTGATATCTGCCTACTTTAAATACTGCGTGGTTATTAAATATTGATTTTTTATTAGTTACTCTAATTGTTGATTGATATCCATGATAAATTTTATTTTGTTTTACTATTTCTCCCTTTTCGTTAAAAAGAATTTGTTGAAAGCCTAAGCAAATTCCAATTATTTTTTTCTTTTTTTTGTAGCGTTTATAAATATTTAAACTTAGTGGATAATCTTTTGGTGATCCAGGCCCGGGTGAAAATACAATAACTTTTGCTTTATTTAATTTTTTATAATCTATTTTATTAAAATTTTGACACTCTACATGCTCATCAAATTTAGAAAATTGATGAACTATATTATTAGTAAAGGAATCTTTATGATCAATTATATAAATCATTTATAAAGATCCATAAGTGATTTAGCTTTAATAAAATTTTCATTAAACTCATGTTTTACATTACTGTCCACTACCACACCAGAAGCAACTGATATTTCGGAAATATTTTTATAATTTAAAATAGATCTAATGATTATATTAAATCGCATGTCTCCATTAAACCTTATAAACCCAAAGCTTCCTGTGAAAATATTTCTACTTTCTTTTTCTTGTTTGTTTAATAAATTTAAAGTACTAATTTTTGGACAACCAATCACGGATCCTCCTGGCATCATAGCTATTATAATATCTTTAGTATTAATATTTTTTTTTATTATCCCTTTTATCTCTGTAACATAATGATACAGATCCTTATATTCTTCTACATATTTTATTTTTGATAATTTTACAGTCCCAGGTCTGCAGATTTTAGATAAATCACTTCTTTCCATGTCTACTATCATATTATGTTCTTTTGTTTCTTTAATATTATTTCTGAAATAAGAAAGTGCTTTCTTAATGTTAGTTGTTTTTTTTTTTTCTAATGTTCCAGCAATAGGTTTTGTTATAATTTTATCACCAACTTTTTCTATTAATGTTTCTGGTGAACAACTAATGATTGAATAATTTTTATCTTTAATCAAAAATGACTCTGGTGCAGCATTGGTTTTCATTAACTTCCAAAATAAAGATAATGGATTTATTGAAGATTTATTTTTATATTTTGTACAAATTTTTATTTGATAAGTTTCTCCTTCTTTAATTTTTTTTGAGAATTTATTAAAAATTTTTTTATATTTATCTAAGTTAATATTAATTTTAAATTTATTAGATGTTCTGGTTGAATAAAAATTTTTAAAAAAACTTTTTATTGTAATATATTTTCTTATTTTAATTATTGTTTCCGGTTTATAAAATATACCTTTGGGAAGATTTAATTTTTTTTGTTTTGGTATTTTAATACTATTTAAATTACAAAGAATTTCATATCCAAAAAAACCAATATATAAACTTTGAAGACTTTTTTTATCTTTTTTATTTTTAATCTTTTTAAAAAAATTATCTATATTATGTTTATTTAAAATAATTTTTTCAGAAAAATCAGTAAATAAATCATACCCACCTTTTACTTTATAAATTATAAAAGGTTTTTTGGAACTAGATAACTTTTCTAAATAATCATTTTTTTTCATAAATATTTTTTTACAGATTATCTTATAATTATTAGTTAAGAATGTAATATATTTAAAAAGTTTAAGATTATTTAAACTACTTTAGTTCACCTTTTTCTCTCATCTTTTTTCTAATTTTTGTTGCTGAGATTTTTTGAATTTCTTCAGGCAAAACAATTTCTTCGATTTTATAACCCACACCTCTGCCATAACAAATATTGGTAATATTTGGTACTAGAACTACTTTAAACCTGTTTTTATATTTAAAATTTAATTTATTTGAAATTTTAGATTTAACATCTTCAAAATCAAAAGGGTTGTCATCAACTCCTTGTACATCTCTAACTTGAATACATACTTGTCCAGTTTTTTTTATGATTTCCTCAAACAATGCGTAATGACCCTCATGAAATGGTTGCCATCTTCCAAGCATTTGGGCTGTTGGTTTTTTATTATCCCATTCATATGGCATTATTTTATTTCCTCTGCTATTTGCTTAGCCCACTGTTTAGCATTTTGTGTTATAACATGGCAATCAAATTTTTTTGGATTAACAAACATTGCATTTGTATCATCGAAACGACCTTTTTTAATTGTATCTACCCAAACAATATAATCAGCTGGAAATAAATTTCTAGTTTCTGGAGTTGGGCAAATAAAATCTGCTATAACATAATTTCCATTTTCTTTATATTTTGTTGCAAGATCTGCCATACGTTTTGCTTGTCTCAGTCTTCCCTCTTCAGAAAAATCCCAATCATTTGCTGTTTTTCTTACCTCGTCTGCATTAATTCTTTTTGCATTTATTAATGGAGCTAATTCTGATGCTAAAGTTGTTTTGCCTGACCCGGGTAAACCCATTATTAAAATTATTTTCATAAGCTATTATGTTGTTGCAAGTCTAGGTAAAGGTTTTTCATTAATAGGTAAATGTATTAGAGTGGCAAAAAAACATAAACCAATTGATAAGTACCACGCATAATCATAAGAACCAAATTTATCAAAAAAATAACCACCTAAAAATGCTCCTAAAAAGGATCCAATTTGGTGGCTAAAAAAAACTATCCCATATAACATAGCAGCATATCTTGTTCCAAATACTTGTGAAATTATTCCACTAGTTGGTGGAACTGTTGATAACCAAAGTGCCCCAAACAATATACCAAATCCAACGGCTACATAGGATGAAGTTGGTAAAGTTAAGAATAATATCATTACTATTCCTCTAGCAAAATATATAAAGCTAAGAATAATTTTTTTACTATTTTTTCCACATAGATATCCCGCGATTAAGGTTCCAAAAATATTAAATAAACCAATTAATGATAAAATTGCTACCGCTGTCCATATTTCAAATCCTCTTTCTTGAATATAACCAGGTATGTGGGAAGAAACTAAAGTAATATTAAAACCACATACAAAAAAACCAAAAAGCAAATAAAGATATCCTTTGTGACTTAATGCTTCTTTAAGAGCATTAGGAATTGTTTGAGTATCATTTGAATCTTTGTTTTTATATTTTTCTTTTTTAGTAGGTAAAATAAAAATTGCTGCAATCATTGCAAAAAAAATAAAATATAAAAAAGTTTGTAAAGTTTTTTCCCATCCAAAATTTGTTAAAGCAAATTTTGTATACAATGGTGAGAAAAAATATCCTATAGAAGCTGAAGCAACTACTATACCAACAGCCAAACCTCTATTTTCGTTTGAAAAGTGTTTACCTGTTTCAGATATTTGAACACTTAAGGCAGTACCTCCCAGCCCTATACCAATAAGCAAACCAAGGTTAACCTGAAAAAAAACTCCCGTATTAGGCCCCGAGTAAAGCAAATAAATTCCAAGTGCCATAAATAAAAAAGATATAATTGTAACTTTGTTCCCTCCTATCTTGTCAGCTAAGGCTCCAAAAATAGGAGCAAACAAACCCCACATTAACATTTGAATTCCAATCGCTAAACCAAATTGAGTAATAGTGCATTGCAAATCCTCAACAAAAAAATCTGAAAATAGACCAAAAATTTGTCTTAGTCCCATTGAAACAGAAACAACTAAGCAGGCAGATACAGTTGTTATTAAAGCTAATTTATTTGGAAAGAAGCTTTCTTTAATCATTTTATAAATCTTAAAGAACTTTTTAAATCATTTATTAAATCTTTGGGGTCTTCAAGCCCTATATGCAAACGAACTAAATGTTCGTTTTTTTCTAATTTAAAATATCGTCTTTTTCCTAATTCTACAGGATCAGTATAAACTGCAAGACTTTCAAAACCACCCCAACTATAGCCAATGCCAAATAATTCTAACGTATTTACAAATTTATATACAGAATTTTTATTTTTACTTTTTATTATCACGCTGACTAATCCAGAAGCACCAGAGTAATATTTTTTCCATAATTTGAATTCTTTTGATGAGGTTTTATATGGATATAGAATCTTGAATATTTTTTTTTGGTTTTTTAAAAAATTAATAACTTTCTTTGTATTTTCTTGATGTTTGTCCATTCTTATATCTAAAGTTCTTAATCCTCTTATAATTAAATAAGCGTCATCAGGTGATAAACGATATCCAGATACGTGATTATACCACCAAACTTTTTTGTAAACTTTTTTATTAACAGCAACAGTTCCGCCCATCACATCACCATGTCCAGAATAATATTTAGTTGCAGATGTTATGGATATATCAAAGCCTAATTTTAATGGTTTAAAAAAATAAGCTGTAGCCCAGGTATTATCAATTGCTGTAATAATATTTTTACTTTTAGCTAAAGAAACTATTTTGCCCAAATCATTCATTTCAAAAGTATTACTTCCAGGGTTTTCAACATAAATTAGTTTAGTTTTCTTTGTGATCTTATTTTTTAAATCTTCAAAATTATTTGGATCATACCAAGTAACTTTAACATTAAATTCTTTAAGTAAATCATCAGTAAGTTTTTGGGTTGGTCTATAAACGCCATCTGAGATTACTACTTCATCACCAGGTCTACACATACTCATAATCGCTAATGCAACTGCACTAAAGCCTGTTGGAGTTAAAAAAACTTGATGTGCTTCTTCTAGTTCTTTTAATAGTTTTTGTAATTGAACTGTTGTTTGAGTTCCTTGCCTTCCATAATCCCAAAATTCTACATTTTTCCCTTTCACAATATCTTTTTGATGATTTCTTAATTCTTTCATTGTTTTAAAAAGAACTGTGGATGCTCGAACAACTGGTGGGTTCACAGATCTGGAAATATGATCTTTTGCCTCAGATTTTAAAATTGTTCTTATAGATTTTTTCATAAAATATTTGATAACAAATAAGGAGAATGCTATATCCAAGTAATAAGGTCAATTAATATTATTTATAAAAGTATAAAAGGATGAATATGGGATACCCAAAAAAACATAGAGGACGAAGAAAAATGGGATCAAAAAAAAGAAGAGCTCGTAAAAGAAATAAAAAAAAATAGAGTAATAATTGAATAATTTAAAAGAAATTAAAAAGGTTAGTTTATGGATCTTTATAATACCTTTGTTGGCAGTTAATATATGCTGGTTAATAGTCACTCATCATCAATATTTTACAGAAACATTGTTTGAAGTAGACCATGTAAGTAGACTAAATTTTACCATTCCCTACTTGAGTGGTGAATTTTCGATAAGCAGAAGCGCTAGAGTATACCCCAGTTATCTAATATTTAAACCAGCTATGATATTTACAGCTTTTCTACTTATTAAATATTGGATTTATAACTCTAGATTGTTTAGTTCTCTTGATTCACACTCTTCGCTTATAAAATATTTTAGATTTTTTGGTATAGCTTCTGCGGTATTCTTGGTTTTGCACTCTATATTTCTAGGTGTTAACATTGATATGGAAATATATAAGTTTTTTAGAAGATTTGTGCTTTTGTCTTTTATAATTTTTGAATTAATAGCTCAAACTCTGCTTGTAATAAATTTTATAAAATTTAAAAAAAATATCAAAAATTTATTCAGGCAATGGGTTTTAAATATAAAAATTTTTTTAGTAATAACATTAATTATTGTGGCTTTAGTTACTATTCCTATATTGTCTTCTTCTGGATTTAAAGATTTAAAACATATCTTAGAGTGGAACTACTTCGTGGCTATAATAAGTTTTTACTTTCTTACATTTTTATTTTGGAAAAAAAAGTAAATTTTTAGAAGCTTCTTTAGGTTAGCGGTAGATTAAGTCTCCCGCCTCTACCGCTAAAGTCATCATATATGAGTCGCTATAAAAATTATTGTAATAAATTTTAATTAAAGTGCTTAAGATTGGTAAAATATAATTTGAATTTTTGCCCCTAAAAAACCAAAAGACTATGTAGGTTTCCCTACATAATCTAAAAGTTTGAGACGCTGTTGAAGTACTACCTTCGTCTCGCCGCAAAAGGTGGTTAGTACTACTACCTTTCACTTTCTGCCCGTTAAATTTGAACCTCTCGGTTTTTCTTTAACTGGCCAGTTAAGAGTTGCCTCTTAATTAATTACATTACATCACAATACAATAATATTAGCTATCACTTTATAGTTGAGTTTAAAAAAAAAAGATTGTTGTTAATTGTGTGGATAAATAATTCAGTTAGTTTGCTCTATCCAGCCTCCTCCTAAAAGTTTATCCCCAATTTTATTTTTAGAGTAAAAAACACACGCTTGACCAGGAGAAACACCATTTTCTTTTTGTTTTAATAAAACTTTAGCTTTGTCATTTTTTATTTTAACTTCAGCTTTTAATAGTTTTCCAGTAGATCTAACTTTTATAAATATCTCTGAATTTTCTTCATTAAAACTTTCTAACAGATTTAAATCTTTTAAATAAATATTATTAATTCCTAATGCACTTTTGGGACCAACAATTATTTCATCTTTCTGAGAATTTATTTTTATAACATAAAGAGGTTCTTTATCTGATATTCTAATACCTTTTCTTTGCCCTATAGTATAATTAATTATACCTTCGTGTTTTCCTAAAATTTTATTATTTAAATCCACTATATTTCCTTCTTTAAAAGACTCTGGTCTATATTTCATTATAACAGATGCATAATCACCATTAGGAACAAAACAAATATCCTGACTTTCAGGTTTTTCAAACACATTTAATTTTAGTTCTCTAGCTATATTTCTTGTTTCTTTTTTTGTTATTTTTCCCAAAGGAAATCTCAAATAGTTAAGCTGTTCTTGAGTGGTATTAAATAAAAAATAACTTTGGTCTTTTGTAATATCTGTCGCTCTATAAAGTTCGCCATTCTCTTTATTTTGAATTCTATTTACATAATGCCCGGTAACTAACGCATCTGCATTTATTTCTTTTGAAAATGAATATAAATCTCTAAATTTTACAGATTTATTACACTGAACACAGGGTATTGGTGTTTCACCAGAAATATAACTATCTACAAAATTATCTATAACATCCGTTTTAAACTTTTTTTGGTAATATAAAATTTTATGAGTTATATTTAGCTTGTTAGCAACTCTTTTAGCATCCATTATGTCTTGACCGGCACAACATTGTCTCGTGGATTTAGTTTTTGTGTCATCATAAAGTTTTAAAGTCACACCTATAACATTATAACCTTCTTTTTTCATTATTCCTGCTACTGTTGAAGAATCTACTCCACCAGACATAGCCACAACTACTTTTGTGTCTTTAGGTATCTTTTCAATGTCTATAGAATTAATTTTTTTCATTGTTATTGTTTTTAATTTAAGTATATATTTTAATACATAAATAATTTTATTTCCATTAATGTTTTTTGAATTTGAACCTGGTGATTTTGTTATAAACCCAAAAAATAAAGATTGGGGAATTGGGCAAATACAGACTATAGTTAAAAATAAAGTAACTGTTAATTTTGAAAATGTTGGAAAGAAAGTTTTAAACCTTGATATTGTAAATTTAGATAAATTAGATGCAAGTAGAACAACTAAAAAAAATTACTGAAGATTTATTAGATCCTTTTTTTGAGGCCGGTGAAGAAGCAAAAAGATATATAAAAAAAGGCATTAAGATTACAATTAAACCAGATAAATCACCTGTAACAGATGGAGATATCGCTGTTGATAAAATTTTAAGAACTAATATTTCAAAAATTACTCCTAATATACCCATTATATCTGAAGAAACTGTTAATTTGAAAGTTGAGAATAGTTTTAAAACATTTTGGCTTATAGACCCTATAGATGGAACAAGAGAATATATTAAAAAGAAGGATGAATATACTTTAAATGCTGCTTTAATCATTGATAAAAAACCAGCTATTGGAATAATTTTTGCCCCTGAAAAAAAAAGGATGTTTTTTTCCTACGGTGATCAAAAAGCTTACCAAATAATAGATAATAAAAAAGTAATTTTAAGTTGCCAAAAAAAAACTAAAAAAAATAAAGTATTCGCACTAACAAATTCAACAGAACCTAGCGAAGATGTTCTTAAAATTTTAAAAAAAAATAATGCTAATGATTTTACTAAGGTGTCTAGTTCATATAAATTCTGCCTTATTGCTGCAGGTGAAGCGGATATTTATACTTGTAGAGCTAGAGCCTATGAATGGGATATTGCGGCAGGACATGCAATAGTAAAGCATGCGGGTGGAATATTTCAAAATATAAATGGTGAAGAAATTTTATATGGGAAGAAAGATTATAAGAATCCTCCATTATTAGTAAAAAGATCAAAGCAATTACATTTATAATCACCTGTGGGTTGTATTTTAAAATAATTTAAGAATTAATGACATCTTTTATTCTAAGCGAATCTTCTATAAGGTTTATTAAGATTAAATTAAAAAAGGTTTTAAATAATGAGAGTAATACTTTTGCTCGCAGTCGGTATAATTTTAAATGGTTGTTATATGCTGCCTATGGCTTTTATAGGGCCAGCAACTTCGGGTTTTACAACAGCATCAATAATACAATCAGGTATAAGCTCATCCGCTAACTATATTGTAAAAAAAAGTACTGGAAAAAGTATTACTGAACACGCTATACAAACAATTGACTCTCAAACTCTGAAAACCTCATACTTTCCTGAAATAAAAAAAGTACAAAAAATTGATAAATTAAAACATAGAAATCTTAAGAAATAATAAAAAATAATCTTTTATTTTTGTTATGTTAAAAACAATTTTGATTATCATAGTTTCAGTTTCTATTTTTGGTTTAATTGTTTTTGTGATTGTCAAAAATATTTTAAGAAGAACGCTAAACGAATATATATCAAAAGATAAAAAAACAAAAAAACTACATAAATGATAGCATTTTCTTTAACTTGTCTTTCGAGATATCTAAAATTTTTTTTGATGTTTCGTAACTAAATCCAGCTCTAGCTAAAATATTAATATCTTTTTTATAAAATAAAGACCTATTACTTTCATTTCTAAAGGGTCCAATATTACGTCTTTTACAATGTTTTATTGCTGAAAAATAATCTGGGTTATTATCACCTTCAGTAACTTTAGAAATGCTTTCTTTTATATATTCATCTTCTATTCCTTTTTTAAAAAGAACAGATTTTATTTTGTTTATAGAATAACCACGTCTAATAAATTTTTTTGTATTTGAGTCAGAATATAACTTATTACTAATTAAATTGTTTTTTTCTAGAGATAAAATAACTGCATCTATAATCTTAAGTATATCTTTTTTATCACGAATAGATTTATTTTTTGAAATCCATTTTTTTAATAAATAAATTTTTATTTGTTGTTTAGAACAGCTGTATTTATCTAAATAAGATAAGGCCAATTCTCTGATTTCATCTATTGTTTTTTCTAGAGTTTTTTTATTTATAAAAGAATTCACAAATTTTTCAATTTAATGTATAGTTAATTTTAAATGATGTCTAATTTACAATCTTATTTTGTAATTGATACAATTTATTTATGGATAAATATTGGAGTCTTGCCTTTTTGGCTAATAATATTTCTAACACCCTCTTCTAAAATTAACCAAATACTAATTAATTCCTTTTTTCTACCCTTGGTTTTATCAAGTGTTTATATCTACATTGTATATAAAAATGTATTTTTTGATCAACATTTATTTAATGTATTTGATTTATACTGGGGATTAGACGAACTATATACTTTATTTTCAGAAGAAAGCTTTTTGCTATTATTTTGGATACATTTTTTATCTATAAATCTTTTTATAGGTTCTTGGGTTTCAAGAGATGGCATAAAATATAGTATACCTAAATGGATAATGTTTTTGCCTCTTCTATTAATTTATTTAACCGGTCCAGTTGGCTTTTTTCTATACTGGTTAATTAGGGTCTTTTTTTCCAGAAAAATTATTTTATATGATTAAAAGTTTTCAATTTTATTATGATTTTGTAAGTCCATATTCATACTTAGCTCATAAAGAAATAAAGAAAATAGAAGAAAAATTTCATATAAAAATAAATTACATGCCTATTTTTCTAGGAGGTCTTCATAAACTAGCTGCTATTCAAGCTCCAGCTTTTATTCCATTAAAGGCTAAATTTATGATTAGAGATTGCAAATTATTGGCTGAAAAAAATGATATTGAATTTAAATTTAATTCATATTTTCCAATTAAATCATTAAACTTAATGCGTGGTGCTTTAATTGCAGAACAACAGGAAGTATCTAATGAGTATGTTAATATTTTTTTTGATGCGATTTGGAAAAATAATTTAGATCTTAATAATATTCAATTAATTGAAAAATTATTAAAAAAGATAAATATTCCATCTAATAAATTTCTAAAAGATATTAATAATACTGAAACTAAAGAAAGATTAAAAAAAAAAACTTTAGATGCTTTTGAAAAAGGTATTTTTGGAGTTCCTTCTTTTTATATAAATAATAAAATGTTTTTTGGTCAAGACAGATTGCAATTTGTTTTAGATGAAGCAAAAAAATAATTAATTTTTTATTCTTTCTCTATTTCAAAACCTTCTTGTTTCATAGCTTGAAAACCTCCATTTATATGAGCAACTTTTTGAAAACCCATATCTTGAAGTGTTTTTGCAGCTAAAGCTGATCTCATGCCTGCAGCACAAAATAAGACAATTGTTTTGCTAGGATCTATTTTACCTTCTTTGAAGTATGGGCTTGTTGGATCAAACCAAAATTCTAACATACCTCGAGGAATATGAAGTGCACCTGATATTTTACCATCTCTATTTAGCTCTCTGATATCGCGTATATCAATAAGATTACAAATTTTGTCATTATTGAGCTTTTTTGCATCATTGGGTGAAATAGTTTCAATTTCTTCCAATGCATTTTTCACTAGATCGCTTGAAGTTTTTATTTTCATAGGTATTAAAAAATAACTTAAATTGATATAAAATGCAAACAATTGAATAAATAATGATTTAATATGAAAAAAATACCTGTAATTAAAAAAAATACATTTTTAAAAAAATTATTTATCAAGCTATGCCGTAAAATTGGTTTTGAAATTATTGATCAAAGTAATTTCTACATCCCAACAAAAAATACTTATTTAAATCAAAATTTGAATATAATTAATAAAAAAAATATCACTTTGCCTTTGGGTGAAATAAAAATTACAAGAAAAGTTAAAAGTTTTTTAATTATTTTTAGATCTTTCACAAATGAAAACAAACAATTAAGTCAAAATAAAAAAAGAATATTTGAAAAAGATAAAAAAGAATATACTTTTAGATCACTACAATCTGTTTGTAATAATATTAAATTTGCCAAAAAGGAATTAAAAAATGTTAAATTCTTTTTAAAAATTATTGATGATAATTCTAAAACTGAAGTAGTTTCTAAACTAAAAAAAATTGTCAAAAAAAGTCGCATAAATTTTGAATTTTCTAATTTAGATATAAATAAATATAAATCTAAAATGAAATTTAAAAATAATAAACGAATGCTTGCACATAACTCACATATTTTTGAGTCAAAGCTTTATGCTAAAAATTCTAACTTTGATTTAATATATTTTATAGAAGATGATTATATCCACACTTCTAATGCCTTTTTAGAGATGATATATTCTTATGAAAAATTTTCTACATTAATAAAAAAAGATGTAATTCTTTGTGCTGCTGATTACCCTTATTTATATAATAAATTTGAACCAACAAAAGTAATGGCTGGATATAAAAAACATTGGCGAAAAATTGATGAAAGTTTATGTACTTATTTAATTTCTAAAAAAATCTTAATAGAAAACTGGAAAAATTATGAAAAAATGTATTTGAATACGTTTGATCCCTATGAAAAACCTCTACATGCTATTTATAAAAAATACCCTTGCTTTTCTCCAATGCCATCTTTGGCTTTACATATGACTAACGTTAATTCTATTTATGGATTGTCGCCCTTAGTAGATTGGTTGAAAATATGGAATGATAATAAATCTTAATATTAAGTTAAATATGCCTCTAATTTTACTTTAAACAGCCCTTATTAATTTGATTAATAAAGGCTGTTTTAAGAAATTATTTATTAAACATTTCTTTTAAAGCTTTTGCAGGTAAAAACTTAACTTTTTGTGAAGCTGCGATTTGGATTTGTTCTCCTGTTCTTGGATTTCTACCAACTCTAGCTTTTCTTTTCGCAACTTTATAAGTTCCGAAACCAGCAATTTTCACTTGCTCGTCACTTTTCAAGCAATTAAGAATAATATCTGTTATTCCATCAAAAGTACGCTCAGCGTCTGCTTTACTTTGATTCATGCTTGCTGCTATTTTTCCTACTAGTTGTTTTTTGTTCATTTTGCCCCTTTTTTATTGCTTTTTTAACTATTCGTATAAAATCACTATAAAATCAATGTTTTTTTTAGTAGTTATCAACTTCTTTAACACTATATATTGTAATAATCAAAAAAGTGTTGTTTTTAAAGGTTTTTTTAAACATTTTATTTTAAAATAATATTAAATTAAAACAACCCCAGATCCTTTAAATCATTAAAAGTAACGAAAACCATTAAAGAAAGTAGTAAAAATAAACCGATTCGAAAAAAACCTTCTTGCGTTTTTTGTGTTAGTGGGCGACCTAAAATCTTTTCAAATGCATAAAACATTAAATGACCACCATCTAACATTGGTATTGGAAATAAGTTAATAAAACCAAGGCTAACTGAGATGTATGCCATTATACTTAAAAAGGGTATTAATCCATGTTCTGAAACTTGACCAGTAATTTTAGCTATCCTAATAGGGCCTCCTAACTGAGAACTGTCAGATTTTCCCTTGATCATTGCAAACAAATATTCAATTGATGATGTTGTTACAAATATAACTTCTTTTAAAGAGTAAAACACTGCTTTAGCAGGGCCTAATTTATTTCTTTTAAACTCATTGTTCAACGGTGCAAGTTTAATGCCTATTATCTTTTTCTCCACTTCGTTTCCAAAACTATCTTTGGTTAATACTAAATTAGGCTTTATATGAAATTCTAGCTCATCTCTATTTCTATCAATCGTAATTTTAATTTTTTCATCCATAGATGTGTTAATTAAAGCTGAGACTTCTAAAATACTTTCAACTTTTCTACCATTTATACTTAAAATTTTATCATTTTTTTTAAGTCCCGTTACAAAAGCAGGGCTATCAATCATAACTTCGTTTATTACCGCAGGAGTCATATCTTTTCCACTAAACATATATATAAAAGAAAAAATAAATATCGCTAAAACATAATTTGCAATTGGTCCAGCTGCTACTATTAATGATCTTTGATATAAAGGTTTAAAAACAAACAATTGGTCCTTTTCTTCTTTGGAGAATTTATTATAAGCATCATTTTGTTCTGATTGACTAAAGACATTTCTGTCACCAAAAAATTTAACATATCCCCCAAGTGGAATTAAGCAAATTTTCCATCGGGTACCAGATTTATCATTCCATCCAAATATTTCTTTACCAAAACCAATTGAAAAATCTGTAACTTTTACACCATATCTTTTAGCAAAGTAATAGTGTCCATATTCATGAATAAAAACTACAACTGTTAATAAAATTAAAAAAGGTACTAAATAATTCATTAGTTCCATGGTCCTTTAAATATTTTTCCTTTTTTTTTAGGTTTTTTGTTAAAAAATAATATCAAAAATATTCCTGATAAAAAACCCCCTATATGTGCTGCGTAAGCTACTCCACCACCTTGGGAAGAATTCATTGCGGAATTAATAAACTGAAGAACAAACCAAAATCCCAAAACATAAATAGCACGTATTTTAATTAATTGACTAAAAAAACCAAAAGGAATTAATACTAAAACTCGAGCATTTGGATGGTTTATCAAATACGCTCCTAGTACACCACCTATTGCTCCACTAGCACCAATCATTGGAATTTGAGAACTTGTATCCATCAAAACTTGGCTCATAGCTGCGCCAACCCCTGAAAGTAAATAAAAAATTAAAAATTTTTTAGGGCCTAAACCATCTTCAATATTATCTGCAAAAATCCACATATAAAGCATATTTCCAATTAAGTGCATAAAGCCACCATGCAAAAACATAGAAGAAAAAATAGTTGCTAGAGGTGGTATTTTATAAAGATCCTGAGGTAGTTGGTTTTGACCAGTTAAAACTGATGGTATTAAACCATAAGAATAAAAAAACTCACCTGTTTTATATGATTGAGATGATATCTCTATAAAAAATAAAAATATACATAGTCCAATTATGAAATATGTAACGACTGGTTTACCAGAAGTTGGGTTGTCATCTTTTAAAGGAATCATAGCTCAAACTACATCATATAAAAACTTTTTTTAAGATATAAAAAATTTTATTTTATTTTCCAGCTTAGTATTGGAACAAATGTCGCTAATAAAAAAGACCAAAATAATAAAGATTGTGAAATTATCACTGGATAAACCTCAACAGGAAGAATAATGCCTACCAAAATACTCTTCGTGAAATCTGGAGATGGAAATAAAAGAAATCCACTTATTAATCCTATAATTATAGATATGTATGCAGTTTTTTCATTAATCGTTTTATTATGGAAGCTGTAAAAAACTGTGAGCACAAATGCACAACAAAATAAATCAGCTAACAAGAATAAATACAAAACACTAAATCCTTTAGACGCTATAATAAAAGCTATAATAGAAAGAGCTATTATGAAATATTTAGAAAATTTCAAGTAGTTTGTTTTGTTTTTAAAATTAAATACAGCTTTACCATCAACAACTATTAAACTTGAAATAGCATTAACCAGCGTATCGACAGTACTTATAGTTAAAGAAACTCCTAATATTATCACAACAATTGATAAAAATTCTGTTTGATCTTTTAGTAATAATGAAAAAAAACCTAAATCAGGAATTACTTTAGGGTTAGCTGATATTGCAACTAAACCACTAAAGCCCATAAAAAAAACTATTGGAATAATTAAAAAAAATGAAACGATCAAACTTTTTTTTAGTATCTTGTTATTTTTTGCTGCATATACTCTTTGCCAATTACCTTGGTGAAAAAGATTTGTTGCAGCAACTGCAATAAAGAAAGTTAATCCTGCTGTATAATTAGGTATATAATTAACACTTAATAAATGAGGACTATTTTTTTTTATAAAATCAAATGAAAACTGACTATCAGAAAATGACAACAAATATAAAGCAGAAATTATTAATAAAATTAAAATAATCATTGATTGAATAGCATCTGTAAAAATTGATACCTTTAATCCTCCATAAAGAGTATAAACTAACGTACCAACAAGTATTATTAAAGCAGTCACCCATAAAGCTGTTCCAGATATATAATTAATTAACATAGCTATAGCTGTTACTTCAGCACATAAAAATATAAACATATAAAAAATAGTCATAGCAAGAATTAATTTAAATAAACTTTTACCAAAACTTTTTCTTAAAAACTCTATTAGAGTTGAGCCTTTGGGAAACTTGTTTCTAATTTTTTTTCCTAAAGATATTAGAAAGATCATTGGAAATGCTGTACCAAGAGCATAACCAATAACTGCACCGACTCCTCCCCATGTTGCAGCGGATGCTGGGCCAAATAATATCCATGCCCCAAGTGCTGAAGCTACTAAACTTGTTGTTAATGAAAAAAAATCAACATTTCTATTTGCGGTCAAATAATTTGAGAGACTTTGATGTTTTTTTGAATAAACTAAGCCTATTATTGTAAAGATTAAACTTATTGTAATAACTAATACTAATGATGATGATTGACTTAAAAAGTTAATTTTATCCATTTATTCTCCCTTTCTGAATTACCGGACAGGTTATTAGGGTATATTCTCAGTCGTTTTAAGACACCCCTTGAGTTATTTATTAAATATCATTATGATTAATGTAAGTAAAGTTTAAATTAACACTATTTATAAAAATGACTAAAAAAGAATCAATTTTATTATCAGATGTTTCAGTCAATGGAGATATTCTTGAAAAAGAAAATTTAAAACTAGACTGTAAAGTTACAGGTGATGTATCAGCAAAAGATGTTGAAACTTTTTCAAATTCTTATGTAAAAGGAAACATAAAAGCCCAAAAAATTTCTATTGGTGGAAAAACTAACGGAAATATAATTGGAGATTTAATTAAGCTTAAAAAAACAGCTGATGTAGAAGGTGTTTTAAATCAAAAAAAATTATCTGTAGAAGAAGGTGCTTCTTTAAAAATTAAAACAGAAACTTATAAATAATTTTAAAATTTCCACTCACTCACTTTACTATATAAAAATTTCCTAAAAGCTTGAACTCTAGCAACATTTTTTAGTGATTCTGGATAAACAAAATGAGCTTGAGTTTTAGGGCCCTCTACTTCTGGTAAAATTTTAACAATATTTGGAACGTTAACTGTAATATAGTCTGGTAAGGCTGCTAATCCAACACCACTTTGAACAGCTAACAACAATCCATAGACACTGTTGACTTTCATTACTGGTTTTCTTTTTTTATTTTCTTTCATACCAATTTTTAAAGCCCATATTGGATTAAAAACAGGAGAAGGAGTTCCTTTTCCATAAGATATAAATTTATGTTTGTTCAGTTCGCTTACATTTTTGGGATACCCGTATTGTTCTAAATACTTTGTTGAGCCATATATATGATAGTTAATGTCTATCAATTTTCTTTGAATGTAATTAAGTTGCTTTGGCCTTCTCATCCAAATCCCGATATCTGCTTGTCTAGTACTTAAATCAAGTTCCTTGTCATCAAAAATTAATTCTACTTCTATTTCGGGGTTTAAAGTCATAAATTCTTGAATTCTAGGAGTTAACCAAGTTGTTCCAAAACTTACAACTGTTGTTACTGTAAGTTTTCCAGAAGGTTTGTCTTTGTGTTCGGACAGAACAGTTTCAACATCTTTAAGTTTTGAAATAACCTCATGAGCAGTATTAAACAAATAATCTCCATTTTCAGTTAAAGATAAACCCCTTGCATGCCTTATAAATAGTTGAGATTTTAGATCATTTTCTAAAGATTGAATTTGTCTACTAATAGCTGATTGACTTAGATTTAAACTATATGCGGCTTTAGTAAAGCTTCCAGCTGAAGCAACAGCATGAAAAATTTTTAACTTATCCCAATCCATAAAATTATATTTTTACTAAAACTCTTCCTGCAATTTCACCCTTTAACATTTTAGGATATGTTTCTAACAGTTCACTTAAATCTACTTCATTAATACCTTTTTCTAAAATATCAAAATCAATAAACTTGCTAATTTCAGACCAAATAAATTTTCTTCTTTCCATGCTAACCATTACCGAGTCTATTCCCCATAGTTTTACTCCTCTAATAATAAATGGCATAACATTTGTATTTATCTTTATATCTGAAGCGTTACCACAAGCTGCAACAATACCAGAATATTTAGTCTGTGAAATAGCATTAGATAATATTTTTCCTCCAACTGTATCTACAACTCCATCCCATAAACTTTTATCTAAAAGCTTGGGTTCAGTTTCAAATTCTTTTCTATCAATTATATTTTTTGCTCCAAGTTCTTTTAAATAATCAGACTGATTATTTTTACCTGTTACGGCTGTTACATTGTAGCCAAACTTTGATAATATCATAACAGCAATACTTCCAACGCCGCCTGTTGCTCCTGTAACTAATACATCTTTAACTTTTTCACCTAATAGAAGTTCTTCTCTAGCTTTAATTGCAAATGAACATAATAAGGCGGTAAAACCTGCTGTTCCTAAAATCATTGCTTGCCTATTAGAAAAATTTTTTGGTTTTTTTACTAAAAATTCTTTTTTAACCTTAGCTAGCTGAGAGTATCCACCATAATAAATTTCTCCTATTCTTCCTCCAGTAACTAAAACATCTTCTCCATTGCCAAAATTATTATCATTGCTTTCAATAACTGTACCTGAAAAATCAATCCCTGGAATATGAGGATATTCTTTTACTAACCTGGCTCCATTTTTTAAAATTAAAGCATCTTTGTAATTTAAGGTGGAATATTGAACTTTAACTAAAACATCTCCTTGTTTAAGAAAATCTTTTTCGAGTGTTTTTATTTTTCTTGTAAACTCTCCATTAACTTGATCCAAAACTACAGCTTTGAAATTTTCACTCATCTTTTTTATTATTATCTATAAAACTATTTGGTATTAATTAAATTCAAATATCTATTCTGATAACTTAAATCATCTTTAAGTAATCCAGTATAATAATTTGTAATAGTTGTAGTTTCATGTTGTTTAACACCTCTCATCGTCATACAATGGTGAGCGGCATCTATTGAAACAGCTACTCCTCTGGCTTCAAGTGTCTTCATAAGAGAATTAGCAATTTGCATAGTAAGTCTTTCTTGTGTTTGCAGTCTTTTTGAAAAAACTTCAACAACTCTTGCTAGCTTGCTTAATCCTACAATTTTTTGATTTGGAATATACGCAACATGAGCAAGGCCAACTATAGGAGCCATATGGTGTTCACAATGACTTTCTACTTTTATATTTTTTACAATGACAATGTCGTTATAACCCTCAACGTCTCCAAATGTTTTGCTTAAAAATTCTTCAGGATCTTGTTTGTAACCTTTAAAATATTCCTTATAAGCCTTAATCACTCTCTTGGGAGTTTCAGTCAAACCTTCTCTACTTGGATTCTCTCCAATCCATTCAAGTATAGTTTTAATTGCTTGTTCTGCCTCAAAATCAGAAACTTTTTTTAAATTTTCTTTGCTTTCTTTTAAATTTTTAACTAATTTCATAATTCAACAATTTATATATGGTATTTGGTTATTGTAAAACATTAATTAACAATAATAATAGAAAATATTTCTAATTAAAATGTTTAAAAAAAGAGAAAATGTCACAGAGATAGAAGAAGGTAAGTACTTATCTCCAAAATTTGATAAAGAAGGTCTAATTCCTGTGGTAACAACCTGCGTAAAAAACAACGATATTCTTATGGTCGGTTATATGAATGATGAAGCGCTAAAAAAAACAATAGAAACAAAAGAAGTTCATTATTGGAGTAGATCTAGAAATGAAATTTGGCATAAAGGATTGACCAGCGGATTTGTTCAAAAGGTAATAGAAGTAAGAATTGATGATGACCAAGATTCTATTTGGGTAATAGCTGATATTGGACAAGGAGCTAGTTGCCATGTTGGTTATCGATCTTGTTTTTTTAGATCTATACCATTAGGCAAGATTAAAAATAATGAAAGAATTGAAATGAATTTTAAAGAAAAAAATAAAATTTTTGATCCAAAAAAAGTTTATAAAGATAAACCAAATCCTACTAAAATTTAAATATGCATTCAAAAATAAAAATATTAAGTCCTTTTGGGCCAAAAATAGCAAAATTAAAATTAACAAAAAAATTGGTTAATATAATTAATAAGGAAGTTGATAGAATTATATCTAATAAAAAAATTTTAAAAAAGAATGATTATTCAAAAAAAGTTGTTGGTCAAGTTTACCAAGAGATTAGTTTAACTAAAAATTTTATTAATAAAAACTTAAATAATTTTATAAAAAAGAATATTAATAATTATTTAAAAAAAACTACAAATAAAACTTCTTCTAAGATTAAGTTAAAAAACTTTTGGGTGGTTAGACAATTTTCAAATGAATATAACCCTATTCATTATCATGATGGTGATATTTCTGGAGTCGGTTATTTAAAAATACCAAAAAATTTAAATAAAAGTAAAAAAAAAATTAAAACAAATGGAACTATTGATTTTATAAATGGAACTAGAATGTTATTAAATAATAGTATTTATAATCATAACCCTAAAGTTGGAGATATAATACTTTTTCCAAATTATTTAATGCATACTGCTTATCCTTTTATAGTTGATGGTGAAAGAAGATCTTTTTCTTTTAATGTAAAAATAAATAAAAAAAACTTGGGTATATTCAATGAATAAATTAAAGATTCAAAAAAATGTTTTAGGAGAAAAGCTAGAAGAGTGTTCTTCTAATCCTTTAACTGGTTGGTTTAGAGATGGTTGTTGTAACACTGATGAAAATGATCATGGTATACATACTGTTTGTGCAAAGGTAACTAATGAATTTTTAGAATGGGGTAAGGAAGCGGGAAATGACCTCATAACTCCGCACCCAGAATTTGGATTTCCAGGTTTAAAAGATGGAGATAATTGGTGTGTTTGTGCTAGTTGGTATGCAAAATCTTTAGAGGTTGGCAAAGCATGTCCAATTTTTTTAAAAAGAACACATGAAAATACCTTAAAAATAATATCTATAGATAAATTAAAAAAATATGCCATTGATTTATCTTAGTTAATTTAAAAAAATAATCTTAACTACATATTTCCATATTTAGGACCGCCCCCACCTTCTGGTGTAACCCATGTTATATTTTGAGAAGGTTCTTTTATATCGCAAGTTTTGCAATGTATGCAATTTTGAGAATTAATTACAAATTTATTAATATTATTTTCTATTTGTATTTCGTAAACACCCGCTGGACAATATCTTTGGGCTGGCTCATCAAACTCTTTTAATGTGTAATTAATAGGTAAATTAGGGTCTTTAAGCTTTAAATGTACGGGTTGATTATCTGTATGATTTGTACCAGTCAAATAAACAGAGCTAGTTTTATCAAAAGTAATTACTCCATCTGGTTTAGGGTATTCAATTTTAGGCATCTTATTTGCTGGTTTTAATGTTTCATGATCAGCATGCTTATGACTTAAAGTAAAAGGCAGCCTTCCTCTAAATAATATTTGATCTATTCCAGTAAATATTGTTCCAAGAATTAAACCCCAACTAAAACTTGGTTTAACATTCCTTGCTTTATATAATTCTTGGTATATCCAACTTTTCTTAAACTTATCTTCATAAACTGACAAATCTTTATTTTCTTTTATATTTTCTATAATAGTTTCAGCTGCGATCATTCCACTTTTCATTGCGGTATGAGATCCCTTGATTTTCGGCATATTTAAAGTTCCAGCATCACATCCTATTAATAAAGCTCCTGGCATAAACATTTTAGGTAGGCTTTGTAAACCTCCTTCAATTAAAGCTCTAGCTCCATAAGAAATTCTTTTTCCTCCACTTATTATATCTTTAATTGCTGAATGAGTTTTAAATCTTTGAAACTCATCAAAAGGAGAAAGATGAGGATTCTTGTAGTCTAAACCAATAACGTAACCTAAAAATATTTGATTATTCTCTGCATGGTACATAAAACTGCCTCCATAAGTTTTGCTATCTAGAGGCCAACCTATTGTATGCATAATCATTCCTTCTTGATGATTTTTTTTATCTACTTCCCAGATTTCTTTAAAACCAATCCCATATTGCTGTGGATCTTTTCCTTTAGACAAATTAAATTTTTTAATTAATTCTTTTCCTAAATGACCTCTGCAACCCTCCGCAAATACTGTTACTTTTCCATATAATTCTATACCTGGTTCAAAACCATCTTTTTTATTTCCATCTTTATCAATACCCATGTCTTGCGTTGCAACGCCCTTAACAGATCCGTCTTCATTATATAATATTTCGTTAGCTGAAAATCCTGGAAAAATTTCAACTCCAAGAGACTCTGCTTGTTCAGCTAGCCACCTACATAAATTAGCTAAACTAATAATATAATTTTTATGATTTTGTTGTACAGATGGAAGTAACCACGTAGGCCAACTTAAAGATTTATTTTTTCCAAGAAACAAAAATTTTTCTTTTGAAACTTTTGTTTTAATTGGAGCGTTTAACTCTTTCCAATTAGGAATTAATTCATCTAGAGCTCTAGTTTCAAAAACATTTCCACTTAAAATATGAGCACCTATTTCTGATGCTTTTTCAATCAAACAAACATTAATATTTGGATCTAATTGTTTGAGTTTAATTGCTGAAGATAGCCCTGATGGACCTCCACCCACAATAACCACATCATATTCCATCGACTCTCTGGACATATATTAATTTTTTACAGTATCTATTATTTTTGTATAGTATTTAATTTATTTAATTCTTCCAAGAATTGAGGCAGAGCTTCAAATAGATCAGCTTCTAGGCCATAATCAGCTACACTAAAAATTGGTGCTTCTCCATCTTTATTTATTGCTACAATTATTTTACTTTCTTTCATTCCTGCTAAATGTTGAATCGCTCCAGAAATTCCCACTGCTATGTACAAATCTGGAACAACAACCTTGCCTGTTTGTCCAACTTGATGTTCATTACTAATGTACCCAGCGTCAACTGCGGCTCTTGATGCTCCAATTGCAGCATTTAATTTATCAGCAACTGCGTTTATCAATTTAAAATTTTCTCCATTTTGCATTCCTCTACCACCTGAAATTACAACTCTGGCAGTTCCAAGTTCAGGTCTATCTGATTTAACTTCTTCTCTTTTAATAAATTTTGATGCCAAA